>CALUPA010000006.1 GCA_944322395.1 uncultured Phocaeicola sp.
ACATTCTTCTTTTGAATACTTTTTATATTCACGCATGTTACTAAATAATTTGTGTCAACTTATTTAGTACACTACATTTTTTATACCCATATAAAATTTATTCAATATTGAATTTACTCAATCTTACTTATTTGCCTTCTGGAACAGATAATATTTTACTATAATCAGCCATATTCTGCAACACCTTTACTGCCTCTTCCAAATATTCATCATCCTTCAAACGTTCCATCGCTGCACCTCTTTGGTAGAAATATCTGGTTATAACTTCCTGAGACAGATATTCGCGTATTTGTTTCTCAAAGGTCTTCAAATCACGATCCAGATTATGATTCAGTTTCTTCTCCAAAGCAACAAACTCTTCTTTTGCTCCATCCATGTAGCCTTCAAATTCTGCCATTTCTTTTAATGACTTAAGCATTTTCTCACTTTGTCTGTCATACGTAAAGTTACGAGACTTAACCAAGGACATAAAAGCAGAATAATCCTCGTCTGTCAATTTAAATGCTTCTACAGATTCTGGTGCCTTGTGTGTCCAACAATACTGAGTGGCATAATCAAATATTATATCCTCATTCATCAAATAAAAAATAATATTTGGGAATTTAGCACTCTTAACTTCAATGTCCGGACGAATACCTCCTCCATCGCGTACTTCTCTACCTATGGCAGTATGGAAAACATTGGTAAGACTGTCAGGAGTTCTTGCTACTGATCCATCTGCATTTTTCTTTGAATAATCTATAGCCTGTATACATCTTCCACTTGGAATATAATATTTGGATGTTGTGACTTTCAATGTTCCATTGTATGGCAAAGGACGTGTGGTCTGCACCAAACCCTTACCGTAGGTACGACTTCCAACTATCACTGCACGGTCAAGATCCTGAAGCGAACCACTAAGTATTTCCGAAGCAGATGCAGAAGCGCCATTTACGAGAACCACTAGTGGAATTTCCGTATCAACCGGTTCATATTTAGTTTTAAATGAATTATCGGCTTGTTTAAGTTTCCCTTTAGTATAAACCACCTGCTGGCCTTTAGGAACAAATAAACCTACTATATCAACAGCTTCAGCCAAAGAACCTCCGCCATTATCTCTCAAATCGATGACTAACGATTTTGCGCCTTTCTGTTTGAGTTCGATAAAAGCCTTCTTAAAGTCCTTGGCACAGTTGTCGGTAAAACTTTGCAAAGCAATATATCCTATAGTGTCACGTACCAGTCCGTAATATGGAACAGGATTGGTACGAATATTTCGTCTTGTTATCTTGAATTCCATCTCTACACTGTCCTTTGGCATAGGACGAAGCACTTTCAAGACAAATGATGTGCCAGGCTCTCCTCTTAATGCATTGCTAACCTTAGACGAGAATTCCTGTGGCTTCATATCTCCTCTAAGCATTTCTTTACCTCCCACTTCTAGAATTATATCGCCAGCCTTGACCCCGACTTCAGCAGCCGGCATACCCTCAGTAGGTTCGACAACCACAATACGATTATTGGCTTCATAATACCTTATGGCAGCCCCAATACCGCCATACTTACCTGTAATCATTTCTTTCAAGCTTCCAACTTCCTCCTCAGGATAATATTCAGTATATGGGTCAGTAAGAGCCAACATTCCATTTATACCATTCTGTATCATCTTTTCAGCATCAATGGTATCAACGTAAAACAAATCAAGTTCCTTGAATATTGAATTAAACAAATCAAGATTCTTAGCTATCTTAAAATTCCTGTCATCCCCTTTAAAACTCAATAGTGCTACTCCTATAACGAAAGTCAACACGACAATAATAATTTTTTTAGTATTCATATTGTTTGATTTACTTACATATATAATATCTTATGCAAAGAAAAACAATATTCTGCTTAGAATGACAGAAAGCATCTAATATTTAACTTAATTTCGTCAAGATAAGCGATATATGATTAAGAATAATGCAACAAACAGACTATTAAAAATAAAGATGGGAAAAATTTTATTATTTTTTTCACCAAAAGTATTGCACAATTCAAAACAACATAGTATCTTTGCACCGCAATCGAGAAAACAACCTTCTTCAGTAGCTCAGTCGGTTAGAGCATCTGACTGTTAATCAGAGGGTCGTTGGTTCAAGTCCAACCTGAAGAGCAAAAAAGGATACATTTTTTAATGTATCCTTTTTTTGTTTCTATATGCCTTTCAATGATTGCTGGAAGCATACATTCCTATCATAACTCCAGTGAATCCACCACCAACATTTGTACTTAAAAGTGTAGCATCAGCATTTTCATAAACCATATTCCAAGTCTCAAGGTTATCATCTGAATAATAGAAACTATATTTTCCACCATCACCAACAATCCTTAAAGCAATATCTTTTGCATCACAAGGAACGATAGCAAGTTCTTCAGCTTCTCCTTTAGAAGATTCAAGAACTATAACCTGCTTACCTTCACGTATGGTTCTACCCAACAAAAAATAATGACTCTCATTCTGATAACAAACTATTCCTGCCATATCAGCCTCTTTACCCGGCACATACGACATGTTTACACTTGAAGTAAAATTCAAATGCTGCTGTCTTCTTCCAACAAACGAAGGATTTGCCACATCACGGATGGAAACAGACTGTGGAGTAATCGCAAGTTTTCCATCATTAGCCTTCCACCATTTTTCATGAGGATTTCTGATAAAGTTCCATCGGTAATCAAGCTCATCAGTAAAACTATCTATCACCTCAGAGAAATTTCCATTCAAATGATTTTCTCTTTCACCCAATCCTGGTTTATTGACTACATACGGAATTGTTTCACCTGCTGCAAGTATGACCGGTTGATTATCTTTCCATTCTACAGGAAGCATAAAAGTCTCCCTACCTGTATTATAAAAATCACCCTCATAAGGACGGCATGCTAGAAAAACAGCCCACCATTTTCCTTCTGGAGTATCTATCAGGTCTGCATGTCCGGCACTTGTTATCGGATTGACTCTATCTTCAGGCAAATCACGCTGAGTAAGGATAGGATTTATCTTGCATGGCTTATAAGGACCATTGACATTCCTGGATGAGAATACAACCTCAGAATGATTTACACCTGTTCCACCCTCGGCAGCCATAAGATAATACATACCATTTACTTTATACAGATGTGGACCTTCTATCCAAACAGGTTTCTTATTCTTGTCTACACCACCATCAATAACCAGCTTTGGCTTACCAACAACTTTATCAGTTGCTACATCGAATTCGTGTAACCATATAGCTCTATGACCGTTCCATTGCGGTTCAGCTGCTGGAGCATCATTATTCACAATATATCCTTTACCGTTATCATCAAAAAATAATGAAGGGTCTATACCGCCCACCTGGGGCAAAAGAATAGGATCACTCCACTCTCCTTTCATAGGGTCGTCAGTCTTGACAAGAAAGTTCCCTATACCATCCACGCATGTAGTAATCATATAAAACATATCATTATGCGGATTATATTGTATGGCAGGAGCATATATTCCACCACTCAAACGTATTCCATCAAGTTTTAGCTGCGAAGTACGGTTAAGTACATGTCCAAGCGGAGTCCAGTTTACAAGATCCTTACTATGGAAAATAGGAACACCAGGAAAATAAGAAAAAGACGAATTCACTAAATAGTAATCATCTCCTTTACGACATACACTTGGATCTGGATAGAATCCTCCCAATATAGGATTCATAAACTGGGAAGCCGAATCAATATCAACATTCCATACAACATCGTTTCCCGAATAACTGAAATCAGAGAACACAGCATCACCTGTTGGTTCCAGAGAAGGAGAACATGCACTCAGGCATGCTGCTCCAATGGCAATTGTAGCCATAGCAGACAGATTCTTTTTCATTAATATATTAATTTAGAGTTAATTATTACTTCTACTTATATTCATCATACTTTGACACAAAAAAAGTATCAGTAGATCTGGATTAATAAAGCCAAAATCTACCAATACTTTTTCTGTTTCCTTAATCAATTCTTTTGCATTCTGATTCATTCATATATAAATATGATTTCTCATATCCACCACAATCTACAACAATCTTCTCTAAAACAACAGCCGGATTATGAGGTAAGAAATCAAGTATATATGTTCCATCTTCTGAAGAAGGAAGTTTCAGTGTTACTTCATTCTCAATTATTCTACGTGCTACTGTTGGATAGAACACTGTATAAACATTTTCCGGCAATTCATTCAATCTTGAGTTGAAATTGACAACACTACTATTACCGTTTCTAAAGCCGATAGTATATTTATGTCCGTTAATATCATTAAAAGCTAAAGTAGATTTTACAACCACAATAACCTTTATTTCTTTAAGGTTCTTTGCTTCATCAGGCAAAGTAAACTTATACGAAACAGAAGCACCGTCTACTGGTTTAGTATATGGCATCAAAGTAACACCACCCAAAGTGCGTCCCATATCTGGAATTACCTTCCACTCCATACCTTCCGGAGCTTTGTTCTCAAAGAAATGCGGTGCTTCCATTGACACATAACCATTGCTACCTGTAAAGACATATCCCCCTACAGCCTTTTCCGGTTCTGCAATTCGTCTCACTTCCGGAAGTTTATCAGCTGTAAAATCATCATTCCATGATGTATAGCCGATATGCTTCTGAATCATCATGTTTTTCCATTTACCACCAGACATTACATTATTATAGTCGTCACTCAAGGCTTTATCACGTGCAAAACATTTCTCGACTTTATCCGCCCAGTCATTTGCCATAGGGTTTCCTTCTGCAAAAAGTTTATGATTCATTGCCTGGGCATAATACATCTCGTATAGGTTTGACATTGCCTGAACTGGGAAAAGCAGTAACTGTTTATAAGCATCACGATATTCCTCAGACAATGAAATATACTGACGTAAAGCTTCGGCCTCCAAACGTGCATAATCATCTGCTACCTGTTTCCATTCGCCTGTTTCCAGATTGTAAGTTTTACTGTCAAGCATTTCTGCTGTTACACGTCCATTATATTTACTGTAAAGATTCAGGATTCTAGCAGCCTCATCAGCCTGTTCTTCGCCAAAGGCTTGGGCGCAGAAATTACGGGCATGATTCAAGAAATTCTCTGCGGTATAGGCATCAGTATTCCATGCCATATCTAGGAAGAATGTTATTGGATACTCCATCGGTTTCAAATCACCAACATTCAATACCCACAACTTGTCCACACCATACTCATAAGTGAGATGAAGCTGTTCCCACATTCCCTGGATTGGAGTGACATTTATCCATTTTGTGTTACGCGGAGCACCTACATAATCAACATGATAATACATTCCCCAACCTCCTGGATGCTTGCGCTCTTTTTCGTTTGGAAGGCGGCGAACATTTCCCCAGTTATCATCACACAACAACATTATTACATCTTCGGGAACACGCATACCCTTGTCATAATAATCCAACACCTCTTTATAAAGAGCCCAAACCTGTGGCGTTTCCTTTGCCGGTCTGCCTGTTACATCCTTTATTATTTTTCTTTGATTTTCAACTATACTCTCAAGAAGCTTGACATTGGTATCCTCACTCATAGCCTCATCACCATCACCACGCATACCGATAGTTACTACATCCTCTGTACCTTTCATTCTCTCTATACCTTCACGGAAGAACTGGTCGATTACTTTCTTATTGGTAGTATAATTCCATGCACCATACTCCTTACGTTTTCTTGCCCATTCCTGATGATTACGCGCCATTGGTTCGTGATGAGAAGTACTTATGATAACTCCCATCTCATCTGCTGTCTTGCCATTCAAAGGATCGTCCGCATAAAAAGCCCAACTCCACATAGCCGGCCAGAAAAAATTACCTTTCAGACGAAGAATAAGCTCAAATACATCTGCATAGAAACGATGGTCACCAAAATTGGTTCCATAATGACTCTTAACCCAACCTGTTAGACATGGAGCTTCATCATTCAAGAAAATACCTCTATATTTTATGGCAGGCTCACCATCTGTATAAACTCCCGGAAGCACATATACCTCGGAGCGTTTAACTACAGGAACATCCATCCACCAGTACCAAGGAGAGACACCCATCTGTTCAGAAAGCTCGTATATACCGTATATAGTACCGCGACGGTCGCTTCCGGCAATGACAAGAGCCTTGTCAACTCCTTCCAACGGATTATCTACAGTAGTTATTATATACTTCTCATTCTTTTTCTGAAGTTCTTTCTTATCAAGTTTCTTTGATTTTATAAGTTGCTTGATGTATTTTGACTCCAGACTTCCGATTATAATGCAGTTTTTATCAACTACTTCGTCTGATAACTTAGGTTTGACACCGCACACTCTATTGAAATCTTCTATAAGATTATTGACGGCAATGCTGATTCCTTTCTGGTCGGAAGCATCATACAAAATATTGATAACTTTGCCATTATTGAAAATGGGGAAAGCTGTATCTGTATTCTTGAATGTGACAAACTGCTCTGCAGAAAATACACTAAAACAAAAAAACAATAAAATAATAATAGATAATACTTTTTTCATGGTATATAATTTATAATAAATATTACTCCCCATAAAAATTAAAATAGTTTTTTTATGAGGAGTATTCATATATTAAATAGCTAAACGTACAGATACTATACTATTTCTTGACATGATAACATCAACACTTTGTCCATCTTCAGATATTTCTGCCTTAACATCCTGCATATTACATTCTTCATTTGTTTCAACAGCATTAACAGATTTAACTCCAGATAAAGGAATTGAAACGCACTGTATTGAATTTGTAAGATTTAGCAGTATAACTGTTATTTCACTACTAGTATTGTTTATATAAGCTGTAGCTGTCACACTGGCATTGTCTGTAGTTGCTTCAATCCTTGTTGTATTTGTAGCATATTGTGAGAAGTGAGCCATTATATATCCATTCTTGGATATTTCACCTTCTCCAACAGGACTACGCTGATCACTATCACCAATTAATCCATAGAATCTTTTT
Organism: uncultured Phocaeicola sp.; assembly: GCA_944322395.1. Classification (GTDB taxonomy): domain Bacteria; phylum Bacteroidota; class Bacteroidia; order Bacteroidales; family Bacteroidaceae; genus Phocaeicola. The sequence goes on from CALUPA010000006.1 coordinate 6,991, forward strand.
ATATACCAATATACATAAGCGCTGCAATTGCCTTCCATACACATTTGAATTTCCTTAGCAAGATGATTCAAGCAATAATCCCAGTTCCTAAACTCCCATTCTTCAGGATTTTCGGAAGATTCTCCATCATTAAACAGATGCTCAGTCATCCACCATGACTTACCTTGAAGACGTGGATAAAGATTACATACATAATCATGTCTTTCCTTTGCATATGAATCATCCCAATTTATAAATCCCTGATAAAGATGCCCTGCCAATATATCAGTCTGAGCAAATGCTTCTGAATCATTTATTACCGCATCAGTATATTCAGGACTCATTCCACATGTTTCAGGAGACATTAATAAAACACCAGTCTGACGAATCTTACTGCCATACAATTTTAAAAACTCCACTACTTCATTTGGATACCAATATGTAAAATCCATATCAGGTTCATTCTGAACTGAAATAGCATATATATTAATACCTTTACTCTTCATGAAGTCAATATATTCTATCAAATGATCAGCATAAGCCTCGTAATTTTCTTTTTTCAGGTGTTTGGTATCCTCACCGTTCACGTCTATAATTTCACTCAACGCATCAGTACAATCCCATGGACAAGCAAATATTATTGCTCCGTTATTTTGTGCTATTCTCGCAGCCTCAACATCTGTCTCCCAATCATTCTTATCAGGATAAATCATCAAACGAAGTATAGAATAACCAAGTCCATCAGGACCATACAATTTTTCCATTTCTTCATTTGTAATCAAAAAACCACCACACCATATAATAGGATTATACATGCCACCAAAACCTTTTACATTTTGGTATTTTAATGTAGGATCAATCTGCATTGCTACACGTTTGAAAGGGACACCTTGTTCAAGAATCAAATCAGTAACAGTATTATTAGATTTATCTATGAGTTGAATAATCTGTGTTCTCTCTTTCATCGTAGTGTTAGCCTTACAAGTAATTGTCACTTTTTCGTATTGCTTTTCTCCTTGGTTATCACCGCCAGTAGTAGTAGAAATATTCTCCACAATTTCACCTTCGCCAACAGAAATTTCCCATGTAGTTCTTTCCCAATCAATTATTGCCTGCAACTCACCTCCATTTACATCAACCTCCATACTCTTACGTATAAAGAGTGCATGTGGCCCCTCATTATTCAAACTATTCTCTTCTTCAGTACAAGAACTAAACAAAGATACTGTTAGAAGAAGAAATAATACCGATAAAATATTTTTCATATATTATATTATTTATTTACAGATTACCATACATCTAAATCAAATGTATGGTAACCCGTAGGTAGTTCAAAAAAGTTATTATTGTTTTAATCCATTAACAATTCCTTCATACATTTCATTGCGATTATAACCAGAAGTCCATGGACACACCTTATTACTACTGTTACTTTCTGTCATGCTCGAAATTGATATGCCATATTGATTGCCAGCATCAATAATTCTTCTATATTCCTGCATAATAAATGACATATAATTTCCAGCTGCTATTCTTTCATCAGAAGTAAGTTTGGATGTAGATATCAAATTTCCATCTGCATCCTTCACCATAATACTCAAATCTGAAACTCTAACATATTTCTGGGTTTGTTTAAGATAGTCAAACAATTGAGTTATAGCATTTTCATTTTCTGTTTGAACCGTTTTATCCTTTGAATATACAGCATGAAGCAATATATTGTAACCATCAATTATTGTATTTTCATCTTCCCATGTATTCACTAATGCAACCAGGTCATTTGCTTTCTGAAGCATATTTTCCTCTTGCTCAAAAACATTGGATACAAACAGTTTTAAATCTACAGCAGCTGTATCACGGGCAATCTGAACAGCTTTACGAGCATAATCTATTTCACCCAAATATTCACTCCAATTGAAAGTATTTTCATTTATTGTCTCATCCAAAGGTTCACCTACTATATTCCAGACTGTTACATTCTCACCTCCTGCCTTTATCATACCACCAATCCATTTTGTAAGTTCTGTTGTGAATATTTCTGTTTTTTCTTCTGGTGTCTTCTCTATTACTGTGTCTTCTCCTTGCCAATTCACACAGATATTATCAATATAATAATCACCACTACCTGTTCCAGAACCAAGAACTACAGTAAACTCATTCAAAAGTTTGTTTTCTGCCGAAACACCTGTCAAATCAATATTCATAGAAATTAAGCCATCTCCCCATGCTCCATCAGGACAGCCATAATTTGCAGGAGATGAGTATGTATATTCTTGAGTTACCCCATCAATTTTCAAACGCATACCACTTCCATATCTACCTGTTGAATTTGTAGCATACATATCAAGAGAAACACTTCTACATTCACTTAATGTATGTCCTTCTGGTAATTTGACATGTAATTTAGGATAAGAATAATTTGCTGGTCCGGAAATATGAAGAACCTTACCATGCTCTCCATAAGGGTCATTAACAACAGTAGCGGCTCCATTACCTGACATCGGATACGTTTTACCTAATTCATCAGACTCAAAATCCATCTTCACCACACCCGAACCAACTTCATAGTTCATAACAATATTATCCAAATAATATTGTGCTGCTCCTGATTCTGATCCCAATGCCAATTCAAATTCAGTTAATGTTTTCAAATCATCAGGTAATTCAAATCCAGGAGCAACAGAGCTGTTTAATTTAATAATGCCACCTCTATTCCAAGTATTAGCCTTGCACCCGAATTTATCAGGATTCATACCAATATAAAATTTCCTATCATTAATAAAAACCTGAATACCTTGTCCATAAATACCATCCTGATTTACAATACGCATATCAAGAGTAATATTTACATAATCACCTAAAGTACGTCCTTCCGGCAATTTTACTTTAAATTTAGGAAATGAGTATGCTGCTTTGTTATCTTCAGAACCTACATGAAGTGATTTGCCTGTTTTACCTTCAGGATCTTCCTCTACAACAGCTTTACTTCCATTTGTCATTGGATATTCTGTACCCAATGCATCGTTTTCAAAATCAAGAATTACGGTTTTACCCTTTTCAGGAGTAAAGGGTATCACTATAGGTTCAATCAGTTCCTGATAATAATTGGCAGCCTGTCCCTGATTGGAACATAAAGTTCCACCAAAAAGAGTTACATTTGCTTCTTTTGCCGCATCTGCAACAAGTTGCATACCACTAAAATCATAACTACCATCAGAGTTATTTGCAGGCATGAAAGATTTACCTATATCCAAACCATCAAAATTTGTTATTAGTGTGCTATAAGCTGTCTCATGCGATGTAAAATCAGATGCAGTCATATTTGCCATAAACTTAAACGGTGATTCTGCATCCTTGATAATATATGATTTCAAAACATCAAAACTTGACAAATATTCATTAACAGCAACCTCTTCCGGCTTTTCAAGCTCATTATTACAGTCATACTCATCGGTACATGCCGAGATTGTTAATCCCAGCATGGCCATACCGATTAGTTTATGATTTAAATATTTCATATCTAATGTGTTTTAAAATTGTTGTTAAGGTTATTTTATAACTATATCAAAAGTAGTACCTCCCTGGACACCACGTGTACTTAATACCAAAGTATCTTTTGTGGCATACTGCATATTCATATTTTTAAAGTCTACAGTATAGTCCAAATATATAGCATCACGGTCCTTTCCGCCAAGGCTGTTCTTCTCACCGTCTTTTACAAACTTACCTGTACCACTAACTTCCAGTTCATCAGAAACACTGCCTACCGTACAAGTTCCATCTTCATTAAAAGACAGACTTATATTATAGTTAAAGAGCTCACCGGCAGCATCTTTTGCAGATAGAGAAAGAATATTATCAGAAAGACTAGCTGTAGTTACATAAACTCTTTCATCATCCTCTACATACTCTTCATGACGTACTATTTCAGACGAGACACCATTTATTACAGCAACATCTTTACCACGACGCAAATATTCACCATGCTGTGGATTCACATACTTTACAGCATAAAGTACAAAATTCTTAGGCTGTATACTCCAATGACCGTTATTGGTCAATACTGGATCTCCTACAGCAGCTTTTCCCTGTAAAATAGAATCTGCACCCTGAACATCAAGCATTTTCAGTGGAATTACATAATTATTGCTTAAAGATTTTGGATCGGCAAAGAATTCATCAGTAAGTTGTACTTCTACACCACCCATAATACTTCCTTTAGGGATATTAATCTGTTCAGACAACAGTTTATAATATGTAGATGGCATAGGTGTCACAGCTACATTGCTGCCTTCTTCATCCTTAAAATAAAGATTATTGCAAAGGGACTCATCAACTACATAGTCAATTATCACATTCTCCCTGTTGGTATATCCTCCACCCCAGGCAGCATTTATTTTTATCTTATGTTCATTGTCCATAGAGTTATCAACAAATTCATCTTCTCCCAACTCTACTGTACGCAACGAATATTGATTTGCAAAGTATACTGTCTGGTAGTCAAAATCAGGGAATTCATTATCTGAACTTTTACATGCATTCAGTGATAACATTAACGATGCAATACCCCAATATATTATTTTATTTTTCATATAATCAGTTATAATAAGTTCTACATTTCACAATTTTATTCCCATCCTTTATTCTGAACCAGATTATCGTATTTCAAGACTTCTGAATTTGGTATTGGGGAATAATACATATAATCTTCATATGAACGATCTTCAACCTTAATTTTCTCATAAGAATTTCCGTTCCATTGCAAACCGTAGACAGGTTCATTCAAATCAAGTTTCCATCTGCGGACATCCCAAAAACGGAATCCCTCAAAACAAAGTTCAAGACGTCGTTCGTTTTGTATCAGTTCACGCATTTTATCAGTACTTTGTGAACATTCTTCCAAATATGGATCACTGCCGTTTAAGCCCAAACCTGCACGTTCCCTTATCTTCTTTATTATATCGTATGCCGAATATGTATGTGTTCCTTTTCCTGTAGGCCCCCATGCTTCATTCGCAGCTTCAGCATAACTAAGATACATTTCAGTATAGCGGATACGTGGATTATAATGAGGCTGCTTGGATGTGGCAGCAGGGTCACAGTTCACATCCATACGGAGTCTCTTCTTCATATAATATCCTGTACGGGTAGAACGGTTTTCTGTAACATTGATTCCATCAGCATTGGATGAAGTTATATTTATGGTTACTCCCTTTTCACTTATATTGCTTCCATTATAAATTATATATTTGCTAAAACGAGGGTCACGGTTTGCATACGGATTATTCTCGTCATAACCGGATTTGTCTTTCATTGAGATAGGATATCCGTTCGCCATAGGAAAAGCATCAACCAAATTCTGTGACGGATTCATATAACCTGTTCCATACAAACTTGGAGGAAAATTCTGTGATTCCTGAGTATTGTCACCGCTACTACGGTTCTCTCTCCAAAGTATCTCATTGGGATTTGCACCATCCTGAGCTGAATTAACTATAGTGGAAGAATAATACTCAATACCATCAGAAGCCAATCCTGAAACACCACCTTTGTAATCAAGAACTTCGGCTGCCGCATCGGCTGCATCTGCCCAAGCAATTGCATTTGATGCATCCTGATACAAAGGACTTGCAGCCATCAAATAAGTACGGACGCGAAATGCGCGAGCTATCAATCCATTGAACAACAGACGTGCCTTAGCACCCATTACATTGTTATACTTACTTACATCTGAAGTAAGTTCCTGGAAGTTTTCCGGAACAACACCCTCAACATCCTCGTATTCATAAGGCAATAATTCCTGCGCCCTTGTAAGGTCCTTATCAATCTGTTCAACACAAGACTGGAACGGAGCTCTGGCAATATTGAAATCAGACTCAGCAGTCTGATAATTCAAGATAAGGGGTACACCATAAAGAACGCCATCTGTGCCAAATCCGGCATGTGAACGGAGTAAGTAATAGTAGAACATACCTCTTAATCCATAAGCCTCACCCTCAAGGCGTCTGGCAAACAGACTGTTCATCTCTTCATCGTCAGACCAGTGGACCTTTGCAACATTCTCAATGAAAAGGTTAATATATTGTATGGCATTGTATGAATTTGTCCACTGGCTTAAGGGATTATATGATGAGTTTGTCCAAGCACCAGTTGCCATCTGAAGAAAAGTGTTACTTGTCTGATTTGTTACGGCATCATCTGTTGCATATTCACTGTTGTTATAATAACCTGGTATAAGGCTATATACATTATGCAATATACCTCGAGCATATTCCGGATCGTCATACATCTGTTCTATGCCTTGCTGATTTTCAATAGCAGGTTCAAATAAATCATCACAACCAGAAAGGATTAATGTACTTGCTATAAATATTAATAGTTTCTTCATATTGTTTCTATATTAATATAGGTTAATTAAAACGAAGCCTTCAAGCCTACATAATAATTACGGCACTGTGGAACTCCGGTACTTAACTCCAAATGCTTGCGTTCTTTAGATATTGTAAGAAGGCTGCTACCTCCACAATAAACACTCAATCCACGTACAAATGACCCGTCAAACTTTTCTTTTGGGAAATCATACGTCAACTGAACCTGGTTAAGGTTGAAATAATTACGCTTATACATCCAAAATGTTGAAGTCTGATAATTGTTATCACCGTTGGTAGTTGTCAGACGTGGGTAAGTTGCAGTTTCTTTTGTTTCCTCAGTCCATCTGCCCCAAACAACTTCAGAGAATTTGCTGGTTCCGCGATTCCAATAGTAAGAGCTGGTTTTGAAATCAACTGAACCGGTTTGACCTGTTCCCATTGCAAAGAGAGAAAAATTCTTATATTTCAATGTCAGATTCAATCCAAAAGAAAATGGAGGAGCAGACCATCCGTTCTTTCCTAAAGCTACCTGGTCTTTACTGTCAATCACACCATCCTCGTTGATATCCTTATACTTCAAATCACCTGGTTTGACTGTACCAAACGTTTGACGCGCATGTTCATCTATCTCTTCCTGGCTGTTGAAGAATCCTTCACATATATAACCATAAGAAACGTCAAGCGGACGTCCTGCACGGTATTGATAATCTTCCTGATAGGTTTCATCTCTTATTACTGCCTGTGATGTATATACCATACCACTAAAACCCAGATTTACATCGAAATCACCAAATCTCTTATTTGCATTAACAGAGAAATCAAATCCTTCACGATTATCCTTATTATAGTTAATCCATGGCAAGAATGTATTATTGGTGCTTAACTGAAAATAAGACGGATAAATGGTAGAAGAACCTTGAGTAAGCAGACCATTGGTATTCTGATTAAAATAGTTTGCATTTACCCTAAACAAGTTATTAAAGAGAGCTACATCAATACCTACTCTTACCTCTTCACGTGTGATAAAATCAAGATTCATATTATCACCTCGTTTTGAAGTTGGAGTCCAGCCTCCTGCTGTTCCGTCATGCCACTGAGGATAATAACCGTCTGTTTTAGAGAAATATCCTTTATACATGTAATAACTCTCGATATCAAGATCCTGATGCAGTTTTGCATAAGAAGCCGATATCTTCAAATCATTTATCCAGGAAACATTATCTTTAAAGAAATCTTCATTGCTAATTCTCCAGGCAAGAGTTGCAGAAGGAGAAAATGCATTTCGGTTTCCTTCAGGTAGTTTTGCAGAATGAACCAATGCACCGCTGAAATCCGCATAATATTTATGGGCATAATTATAGGAAGCCCTCAAACCAAGATTTACATTACTTGTACGGTGGTAATCGCTACTCTCATGATTTTCATCGGCCGAACTCTGTGTCTGGTAGCCCCATCCGAGAAGAGTCGCTGCAACATTGTGTGATTGGGCAAATGTATTGACATAATCAAACTGTGCACTGAATGTCATGGTCTGGTCATACATGGACTTTCCTACATACTCGTTTGCATCTTTCTTGTCAATATTGTGTTTTTGCAAGGCTACAATCATATCCTTTCCATTTACATTTGACCATGTAGGTTCATAAACGGCATAAGTTTCATTAAAAGCTTCAGAGTAATATGAAGTATAATCCACACTATAAGATGTCTTGAAAGACAGACCTTTTAGAACAGAACTCAAATCTGCCTCAAGATTAACATCGAACATAAACAGACGTGACTTCTCCTTAACATAGCCTGCAGCCAACAAATCTGCAAAAGGGTTAGTCATATCGGTAGAGGTACCTCCCAAAAGATATTTTCCATCAATAAGATGGTTACTATTGGTTATGTATTCCTGTATTGATGAAGAGTTTGGATCCATCATGTCAATAGGCAGTAACGGAGCAAACCAATTTGGACGCAAAGTTGAAGCTGCACCCCAAAAATCACCCCTACCGTCATATTGGTTTGTATATACAACAGCTGCGTTTGTACTGGCCTTAAGCCACGATGCCAACTTCATGTCAACATTACCCCTGACATTGAAAGTCATATCATAATTATTCTTCGACTCACCCCATTTCAACAGGTCATTATTATAGTTCATCCCAAAATTAAGGTAATAATGCGTACGTTCGTTTCCTCCCGACACTTCACCTGTAACGTCTGTATTGTTGTACACCTTATGAAGATAATCTGAACTATAGAAGTCTATATCAGGGTAACGGTATCGGTTAGCCCCTATTGCTGTATTGTATATTGTTGAAGCATCGTATCTCTCTGCAATCCCATCATTTCGGCATGCTTCGTTATAAAGTGTCATATAACAATCTGCATCCAAATACTTTGGATAGGATTTAGGGACATTTATACCGGTATTTGCCCTTACGTCTATACGCATAGGCTCTTCCTTACCTCTCTTTGTTGTTATCAATATAACTCCCTTTGCCGCACGACTACCATATAATACTACAGCTGCAGCATCTTTCAGTACTGTTATACTCTCTACTTCAGATGCACGCACATTACTTGCACTGCGAGGCACACCATCAACCAAAACCAATGCACTTTGTCCCCATATATTACCAGTATAACCGCCTACATAGCTATCCAAACCAACCAGACTGTTATTACTATTTACTTTTTTGAGCAACTCTGAAGTATTCAATGTTGATATGGCATGCGTAACATCTTCCTGCGCAATCTTTCCGAATGCGACATTCACAAGGCTATCACCACCTATTTCTTGTGCTTGTATCACAGATGCATTAAGGAGTGATAAAGCAAAAATTCTACAGCCAATATTTAGATATTTTCTTTTCATCTTTAAAATATTATTTAGAAACACTTTTTACCATCCCGGATTCTGATTAAATCCTTCGTAAATATTCACATCCTTTCTTGGGAGTGGATACCAATAATGTCTATCGGTATATTGACGTTCTAATAAAACAACTTCACGCAAGTTCTTTATCTGATTCTCTTCTGGAGCATCATAATTATAATTATTAGGATCTGCTCTATCAAACTCTATCTTAGTCTTCTTCGTATAAGGACTTTGAGTAAGAAGCATCCATCTGCGTAAATCCATGAAACGGAATCCTTCGAAGGCTAGCTCAACAGCTCTCTCGCGACGTACCTCACTCAAGAAATCAGAAGTATTTCCCAAGAACTTGTCAAGGACATGTCCTACACCGGCTCTATCTCTAACTTTATTTATGGCATCAACAGCCGAGTGTGAATATGTAGAAGAAACGCCCTGTGGTGAACCATAACCTACAGCCGTTGCCTCGGCATACATCAGATAAACATCTGCAAGACGCATAAGATTCAATACCATAATATTGTTTTCCTTATAGCCGTCAACTGTATTCATAAGCTGAGGACAAAGCTTGCTGTTCATATATCCGGTAAAACATCCTTTCTTAGGATCTTTTTCTTCACTCTCTCTACCATTTGTAAATAATTCAACTGTACCTCCGGCACCACCAGAACTTTTAAATTTAACGCCATCAAACATTATTACTTTATAGAAACGTGGGTCACGGTTTTTCCATGGATAAGAAGGATCATAGCCAGACTCTGCATCTGCCTTAGTCATATCAGCTATAGGATATCCATTCTGCATGCCAAAATAATTTACGTAATTTGCAGTAGGAAAATTCTTGATACCTGATGATTCTATTGATTGTGGACGGAAGTCGTTTATCATATTCCAACGCCATCTTGAAGAGTAATCTATAAGATTTTCCTGGAATATAGCCTCTTTCAAACCATTTATAGTTCCGTTAGAGTTATGCAATAGGAATATATCATTGTATTTTGAAAAATCCGCAAGTTCGTATCTGCCCGTCTGTTCAGTCAGGGCAAGGGCTTGACCAAAAGCATCTGCAGCACGTTTGCAAAGCTCAACATTATACTCCTTTTCTCCTCCGGAAGACCAGTTCATCAACGGACTGCCAGCCCACAAAAGGGTTTTACCTTTATAGGCAAGAGCCATGATTTTATTGATACGCATATTGTTCTTACCTAAAGTGACCTTACCTGCTGTAGTTTCATCCCAATCTACAGGCAACAATGATGCTGCTTTGTCAAAGTCGGCAACACACTTTTCGGCGCATTCCTGCCATGTTAACCTCGGAAGTGTAGGACTTACGTCTGTAGAAAGGACTGTATCAATATAAGGCATTCCTCCCCACCATTCCATAATCATAAAGTGAAACCATGCACGAAAGAAATACAACTGACCTTCTATCAGATTACGTTCTTCTTCCGTTCCACTTACCATATTATCCAAATTGGCTATACCTAAATTGGCTTTACGGATTGCATACCAAGCATTTGTCCAAAGATCACCTTTGTCTCTTCGTGTTGATGTACCTGCAGAGCCTCCACTTCTTGGATATCCATAATAAGCTGTTGTCCATCCCCAAAAATCTCCATTGTCTACGTTTAATGTCTGCAATCTTGTTTCCTGAGGTTCCCAATAGACATCCTCGCCATAGTTAAAACATGTATGATATTCACTGTTAGAAACTATAGGTATACAGTTGTAAAGTTCCTCGGTAAATCCTTGAAAGTTTGTAAAGTTCTTATATGGATCATTCTCTGCATAGTCACTCTCTGGCGACTTGTTCAAATAATCTGTACAAGAAGTCATTCCAATCATTCCTGAAACAGCAAGACTGGAAATAAGAAATATTTTATTTAATGTTATATTCATGATATTCAGTTTATAATGTTATATCAATACCTATATTGAAACGACGTACAGTAGGATAAGCACCATCAGAAGACGAGTAACCTGTATTAGATTCACGGTCATCAGGCATCGTTGTCCACATGTAAAGGTTATCACCGTTCAGATACAGACGTGCTGTATTAACTCCAAGCTTCTTGAGCCATTCACCCTTGAATGTATATGACAACTCCACATTCTTAAGTCTTACATAAGAACCGTCATACCAATAGCGTGTACCTGATGCGGCTGCATCTACTGTTGTTCCCCAACGTGGAGTTGGCAATACACCGGAACCATCAGGTGTCCAATACTCACCTTCAACGTATGCAACATGTGCTGTACTGCGGAATGTAGGAAAGTTTACCTCGCGGGTTACATTGTTTACACCATAGAACTGGGCATAAAGGCTGAATCCCTTCCATTCAAATCCGGCAGAAGCACTGTATGTATTCTGTGGAGTGGTAGAATATTGGTAAGGAGCCTTGTCATCAGTATCAACAACACCGTCACCATTGAAGTCTATAATGTTATAGTCACCCGGCAATTTGTTATTATTATTAGTTGTCCATGCAGAACTACCTATTACATCATCCCAAGTAGCCAGATTCCCATGGTCTATATATGAATATACCTGATCTATTGTATGACCTGCGCTCTTCTGGTAATCTGGCAAAAGAGGAGCATCATCTTTAAACTTGACTTCATTCACAGCATGAGTCATACTTCCGTTTGCCCATAATCTCAAGCCATTGGCAAACACATAATTCAAACGCATTTCAAGTTCATAACCATGACTGTTTACCTTACCCAAGTTGGCACGTGGAGGAGTTGTTCCAAAATATGAAGGAACGGCACGGCTACCGCCGTCAACCAAAATATCTGATCGTGTATCATTGAAAATATCAACAGAACCTGCAACCAGACCATTGAAAAACGCATAGTCCAAACCTAAATTACGTTTTTCAACTGTTTCCCATGATATATTAGGATTTCCCAATGTAGAAATACTCCAGAATGTATATGGTGAGTTATCAGGGCTGACAGTTCCCATTATAGCATTTCCTGTATTTTGCCACTGGTCTTTATAGAGGAAACGGCCTGCTGTAAAACGCTGCCAGTTGGCAACGACAGAGTCATCACCGACACGTCCCCAGGAAGCACGTATCTTCAACATGTCAAGTATCTTCTTTTCCTTGAAGAAATTCATAAATGGCTCTTCGCTGATCATCCATCCGGCAGACAATGAAGGGAAAAAAGCAAAACGGTAATTTGGTCCGAATTTTTCAGAACCGTTATATGCACCGTTAGCTTCGAAGAAGTATCTCATGGCATAATTGTAAGTAGCACGGAATACCCAGTCTTCACGATAAATAGGGAACACACTTCCCTGAGCCTCCTTCAAACGGCTAAACAAACCCAGAGCTGTAACTTCATGTTTACCGAACTTCCTTGAATAATCAAGCTGGAAAGAATAATAAAGTTTTCGGTATGTACTGCCTATATTTGCACTACCTGCCTGTGTTGACCAATATATTGGATTTTCAACCTTATACCTGAATCAGGATCAAATTTGTATGAATACTCACCTGTATCAGGATTTACCCATAAACGCTGCGAGTCATTGTACTGGTCGTTAATACCTCGTTTGTTCTCTACAAAATTATAGTCCATAGAGAAGTTTGCCTTAAATCTAAGACCTTTCGTAAGCATTGAAAGATCCTGTTCAAGTACAAAGTCAGTTGTAACTTTTGTTGTTGTTCTCTTTTCAGTACCAGAAGTAGCCAAAAGATAAGCTGAGTTTGGAACATCGGCATCACGTGGCGCATACCATCCCCACATTCCATTAGAATAAATCGGACGCATTGCATCAGGAGCTGACTTGTATGCTGCACTCCAATATGAAGCATCACTGTCAGACATATCCCAAGGTAATGTACGCTGGGCATTTGAACCAAATAAATTGGTAGAAAATTTTGTGGTTTTTGTAAGACTGAAGTCCAAGTTACTACGAACATTAATACGGTTATATCCGAATCCGGATTTATATCCTCGGTTATTATCGAATGTCTTGAACAAGTCACCTTCACTAACAAAATCTGCCGCGGCAAAGTATTTTACAACCTTAGTACCACCGGATACATTCACACTTGTGTTATAAGACATGGTATGATCCTTGAACAAATAATCTTCCCAGTCGACATTGGGATATCTGTCCCACTCTTCTGTATTTGCAGGATTACGGTACTTATATATAATAGAGGCAGGAGTATAATTGGCCCATCCGGAAGGATTAATGCATGCTTCACGCTCTATGGAATTATTCATAAGATAGAATGTATCATATGCATCATACTTCTCGGGAAGTTTGGATACCACTTTGGCTGTCATATTGACCTTTATCTGTACGTTTGCCTTTCCTTCCTGTCCACGTTTTGTAGTAATAAGGATTACACCATTGGCACCTTTCACACCATAGACTGCTGTTGCCGAAGCATCCTTCAAAACCGATATACTTTCCACTGAAGATATGTCAACAGAACTCATTTCACGTTCAATACCATCAACCAAAACCAATGGAGCACTGTTATTCCAAGAGCTTTTTGTACGAATAATTATCTCTGGATCCTCCTCACCAGGCATACCTGTTGAAGCAGATGTAATAACACCAGGCAGTTTACCTGTTAGGGCAGAACCCAAACTTGTTACACCACCTGCTTTTTCCAATACCTCACCCTTTGTCTGAGTAATAGCACCTACAACAGAGGCCTTTTTCTGCTGACCATAACCTACAACCACTACTTCGTCAAGCATTTCAGAATCTTCACGCAACACAACGACTATCATGCTACGTCCGTTCACTTTTACATCTTGAGGAGTCATACCAAGGTATGAAACGGTCAAAACTGCATTCTTGTCTGGAACCTCCAATGTGAAGTTACCGTCAAAATCAGCTACAGTACCTACGGTGCTTTGGTTCTTCAAAACAATTGCAGCACCTATCAATGGTTCGTCATTAGCATCAAGAACCTTTCCTTTTACAGTAAAACTTTGGGCAAAAGCAGAAAGATTACATAACATAATAAATAATAAGGATACGCATCCTTTCAATAACCGCAGTCTGGTCCTATCGAAACCAGTAATGCGAAAACAATGTTCTCGTATGTTTTTCATAATATTATAAATTATAAAACAAAAAATAAATCGCTAAAAAGAATCATAAATCCATGATCAACCTGAATTAGAAATCGTTTTCATATTTAATTTATTTTAAAGTTTAGAACAAGTATTTTTACGCATTAAAAAATTACATATTATAAAATAAAGCATTGCATCAAACATTACCAGTTATATCACGTATGTTACATCAAATATCTCAAATGTTACAAAGAATATCATGTGTGTAACATAAACAGTGTATAATATATACATATACACATTATAGAGCTGTTTCCGCTATATTACATAACCGATATTACATGTATGTAACGAAACACAATACAGTACTGTTGGGACTTATACTGATAATATTTAAGACCATAAATAAATTAACATTTAAAGCATTCTTTCACATTAACATTTTTAAGAGCAATCATGTAATCATTAATAAAACGTTACAAAGATTTCATCGTATATTACATACACCCGATTTACTTCAAATATAATTTTTTCCAAAAAACAAATTAAATTACCTTTGTTCAGTTCACTAAACTTAATATCATGAAAAAACATTTTTTATCAATGGCACTGTTTATTGCCATAGCATCATTACATGCCCAAAATTTACCTCACTGGATTAAGCAGGGAACTGCAACTCAAATGGTAGTAGACGACAAGCCAATGTTACTCCTTGCCGGAGAACTTGGAAATTCGTCAGCATCATCCATCGAGGATATTGAAAACATTTTTCCCAGGCTGAAACGTATCGGACTGAACACTGTACTGGTTCCTGCATATTGGGATCTCATAGAACAGGAAGAAGGTAAATTTGATTTTTCATTAATTGACAAAACAATCGCTGAAGCCAGAAAACATGACATGAAAGTTGTTTTCCTATGGTTTGGCGCATGGAAAAACTCAATGAGTTGCTATGCACCGTTATGGTTTAAGAGTGATTATAAGAAATATCCCCGCTGCTATACTGAAAGCGGAAAGCCACTCGAAATTGCAAGTCCTTTTTCTGACAATGTATTTGAAGCCGATTCAAAAGCTTTCGTAAAACTAATGGGACATATAAAAGATGTGGACGAAAAAGAGAACACCGTTATTATGGTGCAGGTAGAAAATGAAATAGGAATGCTGGAAAGCGCCAGAGACCATTCCAAAACAGCAAACAAGCTATTCAGTTCGGCTATTCCAGAAGAGTTGTCACTATACATGAAGAAAAACAAATCCACTCTTCACCCATGGCTAAAAGAGAAATGGAATAATGCTGGAAAAAAGACAGAAGGAACATGGGAAGAGGTTTTCGGAAAAGACATCTATACCGATGAGATTTTCATGGCATGGCAATATGCAGCATATGTGGAAAAGATGATAAAAAAAGGAAGAGAAGTATATAATCTGCCTATGTATGTAAATGCTGCTATGAACAGCAGAAACAGAAAACCAGGCGAATATCCTTCTGCCGGTCCATTGGCACACCTTATTGATATATGGAAATGTGCAGCTCCAAGTATCGATCTTCTTGCTCCGGACTTGTACGACAAAGGGTTCGTCGACTGGGTTGCACAATACAAGCTGCATAACAATCCTCTTTTCATTCCGGAAATAAAACTTGAAGCAAACGACGGAGTACGTGCTTTCTACGTGTTCGGACAGCACGATGCCATTGGATTCAGTCCTTTTTCTATTGAGGACGCACCTGATAACGGCGAATTCAAACTCACCAAAGGATACAAAACATTGGAAGAACTCATGCCGATAATAACCAAATACCAGGGAAAAGGTATGATGAAAGGTATCTTGTTCGACCAGGAAAACAAAAGCCAGGATATAGAATGGGACGGAATGACACTTCAATGCAAGCATTTCTTCACTCTACCGTGGGATCCGCGTGCCACAGACGGGAGTACCTGGCCTGAAGGAGGAGGACTGATTATCAGACTAAATAAGTTTGAATATATTGTTGCCGGAAGTGGTATAGTAATAGAATTCAAAAATCCAGACGAGCTAAAAGGTTATGTTCAGAAGAAACTAGGTGAAGACGGATTCGTAGCAGCCGGCAGCAACTCTGTTCCTTCTGCAGAAAACTGGTATGCCCAGAAACGCATTGGTATCGGTTCCGTGGATGAAGTTAGCATAGACGAAAATGGTGAAATGAAATATTTACGCAGACTAAACGGCGACCAGGACCACCAGGGCAGACACGTCAGAATAGGAGTAGACGATTTCAGCATATTGCATGTAAAACTGTACGAATATAAATGACCTGTCATTTCAGTTGAAACGCCTTGACGTTTTGGTCAAAACGACAGTTCGTTTTACCTAAAACGTCAAGGCGTTTCATTATCTGATAATCCATAATTCCGGATTTAACTTTTCCTTCTCTTTTCGCAGCTGAAAGTGCAGTACAGTATTACCGTCTGCATCAGTCTTTATCTGCCCTAGAACGTCGCGTGCCTTAAGCTGACTGCCTTGCTTTATTATAACAGATTCAAGATTGCAATACACAGAAATGTAACTTCCGTGGCGAACAAGGACATTGGCCAGACCATTATATTGGAACACTGCCGTAACTTCTCCGTCATAGATGGTTCTCGCCATTGCACCCGGTTTTGCCTTTATATCGATTCCTTTATTATCCAAACGTACATTTCGTAATCCCTCAACCTGATACTGGCCGTAGTGACCTACTATAACATAAGGACCTGTTACCGGAACAGGAAGGCGTCCTTTATTTCGTTCGAATGTTCCGGAAAGTTTTCTATCCGCATCATCCACACGATATTCATCCATCTTTTCTGTTTGCTTTTTTACAGCTCCCTCTCCAGATTGTTTCTTTACCTGCTCTTTCTTTCGGCGTTCTTCCTCGGCTCTTTTACGGGCGGCTTCTATCTCTATTGCTATCAGACGGTCAATTTCCGCATTCAGTTTGTTTGCAGCCTTGCGCTGTTTCTCAAGTTCATTTTTTATCTGTCTCTGCTTGTTCTGCATGGACGAAAGCATTTTTTTTCTTTCAGCTTCCTGAGCCTCCAGTTTTTTCTTTTCACTTTCCTGATGTTTCAGCAGAGCAACTTTTGCTTCATATGATTCCTCAGTAACCTTTTTCTTTGCTTCTATTTCCGAAAGTTTGGATTTTATCTCCTCACCCTTAAGACGTTGGAAATTTGCATATTGCCTGACATAGCGCAAACGCCTGTACATCTGACTCAAATTATCTGCCGAAAAAACGAACATTAATTTCTCCTGTATAGAACTGTTACGATGAAGATATTTAAGTGATTTTTCATAACGTTCGCGCTTCAGTTGCAAATCTGTATCCAATACTTTCAGTTCGTTCTCCAGTCGTTTAATCTCTTGCTGTATAGTATTCACATCTTTCTGAATGGCAGAAAGGTAACGTCGCCTTTCCGCTATCTGGCCAGTAATAAGCGCCAGATTGTCCAATTGGCTTTTCACGTCCTTTCCTGTAGAACTGAGCAGTGTTTCCGATTCACTTATTCGCTTGTGCAACTCATTACGTTCCTTCTCCAGCTGTCGTATTTTAGGTGTAGACTGGGCACACACACTCTGAACAGACAGTGTGCAGACCACGAATAATATGAATCTAATTAGAGTATACATAATAGTTTACTGCTTTATAAATAACTTCAACAGTTCCTGAAATGACATTTTTCTGTATTTTGACGAGAGTTCTGTACCGACATCCCAATTAGAGTCTTCACCTATACGCGAGAGTTTCATTTTCAAAGAATATCTCTTATCTGTTCCTTCTGAAAACATCTCTATATTCTGGGGAAATACATCATTGCCCAACATAATAAAGTCATCGTATTGACAGTGAAGAGAGTATGGCAGACTATTCAGCGATATTACCGTTTCCTCCAGATGACCGTCCGTAGCAGATGTAAAGAAACTGTACCCTATACGTTTAGTTCCCTTAACCTGGAGTTGTGCACGATTGTCGGAAGGGGTGAGAGAAAACTTTTCGGCATCGGATAATGACAGTTTCTCCTTACCAGGTAAAAATATCTCATTAAGTATAAGCGACTGTAGGATATTGAAATCCAGCTCTGTATTAAGCAAACTGCTTATTTCGGAAAATCCCAACTCCACATACCGCTTGTTCATCCTGTCTACAGCCAATATCTTCTGAGGGGTTATATCAATACGAGCCACTTCTATCCCCAGAAAAGGGGCAACACTTATACGGATAATCTCTCCACGGCGTATACGCATATTTGCATTGACACTGAAAGGTGTTGACGAACCGGTGTTCAGTTCTATAGCGGCGCGAGCCGTCAGATTTTCGCGCGCAGGTGTCCACTCTATTACCTTCTCCATATATTCCGTTCCGGAAAGTCCACCTATCATCGTATTACGCAAGGAATTTCTCGATGTGGAACATGAAGTAAGAATCAATACAAATAGAATTGTGTATTTTATATTTCTCATAAAATTCATCATTCAATATATTTACGTAGAGCTATTTTTTGCTTAAGCCTTTTTATTTCCTTTTCCGGACGCGGAACAGAACCTTCTTCGGGCGAAGCTTCAAGTGTCAGTGCTTTCTTCCAAAGTTCAAGTGCCTTTTCTTTTTCTCCCAGTTTGAAATAGATGTCGCCACAATGTTCCACAATAATCTGACTGCTGTCTCCTCCGTTTTCCATTGCCTGCTCTATGTATATACGGGCTTCGGTATATCTTCCTTTCTCGAACAATATCCAGGCATAAGTATCAAGATAAGTTGAATTTTCAGGTTCAGCCTTCACTGTTATAAAACTCATTTCCTCTGCCTTATCAAGATTTACACGCTCTACAGACAGATAATATGCATAATTGTTTAACGTATTGATATTTTTAGGGTTATATACCAAAGAAGAATCATATGCAGCATATGCCTCAGCTTTCATCTCACGCGAATGGTAGAGGTCGCCCAAAATAGAATAAAAATCCGAAGCAATTCCTTTGTCGCTTTTCTCGTTTATCTGCTGTACTCCTTTCTTGAATACATCCAGAGCCTCATCTGTCTGCTCCTTCTGATAATGAGCCAGTCCCAGATAATAATAGAACTCCATAGCATCTGGTGTATAGATTAGAGCTGGAGTTGCAACACGAATAACCTCATCAAGATTATTGTCGCGGATGGCATAACTAAGAAGCTGAAGTCTTGCCGGCTTGTTTTCAGGATCCAGACTCAAGACTTTATTCAATACCGGAACAGATTCTTTTTCCATCTTCTTGGTTATAAGATATTGTGCATAGAGCATCGGAATATCTGCATTAGGCTGTTCCTTTGTTAGTATAGTATCGAACAGGCGGATAATTTTAGTGCTGTCCCTGTCTGTCTGTTCCGATTTCAATATCAACTGACGCATGAAATCAAGTTTCAGCTTAGTATCTACATTCATATTCACCAGAATAGAATCAAGCTGGATGTTATAAAGACTGTCCTGACCTGTTTTCTGATAATATGATGCCATTGAAACCATAGCAGGAGCATAATCTGGTTCCTCCCTCAGTATGTCCTGATAAACTTTAAGTGCTTCTTCGTTGCGACCATTACTAAGATATACATCGCCAAGCACTGTCCTGTAACGCATGTCATATGGATATTCGTCTACCAAAGCCTGTATTTCGCTGAATGCTTTATCCATATCGTCAAGTTGCAGATAGGCCCTGAATTTCTCCATACTGACTTGCTCGGACTTGCCGTCCAATTCTTCAATACGGTCCAGCGTGGATACCAGACTATCATAACTTTTCGTTCTGTTATACAAATCGGCCAGAGAAAGTAAAGGCTCAAGACGGGAAGGGAAAATCTGAGCCATATCCTCATAAACAGATATAGCTTTAAGCCAGTTTTGTTTGGACTGATAATATGATGCAAGTGTCTGCTTGTACCAGAAATTTGTGTCGTCCGAACGCACTGCCTGTTTTAAAGCTTCCTCGCCTTTTGATTCTTGGCCAAGAAACATATAAAATTGTGATATCTCGTACAATACTGCAGCCGACTGAGGATATATGTCAAGACAGTGACTGTAAAGCTGAAAGGCTGCATCATACTCGCCTTTTTGTTTCATACGGACAGCCTCTAGAAAATAGTAATCAAACTTACGGCGTTGCTCGTATGTCAAAGGGTCTACTAATTCCGTTACATTGTTATCATCTGCCATTTTTCTGTTCTTCAATGTTCCGCAAGATGATAATAACAGAATTATTATTATAAATATATAAGGCATTTTTTAATTTGTTAGTTGTTATTTTTTTCCACTATGACCAAAACCGCCTGTTCCTCGCTCGGTTTCGTCCAATGTCTCAACTTCTTCCCATTCCGCCTGTTCATGGCGTGCTATAACCATCTGTGCTATACGTTCACCATCTTCAATCACGAAAGGTTCATTGGAAAGATTTACCAGAATGATGCATATTTCTCCTCTATAATCAGCATCTATAGTACCCGGACTGTTCAGAACTGTTATACCTTTTTTTATTGCCAATCCGCTACGTGGACGTACCTGAGCCTCATATCCTGCAGGCAATGCCATATACAGTCCGGTTGGAACCAGACAACGCTGCAAAGGCTGTAGGGTTATTGGAGATTCTATATTTGCACGGAGGTCAAGACCGGCAGAAAGAGAAGTTGCATACTGTGGCAACTGGTGTTTTGATTTATTGATTATTCTAATTTTCATATAGATAAATATTTTTACGTCACAAAGTAAATAGAAATATTTTATTTCTCAAAATCAAACAGCTGGCAGGCTATTGCCATTAATTTTTCTATACAAATCAAGTGCATATACATCTGTCATGCCCGATATATAATCAAGAACAGCTATAATCTTTCCATAAAGGCTTGGTGCTGACATATCATACTGTGTGGAAACTCTGTTGATAAGCAGTTTGGAATACGCCTTTTCAGGATATCGCACAGCCTCAATCATTAAATCTGTAAGGGTTGAAATTACCTGATAACCTGCCAACTCGATATCAACAACGTCTTTTGAACAATATATGCGATTATAGGCAGTATGCGAACACGCCTCATAAGCATTCCGCACATGTTCGTCCATATGACTTATAAGAGGACCGCTAAATGTTCCTGACAGTATACTTTCTTCATTTTCTACAAACACACGTGTACATTCTTTTATCAATATACCTATGGCAGTACTTCGAAGATAGGCTATTTGTTCGTTAGTATCAGTAACCATTGAACATATCATATCCGTACGTTCAAGTCTTTCCTTACTCAAGAATCCTCTGTACAGCTGTTTCGTCTCTTCCGAAGTAAGTATCTTCAGTTTATGGGCATCTTCTATATCCATCATCTGATAGCATATATCGTCGGCAGCCTCAACTAGATATACTAAAGGATAGCGTGCATATCTCACCGGCTCTCCGTCACTGCTTAATCTGATAATTCCAAGTTCATCGGCTATTTTCCTATAAGCCTCTTCTTCAGTTAGAAAGAAGCCGAACTTTTGTTTTTTACCTGCCAAAGTGGAAGAATAAGGGTATTTCACGATTGATGCCAAAGTGGAATATGTCATAACAAAACCACCCGGACGACGTCCTTTGAACTGGTGAGTGAGCAAACGGAAAGCATTTGCATTTCCTTCGAAATGGATGATGTCATTCCATTCTTCATTGGTAAGCAATTCCTTAAGTTTCTGACCTTTTCCTTCTGAGAAATATGTTCCGATAGCTTTCTCTCCGGAATGTCCGAAAGGCGGATTACCCAAATCGTGAGCGAGGCATGCCGCTGAAACTATGGAACCAATCTCGCTTAAATGGGTATCAGCAAGTTCCGGATGTATAGCTATAAGTTTCTGAGCCACTTCGTTTCCTAAAGAACGACCTACGCACGACACCTCAAGACTGTGCGTCAGACGATTATGTACAAAGATACTTCCCGGTAACGGAAAAACCTGAGTCTTATTCTGTAAACGACGAAATGGAGCAGAAAATATAAGCCGATCATAATCACGCTGAAACTCTGTTCTATCATCTTTCCTTAATTCATGAAGATGTTCCAGACCGAACCTTTTATTTGATATAAGTTGTTTCCAATTCATGATAGTCATTATTTTATGATGTGCAAAGATAAAATAATGTTTTCCAATATTCAACTTTTTGATTGTCAAGTAAAGACACACCAAAAAGCAATAGAGGGTGAAGATTTATCTTATCTCCACCCTCTATATCAATAACATAATATATTATCAGCTTACTACAGGATTTGCCCCAGAAGTCAGTTTCAAAGCTTCCGGATGCTCCTTTATATAAGATTCTATATGACGTACACGTTTCTCCTCCAAAATTTCATCCACCGCAATAAGGATTCCGGTTTCTTCCACATCGCCAAAGCCATAATTTATCGCTGTACCGAACATGCGCATTGTAGGCGAAAGACTCATATAAGCATTCACCAACGGAGGTATATTATATCCCAATTTGCGTACCTCTGTATTCAGAATCTTATAGTCTTCTTTGAAAGTATTACAGCAGAACAGTTTCTCAAGCTGTTTCACGTCTGTCTCTATCTCCAATGGCTGAACCGGAGTAATCAAGGCATCCGGGTCGCTGAAATGCTTGTTAAGGAAATAAAGTATCATGTCGCGTCCATAGCGGTTGTAGCTTGGATACATGGTCATCTTACCGAAATAGTATTTCATTTTGGGGTTTATCACTGTAAGAGCCCCTAAACCGTCCCAAAGATTATCCAGTGCAAAAAGCCCTTTTGAACCGGCACGACTGGACTGATATTCCAAGGTAACAAACGAGCGCCCCAGTTCGACAGTATATGGCATATATTCCTTCAAAAATTTCTCAGAGAAATTAAACATATGAGCCGTTGCCAATACAGGCTTTCCATGCTCATCAAATTCAACTTCATCACCAAAGAGATAACGATACCCCCCTAAAATCTCTTCGGCATCAGGATTCCACACCACAAGCTGCTTGTATGGATTCTCCATCAAATCATATTCATCCAAATCCAACGACTTGCCTGTTCCTCCTCCAGCTTCACGGAATGCAATCTCGCGCAGACGACCAATCTCTTTCAACACATTCGGAGAATCTTTCCAAGTAACGATATATATCTCGTTGTTACTCTTATTGGTGAATCTTAATCGTTTATCTTCTGTCAGTTCCGATTTCAATATTTCCTTATCAATCGGGGCAATAATATCTTCCATATATCTTCTATCTTGTTATTTTCTTTGTGAACTATAATTTATAGACTAAATCACGTACATATTCTGCCCACCCTGCATGAGAACGTGACTTGTCAAATGTCTGCCAAGGAATTGGCTTTCCGAACGTTATCTTAAATGTTTTATGTCTGTTTTTATACATTTCATCTGCCAGATATAACATTGCAATATTGAATTTTATACCTAGTAACTTGCATATATTCGCAAGATTATAAAAGAAATCAGAGTTTCTTCCTTCAAAATGAACCGGAACCACATCGCGCTGAGTTTCAATACTTTTAGATATAAAAGTTTTTTTCCACTCCAAATCCTTTATAACCCCATTATTCCTTCTGGAACACAAACCGGCAGGAAACATTATAATATGTTCGTCCGAGCGGAAACCAGCTTCCACCATTCTAGGGAAATCGCGTGACTGGGAACCAGTCTTATTTATAGGAATACAAAGAGGAGCAAGCCCATGAAGATTCATAAGCAAATCATTGACCAAATATTTTATTTTCCCGTTATAATGCTTGCCTAAAACATAACCTAGAGCTATTCCATCCTGCCCTCCTAACGGATGATTGGAAACGAACGTACATAACCCTGAAGAAGGCAGATTTTCTAACCCCTCTACTTCCAGTTTGATATCCAGATATTCCATACACGCCTCAAGAAAGTCGACACCCGTCTTATCAGAAGCACTTGTCAGGAAGCTGTTTATTTCATCCTGATGAACAATACGCTTAAGATATGAAACTAAAAAACGCGGAACACGACTAGCTTTTTTGCCTGCCTTGTCCTTTAAAATTTTATCAATATCAATCAGAAAAACAGAATTGTCTGACATATGCTTTATTGTTTTTTCGGGTTATTCAGCGCAAAAATAGTGTATCTTTTGCAAAAAGTTACATTTTAAGAAAAAAATTACGCAATTCTACACTAAAAAAGATGTAATAGTAGGATTTCAGATAAGCTTTTTACATTTGTTTTAAACAATATACATATACCAAACATATATACTCAACCTGTTGATAACTTTTGGAAAGATTTTCATTTCTTCATGACGTTTTTCTGTAAAGAAATTTATAATTTTACGGCTAATTTGGATAATAAGGTATAAAACATAAAAAAACGACACTTATGGACGATGTAAAACAGACTTATCATATACCTGTCTTGCTGGATGAAAGCATAAACGGACTTAATCTGAAAAAAGGAGGAGTTTATGTAGACGTTACATTTGGTGGAGGCGGACATTCTAAAGAAATCCTGAAAAGGATGGACAAAAGTTGTAAGCTTTACAGCTTTGACCAAGATGAGGATGCTGAAAATAACATCGTAAAGGATAACAGATTCACTTTTGTAAGAAGCAATTTCAGATATCTGAAAAATTTTCTAAAATACTATGGCGTTACGGAAGTAGACGGTATATTGGCCGATTTGGGCGTTTCATCACATCATTTCGACGATTCGGAAAGAGGCTTTTCTTTCAGATTCGACGGTAAACTGGATATGAGAATGAACAAAAGAGCCGGAACTACTGCTGCAGACATAGTGAACAATTATGATGAAGAAAAGCTGGCAGACATATTTTATCTGTATGGAGAACTGAAAAACAGCAGGAAACTGGCATCCACACTTGTTAAAAGAAGAGCTGTCAAAAAATTTGATACAATTGGAGACTTCCTTGAAGTAGTAAAACCTTTATATGGTAAAGAAAGAGAAAAGAAAGAACTTGCAAAAGTGTTCCAAGCCCTCAGGATTGAAGTAAATCAGGAAATGGAGGCATTGAAAGAAATGCTGGTTTCAGCTTCAGAAATGCTCAAGCCTGGAGGTAGACTTTCAGTCATTACATACCATTCGCTCGAAGACAGGATGGTGAAAAACATGATGAAAACCGGAAATATAGAAGGTAAGTCCGAACAAGACTTTTTCGGAAATGTAAAGACACCGTTCAAAATTATAAACAACAAAGTAATTGTGCCAAGCGACAATGAAATAGAAACCAATCCAAGGTCAAGAAGTGCAAAATTAAGAATAGCTGAAAAGAAATAATTATAACACATATGGGTAACAAGGATAACTCTAAAAAAGAACACAAAAATTCCGGAATCACATGGAAAAGTATTCTCGGTGGTGACATTCTGGCCCATGATTTTTTCAGAAGGCAGATAAATCTGTTATGTCTGATAGTAATTTTAACAATAGTTTATATAGACAACAGATATTCCAGCCAAAGAGAGATGATAGAGATAGACAAACTTAAAAAGGAACTGACAGATATAAAATATGACGCTCTGACAATTTCATCGGAATTGACAGAAAAAAGCAGACAGTCCAGAATAGAGACATATATCTCTGAGAAAGGCACTCCGCTGGAAACTTCCGCCAAACCACCATATTTGATAAAGGAGGATTACTGATGATACCAGGACATAAAAATATAACTTTAAGATATACCTTTTTCGTTCTAATAATGGCTCTTCTGGCCATTGCAGTAATTGTTAAGGCAGGTATTATCATGTTTGCAGAAAGACAATATTGGAAAGATGTTGCAGACAGATTCGTAAGAGAAAATGTCATCGTTTTTCCAACTAGGGGTAATATTATTTCTGCCGATGGTAAATTGATGGCTAGCAGTCTACCTGAATTCAGAATCTATATGGATTTCAAGGCCGGTGGTGTAAAGAAAGACACAATGCTTATGAATCATCTACAGGAAATATGTGAAGGACTTCATAAAATATTTCCGGATAAAAGCGCAGCAGAATTCAGAAAGACAATTTTAAGAGGTAGAAAACTGGGAAGCAGAAACTATCTGCTGTATCCAAACAGAATTTCATATATAGAATATAAGGAAGTAAAAAAACTTCCGTTATTCTCACTCAACAGATATAGTAGCGGACTTCACGAACTGGCATATAACCAAAGAAAGAAACCTTTCGGTTCACTTGCAATGAGGACTTTGGGTGATTTATACCCTGACACTGCTTTAGGAGCCAAAAATGGACTTGAATTGACATACGACAAATACCTGAAAGGAGAAGTGGGAATAACACACCGACAGAAGGTAAGAAACATGTATCTGAACATTATAGACAAGGCACCGGTAGACGGATGTGACCTCATTACTACCATTGACGTAGACATGCAGGACATTGCGGAAAAAGCTTTAGTAGACCAATTGACCAATCTTCAGGCTGAAGCCGGAGTTGCCATAGTTATGGAAGTTAAAACCGGTGATGTGAAAGCTAATGTCAATATGACACGTGCCGGAGACGGTAAGTACTATGAGATGAGGAATCTGGCAGTAAGCAATCTTATGGAACCTGGCTCTACATTCAAGACTGCTTCTATAATGGTAGCAATGGAAGACGGATACATAACCCCGGATTATGAAGTTGACACTGAACAGGGTATTGTAAATATGCATGGCAGCAGGATGAGGGACTGGAACTGGTATAAAGGAGGATATGGAGTTATAGATGTAACGAAAATACTTGAAGTATCGTCAAACATTGGTGTATCAAAGATAATAGACAAATATTATGGAGACAACCCCCAGAAATTTATTGACGGTCTAAAAAGAATGAGTATTGACACCCCTTTGAATCTGGGATTTATAGGTGAAGCCAGTCCCAGAATATTAGGACCAAAAGAAAGATATTTTGCTAAAACTACCCTACCATGGATGAGTATAGGTTATGAAACACAGATACCTCCCATCTATATTCTGAATTTCTACAACGCAATAGCAAACGATGGCAAAATGGTTAAGCCACGATTTGTAAAAGCGATTACAAGAGAAGGGAATGTAATAAAGGATTTTCCTGTTGAAACAATAAATGAACAGATTTGCTCTGACAACACACTGAAACAAATAAGGATGATACTGAAAAGTGTTGTTGCTAACGGACTGGCAAAACCAGCCGGAAGCGAACTGTTCAGTGTATCAGGAAAAACAGGAACTGCACAGATTTCACAAGGAAAAGCCGGATATAAAAATGGAGGGACCAAACACTTGGTAAGTTTCTGCGGATATTTTCCTTCGGACAATCCTATGTATAGTTGTTATGTAGCAATACAAGCACCTAAAGCAAGTCCGTCCGGTGGTGTTCAGGCCGGTAGTGTATTCAGCAAAATAGCAGAACGAGTTTATGCCAAGCATCTGTTTTTTGATCTGGCACAAGCAAAAGACTCAACATCCGTTATGATTCCTGATACAAAAAACGGAAATGTGAAACAGACCACACTCATTCTGAATGAACTTGGAGTTAATTATAATGAACTTGGGAATGACATAAAATGGTGTAAGGCTGCAGGTGAAACGAACAACGTACGACTGAACGAATTAAACATCAACGAAAAGCTAGTACCTAATGTCCGAGGTATGGGAGCAAAGGATGCAGTTTTCCTATTGGAAGAAAAAGGGCTAAATGTAAGACTTAATGGAATGGGACGAGTAATTTCACAAAGTATTACACCAGGAAGTACTGCCAGAAAAGGACAAACAATAACATTGACTTTAAAACATTAAAGAACATAAAATTCAACAGTCATGATTTTAAAAGAGTTATTAAGATTTGCCGGAAAATATGAAGTTTACGGTAATGAAGAAATAGAAGTAAGCGGAATAGAGATAGACTCCAGAAATATAAAGGAGAACAACGCATTTATAGCAATCAAAGGCACGCAGTCCGACGGACATAACTATATAGTAAAAGCAATAGAACTGGGAGCTACGACTATTATATGTGAGAAACTTCCTGAAATACAAAATAACGCTGTCACATACGTCGTGGTAAATAATACAGAAGATATTGTAGGTAAAATAGCAACCACCTTCTACGGAAATCCTACAGAAAAACTGGATCTGGTTGGAGTGACCGGCACAAACGGAAAGACAACTATTGCTACATTACTGTATGACATGTTCAGAAGCTTAGGATATAAAGTGGGATTGATATCTACAGTATGTAATTATATAGATGGCGAGGCAATACCTACCGAACATACTACTCCAGACCCTATAACACTAAATAGATTATTGGGAAGAATGGCAGATGAGGGATGTAAATATGCTTTCATGGAAGTAAGTTCTCACTCTGTAGCACAAAAGAGAATTGGCGGATTAAAATTTGCAGGTGGAATATTTACCAATCTGACAAGAGACCATCTGGACTATCATAAAACTGTAGAGAATTACCTTAAGGCAAAAAAGACTTTCTTCGACGAATTACCAAAAACCGCTTTTGCACTGACAAACGCCGATGATAAAAATGGATTGGTAATGGTGCAAAACACAAAAGCCAAAGTTGCTACATATTCGTTAAGAACTATGGCAGACTTCAAAGGTAAGGTTCTTGAAGACGGATTTGAGGGAATGCTTATGGATATAAACAATACTGAAGTTAATGTTCAGTTTATTGGTAAATTCAATGCATATAATTTACTTGCGGTTTACGGAGCAGCCAATTTGTTAGGTAAAAAACCTGAAGAAATATTAGTCCAATTAAGCACATTGCGCCCGGTAAACGGACGTTTCGATTCGGTACGTTCGCCTAAAGGATATACTGCAATAGTAGATTACGCACATACACCTGATGCTTTAGTAAATGTTTTGAATGCAATACACGACGTACTGAAAGGTAGGGGTAACGTAATTACCGTAGTTGGTGCAGGAGGAAATAGAGATAAAGGTAAACGACCTATTATGGCACAGGAATCGGTAAAACAAAGCGATAAAGTTATAATAACTTCTGACAACCCGCGTTTCGAAGAACCTCAAGATATTATTAATGATATGTTGGCAGGACTTAATAAAGAAGAGATGAAAAAGGTACTGGCAATAACAGACAGAAAAGAAGCTATACGCACAGCGTGCATGCTGGCAAAACAAGGTGATGTGGTATTAATAGCAGGTAAAGGTCATGAAAATTATCAGGATATAAAAGGAGTAAAATATCACTTCGATGACAAAGAAATAGTAAAAGAAATTTTCAGCAACGAATAAGTAAAAATAAAATGTTATACTATCTTTTCAATTATTTAGAGCAGTTTGACTTCCCGGGAGCCAGAATGTTTGGGTACGTATCTTTCAGAGCATTGATAGCTGTTATATTGTCACTACTTATTTCATCCATTTTTGGAGAATATTTTATCAATAAGCTAAAGAAAGAACAAATAACTGAAACACAGCGAGATGCGTCGATAGACCCATTCAATGTAAACAAAAAAGGTGTACCGACTATGGGAGGCATCATTATTATAGTAGCAATACTTATTCCATGTCTGCTGATAGGAAAATTGCATAATATATATATGATATTGATGCTTATTACAACTATATGGCTTGGTACTTTGGGCTTTTTGGATGATTACATAAAGGTTTTTAAAAAGGATAAAGAAGGGCTGCATGGTAAATTCAAAATCATTGGTCAAGTAGGATTGGGATTTATTGTAGGACTTACCCTGTATTTAAGCCCGGATGTTGTAATACGCGAGAATGTAGAAATCCAGAAAAATGGAGAAGTAGTAGATGTAATACACAAAGCACAAGACGAAAAGTCTACAAAAACAACTATACCATTTTTCAAGAATAACAACCTGGATTATGCAGACTTTGTAGGTTTCCTGGGCGAGCACTCACAGACAGCCGGATGGGTAGTTTTCGTTATAATAACTATTTTTGTCGTAACCGCTGTATCAAACGGCGCAAACCTAAACGATGGTATGGATGGTATGACAGCCGGAAATTCTGCCATTATAGGGGTAACGCTAGGTATATTGGCATATGTATCCAGCCATATTGAATATGCATCATATCTGAATATAATGTATATTCCTGGCAGCGAAGAACTTGTTATATTTATATGTGCATTCATTGGTGCACTTATAGGATTCCTTTGGTATAATGCATTTCCTGCACAGGTTTTCATGGGAGACACCGGAAGTCTGACAATTGGCGGTATTATTGCTGTATTTGCAATTATTATACACAAAGAACTACTCATACCTATACTGTGTGGAGTATTCCTAGTAGAAAACTTGTCTGTAATCCTTCAGGTAAAATATTTCCAAAGAGGTAAAAAGAGAGGTGTAAAACAAAGAATTTTCAAACGTACACCTATACACGACCACTTTAGGACCACAATGGCACAACTTGACCCAAATTGTTCATACATATTTACAGGACCTAGCAACGTATTCCACGAATCGAAAATTACAGTCCGATTCTGGATTGTTACAATAGTTTTGGCAGCAATAACAATAATAACATTAAAGATAAGATAAAACTAGTTTACCATGGCAAAAAGAATTGTCATTTTAGGAGCCGGAGAAAGCGGAGCGGGAGCTGCCGTACTGGCAAAGAAACAAGGATTTGACACATTCGTATCGGATATGTCATTAATTAAGGACAAGTATAAGTACATGCTTGACAGCAAAGGTATAGAATGGGAGGAAGGCAAGCATACAGAAGAACTTATACTTAATGCTGACGAGGTTATTAAAAGCCCCGGAATACCTAATGATGCGCCTATGATCATAAAGATCAAGGAAAAAAACATTCCTATCATTTCTGAAATAGAATTTGCAGGAAGATACACAAATGCTAAAATGATATGTATTACAGGAAGCAATGGTAAAACTACTACTACTTCACTCATTTACCACATATTCAAAAAAGCTGGTATGAATGTAGGACTTGCCGGAAACATCGGTCAGAGCCTGGCATATCAGGTAGCTGAATGTAACTACGATTACTATGTAATAGAGTTGAGCAGTTTTCAGCTTGACAACATGTATGATTTTCATGCAAATATAGCAGTATTGATGAACATCACCCCAGACCATCTTGACAGATATGAATACAAGATGCAGAATTATGTAGACGCTAAATTCAGAATCATACAGAACCAGACTGAAAATGATGCTTTCATATTCTGGAATGATGATCCTATCATACAACGAGAATTGCATAAATACGGAATACACGGACACTATTATCCATTTGCTGAAACAGAAGAAGAAGGTACTGTGGCATACGTTCACGAAAAACGAATATGTTTTACAGAGCCTATTGCATTCAACATGGAACAGGAAGAATTGGCACTAACAGGTAAACACAATCTGTTCAACTCAATGGCGGCCGGTTTGTCCGCTAATATTGCAGGAATAAAAAAAGAATGCATAAGAGAAGCACTCAACGACTTTAAAGGTGTAGAACACAGACTGGAGAAGGTTGCGAGAATTAAAGGAGTAGAATATATAAACGACTCTAAAGCTACAAACGTAAACTCATGCTGGTATGCCCTACAGAGTATGACTACAAAAACAGTACTAATACTTGGCGGCAAAGATAAAGGTAATGATTACAACGAAATAGCCGACCTTGTAAAAGAAAAATGTAGCGGACTTATATTTATGGGACTCCACAATGAAAAACTGCACGATTTCTTCGGCGGTTTCGGACTTCCGATTGCTGATGTACAGAGTATGGAGGATGCCGTAAACGAAGCATACAAGATGGCAAAGGATGGTGAAACTGTATTATTGAGTCCTTGTTGTGCAAGTTTTGACTTATTCAAAAGTTACGAAGACAGAGGTGAACAATTCAAGAAGTGTGTAAAAAAACTATAATCTGGTATAAAGATGGATTTGCTAAAGAAACTTTTTAAAGGCGACAGAATAATATGGATAATTTTCATGTTATTCTGCCTTATATCAATCATAGAGGTGTTTAGTGCATCAAGTACACTTACATTCAAATCAGGTGATCATTGGAGGCCTATAACATCTCACATGACACTCATAATGGCAGGTACCATCATTGTATTTTTCACACACCTTATGCCATGCAGATGGTTTAAAAAACTGAATATGCTTCTACCTATATCATGGGGACTCCTATTGGCCGTATTGATAAAAGGAGCGATGACAAATGGAGCTAGAAGATGGATCGATTTAGGTTTCTTCCAGTTCCAGCCATCAGAAGTGGCTAAAATGGCTCTGATTATTTCTGTAGCCATCACTTTGGCTAAGTTCCAACAAGAAGACGGAACAGACAAAAAAGCCTTCAAGTATATACTTATATCAACAGGTATAACCGTGATGTTGATTGTTACAGAAAATCTGTCTACTGCGGCTTTGTTATGCGCTACTGTATTTATTATGATGTTCATAGGACGTGTTCCAATGAAACAATTAGGCAAATTGTTTGGAATATGTGCTTTGGGAGGCATATTAATGATCGGATCTATCAAATTTGTTCCGGACAAAGCCTGGGATGCTATAGGCTTGCATCGTCTGACAACCTGGAAAAGCCGTTTGGACAATCACTTCAATCAGACTCAGGTACCTGCAGCAAAATTCGATATTGACAACGATGCACAGGTAGCTCATGCCAACATAGCTATAGCTACAAGCAATATACTTGGTAAAGGTCCCGGAAACAGCGTTCAGAGAGATTTCTTATCACAAGCCTTTTCTGATTTTATATATGCAATAATAATAGAAGAGCTAGGATTGGTGGGAGGTGCTTTTGTCGCTTTACTATACATTGTCCTTTTACTAAGGATAGGAAAGATTGCGCGTGGGTGCGACGAATCCTATTATGCCTTACTGATTATTGGAATCGGTGTTTTGCTGTCAATACAGGCCATGTTCAATATGCTCGTTGCCGTTGGGATAATACCTGTTACAGGTCAGCCATTACCACTAATCAGTAAAGGAGGTACATCCATCCTTATAAATTCAGTATATATAGGTATAATATTAAGCATAAGCCGACATGTTTACGACATACAGGCAAAAAAAGAGGAAGAAGAAGCTATAAAAGAGGCACAATTACATGATGCAGCTGTTTCTATTCTAAAAAATGCAGCCATTGAACTGGCAGAAAAAGAATCTGAAGGAAAGAATAAAGATATAAACTAAGAAAATGTATTATAGCGATATAAACATATTAATTTTTTATTATTATGTTTTTATTTGAAGTTTATTGATAACTTTGCGAAAAATAATACAAAATGACATAGCTGGTATTTATACACAGCCAACTGACAAACAAATAAAGAGATATGAACGATAATCTACGTATAATAATAAGCGGTGGGGGTACAGGAGGTCATATTTTTCCTGCTCTTTCCATCGCTAACGCGATAAAAGAAGCCAGACCTGACGCAGAAATTCTCTTTGTTGGTGCTGAAGGCAGAATGGAAATGCAAAGAGTTCCGGCAGCAGGATACAAAATAATAGGTTTGCCTGTAGCTGGATTTGACAGAAAGAATCTGTTTAAGAATTTTGCAGTAGTAATAAGGCTCATAAAAAGCCAAATGATAGCACGTAAGATTATCAAAAATTTCAATCCGCATGCTGCTGTAGGTGTGGGGGGCTACGCCAGTGGTCCAACACTTAAAATGGCAGGTGCAATGGGAATACCTACGCTTATACAGGAACAGAATTCATATGCCGGAGTTACAAACAAACTATTGGCTGCAAAAGCTGAAAAAATTTGTGTGGCCTATCCAGGAATGGAAAGATTCTTCGATAAGAATAAAATTATAATGACAGGTAATCCTGTAAGACAAGGACTGCTAGACAAGAAGCTTTCAAAAGAAGAAGCCATAAAAACATTCGGACTAGACCCTACGAAAAAAACAATTCTGATAATTGGAGGAAGTCTTGGAGCCAGAACACTAAACAACTGTGTAATGCATGCCATGGACGAAATTAAGCAGTCGGAAGTACAGTTCATTTGGCAAACCGGTAAATTCTATATCGAAGAAGCAAAAAAATGCTATGCAGAAGCAGGCTGTCCAAAGATGGTACATACTACAGACTTCATATCTGATATGAATGCAGCATATACAGCGGCCGATCTCGTAGTAAGCCGTGCAGGTGCAGGTTCTATATCAGAATTCTGCCTTTTAGGCAAACCTGTTATTCTGGTACCTTCACCAAATGTAGCAGAAGATCACCAGACAAAAAATGCTATGGCGCTTGTCAATAAGGATGCAGCTGTATATATAAAAGACTCCGAAGCTGACGGTAAACTTATAAGTGCTGCTATTTCATTAGTTACCAACAAGGAAAAGCTAAAGTCACTAAGTACTAATATAAAGAAACTTGCATTCCACAACTCCGCAGCTACCATTGCGGCAGAAGTATGCAATCTGGCAGAAAAATATAAGAACGAACATGAACATTAATTCTATAAAATCGGTTTATTTCATAGGTGCGGGCGGTATTGGGATGAGCGCACTGGTACGTTATTTTTTGTCAAAAGGCAAAAAAGTGGGAGGATACGATCGTACCCCTAGCGACCTTACTGAAAAATTGATTGAAGAAGGTGCTGAAATACACTACGAAGAGAATATTGAACTTATACCTGAAGAATGTAAAAGTAAAGATTCTACACTAGTAATCTTTACACCGGCTATTCCACAAGAACATAAGGAATTGGTATTTTTCAAAGAAAACGGTTTTGAAATATTGAAACGCGCACAAGTATTGGGAATGATTACACATACCGAAAAAGGATTATGCGTAGCAGGTACACATGGAAAAACTACTACTTCAACCATGACCGCACATCTGCTACACCAGTCACACGTAGGATGTAATGCTTTTCTTGGAGGTATATCAAAAAACTATAAGACCAACCTCCTGCTTTCAGACACCAGTGAATACGTTGTGATAGAAGCTGATGAGTTCGACAGGTCATTCCACTGGCTAACACCATATGCAACTGTTATAACAGCAGTAGACTCTGACCACCTTGACATTTACGGTACCCGCGAAGCCTATTTGGAAAGTTTCAATAAGTACACTTCATTGATAACCTCAGACGGTTATCTGATAGTAAAGAATGGTATAGAGCTTTCTCCACGCGTAAAAGAGGGAGTTAAGGTATTCTCATACGGCATACATGAAGGAGACTTCAAAGCTGAAAATATCAGAATAGGTAATGGAGAAATAATATTTGACTATATATCTCCATTAGGAAATATAAATGATATTCAACTTGGAGTTCCTGTATATGTAAACATAGAGAATGGTGTAGCCGCTATGGCTTTGGCACAAATTGCAGGTGTTACCGATGAAGAAATCAAAAAGGCAATGCCTACATTTGGAGGTGTTGACAGAAGATTTGATTTCAAGATTAAGGAAGACAATATGGTTTTCTTGAGCGACTACGCACACCATCCGGCAGAAATAAAGCAAAGTATCTCTTCAATCAAAGCTCTTTATCCCGACAAAAAGGTTACAGTTGCATTCCAACCACATCTCTACACCAGAACTAGAGATTTTTATAAGGAATTTGCTGAAAGCCTTTCGCTGGCAGACGAAGTAATCCTACTTGATATATATCCGGCTAGAGAACTTCCAATCGATGGCGTTACCAGTCAACTGATATTCAATTGTCTGGAAAACAAGGCATCGGCTATAATGTGTAAAAAGGAAGAGCTGACAGATATAATAGCCAATAGAGAAATAGAAGTCCTTATTACACTTGGTGCAGGTGACATTGACAATATGGTTCCTCAAATATATAATATACTGAAAAATAAATGATAAAACGAATTCTCATACTCTTAGCATTAATTGCCACTTCCGTATATTTGATTTTGGCAGTTACTTTTTTCAATGCAGAGCCGTCTGAACGGGTTTGCAAGGGTATGGAATTGGAAATAAAGGACGATGTTGACTACGGATTCATAACGCTTCGTGACATTGAAAATACGCTCAAACGCGAGAAACTGTTTCCTGTAGATATAAAACAGAAAGACATAAACACACGCAAAATGGAAGAATTGCTTGAAAAAAGTCCATTTGTGAAAGATGCCGAATGTTATATCACTGCAGGTGGAAAGGTCAAAATAGACCTTTACCAAAGAATTCCACTTATGAGAGTTATGAGTAGCAATGGCGACAATTATTACATTGACAACGAAGGAAAGGCAATGAAAGCTAATGGGAAACCAGTACATGTAGCTATAGCCACAGGATATATAGATAGAAAATTTGCCCAGGAAAAGCTGTTTGAACTAGCCCGTTTTCTTCAATCTGATGAATTTTGGAATGCTCAAATTGAACAGATTAACGTAACAACAAAACAAGAAATAGAGCTTGTTCCTAGAGTTGGCAATCATATCCTCTTCATAGGAAAACCTGAAATGTACGAAACCAAATTTAAAAAGCTTAAAGCTTTCTACACCGAAGGACTAAATAAAGTGGGATGGAACAAATATGAACGTATTAGCGTTGAATTCAACAACCAGATAATTTGCACAAAAAAGGAGTAACAATATATGGCAGCAACAGATTTCATAGTAGCAATAGAACTCGGTTCTACCGAGATAGCAGGTATAGCAGGCAAGAAAAATGCCGACGGAAGTATAAACTTATTGGCATATTCGTCTGAAAAATCAGACGATTGTATCAAAAAAGGAGTCATCTATAATCTGGACAAAACTACACAGAAACTGACTTCTATCATCAAAGACCTTGAAACGAAACTTCAAGCCGGAATTAAAAAAGTATATATTGGTGTAGGAGGATTATCGCTTAGGAGCATCAAGAATACAGAATCCAGACAGTTAGGTGATGACACTAGAATATCCCAAGCTATCATTGACAGCATGATGGAGGCCAATATGGAAACTCCACTCCTGGATTATGAAATCCTGGCAGTTGAACCTCAAGAATACAAAATAGGTAATAATCTTCTTACAGAACCTGTAGGAACAACCGCAAGCAACATAGAAGGCAGTTATCTTAATATCATTGCACGCCCTTCTGTAAAACAGAATATCAGACAGTGCCTTTCGCATACCGGATATGAGATAGCTGGGTTTACTATTTCTCCAATGGCTACAGCCGATACTGTACTCACTACAAATGAAAAAAGATCTGGATGCGCACTTATTGACTTAGGTGCCGACACCACAACTGTTGCAATATACAAAAACAACATACTCCGACATGTATGCGTAATTCCTTTAGGTGGCAATAGTATAACAAAAGATATATGCAGCAAGCAAATAGAGGAAGATGATGCTGAACTTATAAAAATAAGGTACGCATCTGCATATACAGAATATAAAGAAGGTGAAGAAATTCAAGATACGGAATACACCATTGACGGTAAATGCTCAATAATGTCAAGGACTCTGGAGGACATTGTTGAAGCGCGAGTTAATGAAATAATTACTAATGTATTCAATCAGATAAAGCTCTCCAACTACAGCGACGGACTTATGGCCGGTATAGTAGTCACAGGTGGAGTTTCAAATATGCCCAACATAGACAAAGCCATAACTAACATCACAAAGATTGAGAAAGTAAGAGTGGCACATACAGGCGAGATAAACCTGACTGGAAAAATTAGTATTCCTAAAAACGGCAAATCGAATACACTTGTCGGAATTCTATTATCAGGTGAAGAGAACTGTTGCAGGATAGACCCTAAAAGAGGTCATCAATTCGACTTCAATGATGACACAAAATCTCAAGATACTGAAGACAATACAATAAAGGAAGACAACACGGCAAGTGCCACTACTAATATTGAAGTAGAGGAAAAAATTGTGGAAGTTGTTGATAATACAAAAGAATGTCACCAGTTAGTCATCGAAGCATCACAATTGATATTGAGCAGAAGCTACACACAAGCATTGGAAGTTCTAGACAAAGCAAAACAAAT
The DNA here is from genome assembly GCA_944322395.1 of uncultured Phocaeicola sp. Taxonomy (GTDB): domain Bacteria; phylum Bacteroidota; class Bacteroidia; order Bacteroidales; family Bacteroidaceae; genus Phocaeicola. The sequence continues at coordinate 45,199 of CALUPA010000006.1, forward strand.
GAATGTAGAATCCAAGGCTCGCGAAATAGACTCTTTGGAAAAAGAAGCTAAAAGACTTTTGGAAGAAGCTGAAAGAGTAAAAGCCATTAAGGAAGCACAACTTCAGGCCGAAAAACTAAAGGAAAAAAAGAGAAAAGAAGAATGCGACAAGATTCTAGAAGAAGTAGTAGAACTGATAGACAAAGAGAAATACAAGACAGCAAAAGAAAAACTTGATGCTGCAAGAAAATATAATATTCCGGAGTGCAACATGGTTATTGAAGACTTGGAAGAAAAAATTGTCAAAACGCAAAAAAACAAAAAAAGAAGTATTTTTGACAGAATTAAGCAAGGTATGAGCAAGGCTTCAGAAGAGTTTTTCGACGGAATAAAGTAAAAATTTTAAAATTAAATACTCAAAGATATGTCAGATGAAACAACAATGCCTTTCGATTTTCCGAAAGATGTACAGCATATAATAAAAGTCATAGGAGTAGGTGGAGGTGGAGGAAACGCTGTAAACCACATGTACAGAGAAGGTATACATGACGTAAATTTCGTTGTGTGCAATACCGATAATCAGGCATTGGACGAATCTCCTGTTCCTATAAAGTTGCAACTTGGTAGCGAAGGTTTGGGGGCTGGTAACCGTCCGGAAAGAGCCAGAGCTGCAGCCGAGGAAAGTATAGAACAAGTAAAAGATATGCTTAATGACGGATGCCGTATGGCTTTCATCACTGCAGGTATGGGGGGTGGAACAGGAACTGGTGCTGCACCAATCATTGCCAAAGCTGCCAAGGATATGGATATACTTACCGTAGGCATCGTTACCATTCCATTCCTTTTCGAAGGAAACAAAAAAATAGACCAGGCACTTGATGGTGTAGAAGAAATGAGTAAACATGTAGATGCCCTTCTTGTAATCAACAATGAAAGACTTCGTGATGTATACTCGGACATCAGTGTTATGAACGCTTTCGGAAGAGCTGACGATACCCTGTCTGTAGCTGCCAAAAGCATAGCAGAAATTATTACTTTAAGAGGTAAGATTAATCTTGACTTCAACGATGTGAAAACAGTACTTAAAGATGGTGGAGTAGCTATCATGAGTACAGGCTATGGCGAAGGTGAAGGAAGAGTGACAAAAGCCATCAATGACGCCCTTAACTCACCTTTACTGAACAATAATGATATTTTTAACTCAAAAAAGGTACTGTTCGTCATAACATATAGCCCTACAAGCGAACTTATGATGAACGAGATGGATGAAATCCACGACTTCATGAGCAAATTCGGAAAAGATTTCGAAACAAAATGGGGTCTTTACGAAGACAGTTCTATTGAGTCTAAAATCAAGTTTACTATCCTTGCCACCGGTTTCGGCATTTCGGATGTTCCGGGAATGGATAATGTAATACAAAAACATACCAAAGAAGAAGAGGAACGTCTGGCAGAACAGGAAGAAATAAGACAGAAAAAGGAAGATCGCCGAAGCAGCTATTACGGAGCAAACATTGTAAAAACAAACAGAAAAAGAAGACATCATTTATATGTATTCAGCCAGGAGGACCTGGATAACGAAGATATTATAAGCATGGTAGAAACAATACCAGCTTATAAGAGAACAAAAAGCGAACTTGAAAGTATCCAGTCGAAAGCTGCAATGCAGGAAACTCCTACACAAGCTGTAAATAACAACGGAAACGAAAGTTCTGTAATAAGCTTCTTCTGATAAAAAATATTGACGTACATCCATTAAGTGTAACGATAAATTAACATACGATTTTTTAAACTTAAAAACTTAAAGATATGGATTTATTTGAACTAATAAGCAACGATATTAAAGAAGCCATGAAGGCTAAGGACAAAGTGAAACTTGAAACTTTGCGTAACGTAAAAAAATTCTTCCTTGAAGCAAAAACAGCTCCGGGAGCAAATGATACACTGACAGACGATGCAGCACTGAAAATAATGCAGAAACTTGTTAAACAAGGAAAAGACTCTGCTGCTGTATACGAAGGCCAGGGACGTGCAGACCTTGCAGAAAATGAAATGGCACAGGTAAGAGTTATCGAAGCTTATCTTCCTAAACAACTTTCTGCAGAAGAACTGGAGGCCAAATTGAAAGAAATAATCGAACGTACCGGAGCAAAAGACGGTAAAGATATGGGCAAGGTAATGGGAGTTGCATCTAAAGAACTTGCAGGTCTGGCAGAAGGTAGAGCCATATCAGCAAAGGTTAAAGAACTTCTGGGCTAATATTACATAAAGGAATAAGAACAATACAAAAAAGATTACGGTATATATATTATGAGACTGATTCCAATTAATTCATAATTTATATACCGTTTTTTTACAACTTAAAATCAAACATTTATGAGCGAATACTTCTTGGAGGCACATAACATAGTGAAAAGTTATGCCAACCATACAGCACTTAACGGCGTCAGCATAAATGTACCTAAAGGACGAGTTTTCGGACTGCTGGGACCTAATGGAGCCGGGAAAACCACACTTATCAGAATCATCAACCGAATTACAGCCCCCGACTCGGGAGAAGTTTACTTCAATGGACATCTGTCGCAAGCTGACGACATATACAACATCGGCTATCTGCCAGAAGAAAGAGGACTATACAAGAAAATGAAGGTTGGCGAACAGGCTATTTATCTTGCCCAACTCAAAGGTCTGGACAAACGCGAAGCAACCAAACGCCTGAAAGAATGGTTCGACAAATTCGAAATCACACAATGGTGGGACAAAAAACTGGAAGAACTGTCAAAAGGTATGCAACAAAAAGTGCAATTCGTAATTACAGTACTCCACAAACCTCAGCTACTGATATTCGACGAACCTTTTTCCGGTTTCGACCCTGTGAATGCAGAACTTCTGAAGAGAGAGATACTGGAACTGAAGAATCAAGGACATACCATTATATTCTCCACCCACAACATGTCGTCAGTAGAAGAAATATGCGACAATATAGCACTGATTAATCACTCACAGGTGGTACTACAAGGAGAAGTGAATGAGGTCCGCTCGCAGTTCAAGACCAATACTTACAGACTTGGACTACACATAGGAGATAAACTGTCTGACAACAGTATGTTCGAGATTTTATCATCCGAAGAAAAAGGTGGAGAACACATATACACCATCAAGAAAAACAGCGACATCAGCAATTCACAATTGCTTACATCCATAGCAGCAGGAAACGAAGTAATATCATTTACAGAATGTCTGCCTTCGATGAACGAGATTTTCATCAGAACTGTGGAAAACAGCAAGCCATAACATCAACCCCTCTATTGCTTATAATTATGAACAAGACATTCATTATAATTCACCGCGAGTTCATGAACCGCGTGAGTAAGAAATCATTTATCATACTGACTGTTCTGATGCCGTTCATCTTTGCAGCACTGATATTCGTACCGCTGATGCTTTCGATGGTAAAGAGCGACGAGCAGAAAAACATAGCAGTGATAGACCATACAGGAAAATACTTCCCTATGATGGCAAATGACGAATCGTATCTCTTCTTCCCGGAAGAGGAAATGAAAGACGAATTCCGTACTGATACTACTGTTTACAGTGCAGTGATAGAAATCACGGCAGACCTGATAGAAAATCCGGAGGCGGCAGCCATCTATTCTAGAAAGGAAATTCCGCAGGGGCTGTCGCGCATTGTCAATAATGCTATCAACGAGCAGATCCGTCACGACAAACTGATAAGCTACAACATTCCTCAGTTACAGAGAATTATGAACGATTTCGATCAGACATACAGTATCCGTACAATCAAGTGGAGCGATGACGGTAGCGAGAGCGAATCGAATGCCGGAGTGGCAGTAGCTGCTGGTATGATACTGACATTTCTCATCTACATGTTCGTTATGTCATACGGCGGTATGGTAATGCAAAGTGTTATGGAAGAAAAGACAAACCGCATTGTTGAACTTATGATTTCGTCAGTACGTCCATTCCAGCTAATGATAGGAAAAATCATCGGAATAGGTCTTGTGGGAATACTTCAACTTGCCATATGGGGAGTAATGCTTGCAGTTATACTGACTGTTGCAGGATTAATGTTCGGAGTATCAGCCATATCAAATCCGGACGTTATGATGTCTGCTACATCTACACCTATGCCCGAACCTTCGGAAGCAAATACTATACTGGCGTCTATCAACAATCTTAATCTGCCAGCACTGGGTGGTATCTTCGTTCTGAACTTTATAGGCGGATATCTGGTTTACGCCTCAATATTTGCAGCAATAGGCGCATCAATCAATGAGGCTGAAGACTCACAGCAGTTCATGACTCCTATAATCTTCCTTTTAGTGTTCGCACTTTATGCAGCAATATACAGTGCCGAGAACGCTGACGGTCCGCTGGCTGTATGGTGTTCAATGATACCATTCACTTCGCCTGTAGTTTCTATGGTGCGAGTTTCACTGGATGCTCCTGGATGGCAAACAGCCCTATCGCTTGTTATTCTCTATGCTTCGGCATTCACACTTATTTGGTTGGCAGGTAAGATTTACAGAGTCGGAATCCTTATGTACGGCAAGAAACCGTCACTGAAAGAGATGATAAAATGGATAAGCTATAAATAATCCTTACTACCAATTGCTGTCGGTAAATGGGAACAGACAGATTTTTATGAATTATACATAACAAACTAATACCCGTTAGCAAAGTTAAACATGCAATAATTTAATTCTGCTAACGGGTATTTCTTATATAAACAGTTCCTGCAAAACTCGCAAAGACTTCAGTTCCGGAAAATCGGGCAGATGCAAACTGTAATATTCGTTTATAATATCCAAACATCTGTTTCTCTCCATACGGTTCATGGCAAACAGATGCATATTATCGTATTTCATACGCATCAGATTGACTATACGTGCCGATTCATCAGGATGAAGAAACATACCATGAAAAGGTTTCTCCATAGTGAAACATGCATTCATCAAGTCGAAATAGGCTCCTTCAATGTAATCTTCGGTATTGGGATAAAGTCCGAGGAACCTTGAAAGACGTATTAGAAAGACCAGATGAAAATTAGAAAAACTTTTTTCACATGCATCAAGCCACATTATCGAACCGGACAGATATGAAAAAAGAGCCTCATCCCTACCCTCTTCTTTCAAGGCACGGAAAAGAAATTCTGAAAGAAACATTGCTATTCCTGACTTATATGGATTATAGGGTAAAGAACTCAGGACATGCCAAAGACGTACTTCTTTTACTGGATGCAATGAGGAGCGGGGACGAATATTTGCCTCAAGCTCAACCATTGCCAAGGGTTGAAACAATAGACTTGTAGCACCTTGTTTCTTGGAACGCGTAGCAGGCACAAGAAAAGACATTCGCCCATTCTCACGCGTGAAGACATGGGCGATATTTTTTGTGTCATTATACTTGAATGAACATAATACTATTCCTTTATATCTCTGTAACATAATAATACAAAGTTATCAATAAAATACGAATTACTCCTGGTTATCAGTCAAAATTATTTGCATATCTTTACATCCGATATATAAACACAAAAAAGACATTATTAATATTAAATTATGAAACATTTGTTTGTATTGGCACTCGCACTATTGGAGTTTTCATGCAATGACGGTTCGGAGATAATTCCATCAGGCAATGTTGTTGAAGAGACCCGCACTATCACAAGTTTCACTGAAGTAGAAGTATCAAACGGAATATCACTATACATTTCGCAAGATGATGGCGATGATATCACAATAAAAACGGATGACAACATTATACAATATATAGAGACATTCACCAAGGGAGAGAAATTGCATGTAAAATTAAAGGATGGTATTGAAATAGAATCTTCGGACAACAGAAGAAACATTAAAGTTAGCCTTTCTGCTATGACAATCCGTTCACTGCATGCCACAGGAGGTTCAAATATAGAATTCGTATCGCCTTTTAAAACATCAGAGTTGGAACTGACTGCAAGTGGAGGTCCTACTATATCGGGCGAACTGGATTTAGATGAATTTACATGCGACATTTCAGGGGGAGGGAAAATAGAGCTAAACGGTAATTGCCAACAGATGTATATTTCAGCATCGGGCGGAAGCAAACTCCATCTTTATAAAATTCCTACAGACGATTCAAAGATTGAGATAAGTGGTGGAACAATAGCAGAACTGAATGTAAGCAAAACATTATATGTCAATGCCTCTGGAGGAAGCAAAATTTATCTTAAAGGAGATGCAGAGATAACAGAACAGACACTATCTGGAGGTTCGGAAATATCCAAACAATAAAATGCTAAAAATCAGTGCCTTAACCAAGCGCATAAAACTCCTAAAAAAACACGGCGGCGTTTTATCTGAAACGACAGGTCATTTTGATTAAAACGCGGGCACGTTTTATTCTTTTTATTTCCAGTTACTTTGACAAATAGAAAAATAAGACTAAACAATAAAAGTCTTCACATCATAAATCAACATTCATGACGTGAAGACTTTATTTTATATATTAATTGCAGTATTAATCAATTTCCAGCCCAAGTGCCTTTGCCACTCCACGACCGTAAGCCTCATCGGCTTTCATACAGTTATCTACGTGTCTGCGTTTGATTTCAACTGGTATGTCGCCCATTGCTCTGGCTGTGTTTTCAAACAACACTTGCTGCTGTTCCGGTGTCATCAGGCGGAAGAGAGCTCGTGGCTGTGAATAATAGTCTGTATCATCCTCACGATAATCCCACTGATATGCTGCACCGTCAAGTTCCAAAGGCGGCTCTTTATATTCTGTCTGGTTCATCCACTCACCGAAACTGTTTGGTTCATAACCGATAGTAGAACCGTGATTACCGTCAACACGCATCTGCCCGTCACGGTGATACATATTCAGAAAAGGACAACGGCTGCGGTTCACCGGTATCTGATGATGATTTACACCCAGACGGTAGCGCTGAGTATCGCCATATGAAAACAGACGTCCCTGAAGCATACGGTCAGGTGAAAAGCTGATGCCCGGAACTACATTAGCTGGATTAAATGCAGCCTGTTCCACATCTGCAAAATAATTCTCAGGGTTACGGTTAAGCTCCATAATACCAACCTCAATCAGAGGATATTCTTTCTGCGACCATACCTTAGTCAAGTCGAACGGATTGTAAGGACAGTTTCTCGCCTGCTCCTCTGTCATAAGCTGTACGAACATTTTCCATTTAGGGAAATCACCTTTCTCGATGCTTTCGTACAAATCGCGTTGATGACTTTCACGGTCTTTCGCTATGATGGCTTCTGCCTCCTGGTCTGTAAGATTCTTGATTCCCTGCATTGTGTGAAGATGGAATTTCACCCACGTGCGTACACCTTCGGCATTGATGAACGAGAATGTGTGGCTTCCATATCCATGCATGTGTCTGTATGAATACGGAATACCCCTATCGCTCATAGTGATTGTAACCTGATGTAGTGCTTCGGGAAGCAGTGTCCAGAAATCCCAGTTGTTCTTAGGACTACGCATGTTTGTGCGAGGATCTCGTTTCACGGCATGATTCAAATCCGGGAATTTGAGCGGATCGCGCAAGAAGAATACCGGAGTATTGTTTCCCACAAGGTCCCAGTTGCCTTCCTCTGTATAGAACTTGATAGCGAAACCTCTGATGTCGCGTTCAGCATCGGCAGCCCCGCGTTCGCCTGCCACTGTAGAGAAACGGACAAAAAGTTCTGTTTCCTTCCCCACTTCCGAGAAAATAGCAGCCTTTGTGTACTTGGTAATATCATTGGTTACGGTAAATTTTCCGAAAGCGCCGGAACCTTTCGCGTGCATACGTCTTTCAGGAATTACCTCTCTGTCAAAATGAGCAAGTTTCTCAAGGAACCACACGTCCTGCAAAAGCATAGGACCTCTTTTTCCGGCTGTTGCTACGTTCTGATTGTCGGCTACCGGTGCCCCCTGGGCTGTAGTAAGTTTTTTTGTTTCCATAAATACCTCCTAAATTATTTAGTTAACATGTTACTTTTTATAAAAGTGTCTAGTTTAGTTTTATCTTCATCCGTCAAATGCGCTGTCTTGGATTTCAATAAACAGTTTTTTCCTTTTCCTGGAATATTCATAGCCTTTCGCATTCTTCGGAGCATGCTTCCTGTCCTTATCTTGTAAGTTGTGAAAAACATGACCTTGCGACCGTCGACCATTTCTGCAACGGACTTACTGAAATCTACCCACTTGCGGTGTGGATGCTGACCTATTACAAACAATCCGCATGTCCAACATCCGGACAATATAATATCGGAGTTCAATAATTTCTGCTTGTCGAAATCAGATATTGAGGAAAGACTAACATCGAGTCCTTTCGACCACAGATACATGGCTATCTCTCTGGCATATGCAGCCGTTCTCCCTGTATGGCTATAATATAAAACAGTCGCTCTCATAACTATTATTCCTTAACAACTACAACCCTGCTGTTTGGCAAATCAGGTATATAGATATTTCCTTCTTTTACTGATATATCCGCAGGACCTGTCAACGGACTATCAAGACCGATACTTACAAGAGTGACAGAACGGTCGGAAAGGCTTACCTTGCTTACAGAAGCCGGTACCCAATTAGTAATATAAATGTGATTTCCATCTGTAGATTTGGCAATACCGTCATACTGTCCTGGAACATCGACAAACTTTTCCAGCTTAGGATTTGCCATATCACTTACCTTATATATTACATTTTTCCCTGTCGTCTTTCCATCGGCAGGATAAGATGCTATATACATACAGCCTTTATCAATAAGCAAACCATTCGGTCCAGGTACTTCCAACCATTCTTCTGTGGTATATCCTTTATTTCCGCTGATATCGATTCTGAAAATCCGGTCAGAATTTGTAACAGAAGCATACAGAGACTCACCATCTGTGGCAAGGTCGTTTACAAACAGATGACCTTCAGGCAATCTTATTATTACCGGTTTTGAGGATTTTTTCTTTGTGTTATAAACCACAATTTTATTTACATCACACACAAACAATCTGTTTCCCTGAACAAGCATTCCTTTAGGAGCAGACAGATTTCCATCGGCAGGAATGAAAGTCTCAGTTTTTCCATCTTTATAATACATTATATATCCTTTGCCTTCGTCATTCAGCGGATTCAGTTCTTCTGTTCCGAAGTTTGCTATAAGGATACCATTATTATAAGGTAATGTACTTTCACAAAAACGTAAACCATCATTCACCACACTCAATCCTGTCTGTGCAGATACCAATCCACAGACACTAATAAACATCATTGTCAATATATTCTTCATATGCATTTAAAATTTGTAACAAATATAAATATGAAAAAATTATTTTGCTATATTTGTGAAATTCGATTTTCCGATAACTATTATTGATAAAAACGATATAACACATATGGAACTAAGACAACTAAAGTATTTCGAGAAGGCTTGTGAACTGAAAAACTTTTCCGAAGCATCCAGAATTCTTCATATATCACAAAGCACTCTTTCGCAACAGATTAAGCAACTGGAAGATGAACTCAACGTATTGCTTTTCGACAGAATAGGCAAAAGAATTATTCCCACCGAAGCCGGAATGGCTTTTCTACCTTTTGCAAGAAACTCAATACTTGAGGCTGAAAACGGAAAACAGATTATTAAAGACCTGAAAGGGGTAATGACTGGGACACTCAATATCGGTGTAACTTACAGTCTAAGCCATCTGCTCAGATGTTCTATTACCGAATTCAAAAAAGCTTATCCGGGAATAAAAGCCATAATAAATTTCGGTACATCGAAAGAGCAAATAAAACTTCTCGAAAATAAACTCGTAGATTGCGTACTTTCATTCGAACCGGAGGAAATTGATGATGAATACGAAAAGATAAAACTGTTCTCATCAAGACTATATTTCATTGTACACGAATCACATCCTTTGGCACATATTTCATCTATATCTCTGAAAAAACTGCAGGAAACCAATATGATTATGCCGGCAATAGGGTTTGCCACACGAATGAAAACAGATGAGGTATGCTGTAGGAACAACTTAAAACTCAATATCGTAATGGAGATAAATGATGTACAAACAATAATTCACCTGATAAGGAAAGGAAACTGGGGAACAATATTGACCAGAGCTGCAATAAAAGATGAACCGGACTTAAAAGCAATTCCTATTCTCTCGGCCGAAGTACTGACATCACAAGCTTATCTGTTTTGGCCAAAGGGAAATTACAGAAAAAAATCTGCTTTGGAATTTGCCGAATTCGTACAAAAGGCAGTTAAAAACGGATAGCTCAAAAACTCTATTAATGTGCTTAAATTCATTTGGAAAGGGAAATAAGTTGTATTAAACAGTGATAAAAAACTTTTTCTTACCTCTTTAGAAAAAAAATAGCAAAGAAGTTTTGGTATTTTGAAAAAACTTCATACCTTTGCATCCGCAATCGAGAAATAATAACCTCGACAACATCGGAAAATCCGATATAGGATGGCCCGTTCGTCTATCGGTTAGGACGCAAGATTTTCATTCTTGAAAGGGGGGTTCGATTCCCCCACGGG
>CALUPA010000007.1 GCA_944322395.1 uncultured Phocaeicola sp.
ATCGAATGCATTAAGCAGACTGAAAGGATTATACACATCTGTCATTCTTTTACTGAAATGATAACCGTCATACTGCAATTTCAGTTTTTTCATCATTTCATCATACGAACAACTGTATTCATCAGCCATCTGTTCTATAGGCTCCTTGAAATAACTCTCCAGTTCCTCCTGAGATATACCGCAAAGCGTCTCATACTTGGCATGCATACTTATATCCTTAGGCTGATTGAATCCGCTGAAAACACTCACCTGCGAGAACTTGGTTACACCAGTCAGAAACACAAACTGGAGGTATTCGTCTGCACCCTTGAATGTAGAATAAAAACCTTTCAGGATATTCCGGTGTTCTTCCTCCAGATCTTTGTCATAATCCAGGACATCAAGAATAGGCTTGTCATACTCGTCAATAAGTACCACAGCACGGAGACCGCTTGTTTTATAAGCAGCCTCAAGTATTCTCTTGAACCTGAAACCCAGATTAAGTTCTTCTTCGCCTTTTTCTATTTCGTACAGTTTCTCCCAATCTGTGATATAGCTTAGGATAGCGCTTCTCAATGCACCTCTGATTGTATATTCCCCACCGTTGAAATCAATATGAAATACCGGATACACCTTCCAGTCCTTCTCCAGCGCATCAATCTTCAATTCCCTGAAAAGTTCCTTTCTGCCAAGGAAATAGTTCTTCAGTGTCGATACAAGAAGACTCTTGCCGAAACGGCGCGGACGGCTAAGGAAGTATATTGAACCTTCGTGCACTAAGCTATATACCATATCTGTCTTATCTACATAAACAAATCCGTCCTCTATTATACGGTCAAAGCTCTGTATTCCTATAGGATATTTCATGTTGGACAATTAATAATTAAAAATTAGCAGTTCGTGAGTTATGTCACTGTCACAAAGATAGCAAAAGTTAAGAAGAGCGAAACAAGCTGACCTGATTTTTTTGATTGAACGGAGTCCATCCTGTAGTATATCCTATAAACAAAATAAAATACATATTCTTTTAAATATAAAATGAGAAGAGACTGTCTCACTATTTATGAAACAGTCTCTTCTCATTTTATTTCAGTTTTATGTCAGTTATTCCTTTATCAGGTAGAATCTGTTTGATACAGATGAAATATTGCTGAATACGATACTTTCTCTCAGTGAATGTTTCTTGCCAGTTTTACTGTCAAGCAACATCCAGCCTTCCCAGAAATTACTACCGTTATCAAAATCCAGTTTTACGTTTCCTGATTGCTTCATATAAAGACCCAAAGGAATACTCTTACCGGACTTGATGCGTTGGATGGCAAGTGCCTTCCTTTCTGCCACCGTATATACGGCAACCTCAGGCTTAACCTCATTGTCTATCAGTATGCTGATGTCCTCGTTAGAGCTATATGAGTCAGAGGCGCTTTGTGACTGTAAGATAACACACGATGAAGTTTTACCGTTCACAGTAGCATTTATTCTCAACATATTATTCTGTGTAGAAGAATTGTTGCTTACAGAACGTGATCGGAATGCAGCCGGTGCAGGTCCGATCTCCTGATGGAACATTCCTTTAGTTAAATTGACAGTCAGGCTTATTCCTTGTGTTTTTGCCTGTACAAATATAGCTTCCATCGGTGCAACTGATGTTGGTGTTTCTGTAAGCGTAGAAACAAGATACCCACCATTTAGTGTAACGGGTACGTAATTTGAACCGTCATATATTTCTACGGCACTCACATTTGTTGAGTTTTGTGCCAGAAATTCTCTTATATCAAGATGAGTCATAAACGGATTTCCTAACAGGAAGCGGGTGCCGGATGTTTCGATTGACAAATCACAGTTCCCATATTCATTCATTATAAACTTTCCAACAGAACTTCGACCAATTGTTCTACTTTCACCGGTAGCCACTCCGTTAGCATAGAAGAAATTATAAGTCTTATGTTCTTTCGGGAAGCGGAATGTATAGTTCCCTGATTCTCCGTCTTTTCCCGGACGGATAGAGAATCCCTGTGCAAGTTGGTATGGAGTACTTACTGCATTAAATGTTCCTGACCAGTCCGTCTGATCTATATTAACATCAGATATAGAACCATTCTCACTCACACCTACCATTTCTACTGTTTTACTCCAGAAACGCTGATATATAATCGGTGAAAAACGTTGTTCAGGATAGGTGGTTTCATTTAAAGATACAAAGAGTTCAGGAACGGTATTAGATACAAACATATCTCCTGTGTACATTCCATTTAATGGTGCTGAAAACAGGCTGTATTTCCCACCTTCCAGCCTTGTATCAATGAAAACCTTTGCAGGACAGTCTACTGAGAAGGCCGGAGTATTTTCAAGTTCCGCTCCTGGTTCAAAATAGATAAAATTGCACATATTCTTTTCTACATCCTTCAATATTGGATAAATAAAAGCATCAGAAGGAAGAATTACATTGGTACATTTCCATGGCGAACCTTTATCCCAATTATCCCAATTATTCCAGTCTGTTGAGGAATTATTAGTATTCCACGTTGTTTTAGTGGGATGAATATATAATTCTGCATGATTCCAAAGTAGTGTTTCTCCTTGTTTAACATCAATAAAATATCTTCCGTGTGACCAGTTATAGGAACCTTCAATAGCTATTAATTTTAAATTTAAATTCAGAATTCCTTTAACATTAGTAACCTCTCCTGTTTCACGATTATATACAACAAGAGAAAACTCACTTCCGTCACTAAAAGTAGTTTGTTCTACTGTCAAACCTGCTGCCTCTCCCTCACAAATATGGGTAATCTCAGAACTTAAAGTCAGCCCAGCGCTAACCTGATCTTCAGAACAATCCGGTATGCCATCCCCATCTGAATCAACACGAGTATATACACCACGAAGATATATAGTTGTTATTACACTTAATGTACTCGCCATTTTAAGTTCTATTCTATTATATGGAGAAGTTAGTTTCTCACCCGGTATCTCAAGATATACTTTTCCGTTTCTGCTGATTACATTTACATCTGCTGTAGTAAAGTCTGTTATACTTCCTACCTTATTGTCCCCATTAAATACCGTTAAAGAAAAACCTCCAAGAACTTCTGCACTGATTAAATCTCCATTTCCTCCTAAAACGAATCCTATCGGTTGGTTTGCCGGTTGTTCGTCAAATGTAAGACTTATGGTTGCTCCAGATAACAGTCCTGCGGTTGTATAAAAACTTGCATAAGTGTCGAGACTCGCATCAAGTAAATTTTCGAGATTTGTCAATCCGCTGCCAAGTCCTCCTAGTATGCCTCCGATTTCAGTTTTATCATAATCTATGTTAAGGTTATGTCCTGTATTCGTCATTACTTCCATACAGGCTTCGTTAGGTCCTTCTTCCACACATTGAGTACTTTCGTAAAAAACATTATAAATCTTCTGCGTTTCAAGTACATTTGCAACACCCTTTCTCCATAACTCAATATGATCAAATGTGACACCTGACTTTATATTAATACTTAATCGAACTCTGCTATTATCAAAATTCAAGACACCTACATTAACGGCATTTCCATCAGAACTGCTTGCTACCTCTGATCCTTTATTATAAATTTTCACCTGATAGGTTGATATTGCTGAAACATCTGCCAACCCGGTTACTGCCTGTACCTCGAATCCAACACGAGTTTCCGTATTAGTGGTAATAGGAGTTCCAAGTTCGATTGCAGCAATAGGCTCAAAGTCTATAAGATTCAAAACACCGTAAAATGTAGCATAATTATCATAATCAGAATCAATGATATTACTTAACCCCAATGTTTTTGATATTACCGATATACCTCCTCCGGAATTATACGCTTCAGTAATACTTGCATTATTACTAGCTGTAGTAATGTATTGATTACAATCTCCTGATATAGTAGCTGTTTTTTTTGTTATAGTAATAGTCTGTGTTACTTGGCTTCCGGTATTGATTCCTTCTGAAGAACGTGTTATATTACTATTTGTATTATATGTTACACTTATAACATAATGTCCAGGTTCCGTCATTCCATATAAAATATTATCCTCAGTTATACCAGGGCTGGTTCCTTCAGGTGAAGAAATAATCTTATACTGAACTTTCCCATCTGTTGGCGTTTTAAGTTTATATGTAGAAGAGTTTGTCTCATCCTTACTGCTGATAGAAAAATAGTTTGTAGGATCCAGTTTTACCGGTTCACGTACAAACGCATAGTAATAGTGAGAAACTCCTATGTCCAATCCACCGTCAAAAAGACCGGATGGAATTTCTGCTTTCACTCCATAACATGGTTTTGTCAAATCCATGCAGACAAAAGTCTTATCAGTTCCTCCTATTAAAGAAACTCCTAATAAATTTTTACCCGGTTCTGCTTTATCACCATCTTTAGGGAAAGTTCCATTCTCATTGAGTGCATAAATTTTTGCGCCAGCCTCCCCTATTAAATTTAAACCAAGTACTTTACTTGTAGAATAATAAAATCCAACTTGAGCCCCGGACGGTATCTCTTTATTAAATTTTACTGATATATGAGAATCAGTAAATACTCCTCCCACAAGACTTGATGATGCATAGTTGTCAGGGTCATCGTCTACAACATTTTTTTTAGGATTTACTATTGAAATATTTGATTCATCCCAAATACTTGGATTCACATTACTCCAATAATCGGTAAAGTCACTTTCACTTGTTGCCCTTATTTCCGGATTTTCTCCGACAAAAGCATATTTTATGGCAAATTCCATTTTCCCAAGTACATCAGCAGTTACACCTGTTACACAAAGTCGTACTTCGTCAAATTCTTCTGTTGCCATAAATGAAAGTTCACGGTCTGCAACTTTATCTCCACTAACTATAGATAGAACATTAAGATTTAGGACCTTTTTATCTGTTTCTTTTGCAATTATTGTTTCTACTGGCTCATCACTTCCATTTTTAAAAGTCTGTATGGTCATCCCATTCAAAACATCTAAACTAAGAAGATTATTACCTGTTTCCTTAAATACAAAACCAACTTTTTGTCCACCAGAATATGTATGATAAAGGTCGCGTATGGATATAATAGGATTATAAACATTCACACTAGCCACCCCAACTGAAGTAGTTGTATAATTACTTAAATCCGTATCAATTGCATTACCGACTTTGTTTCCACCATCAGCAACGGTTATTAGTCCACCACCAATGCTGGTTACCACCTTTCCAGCCCCCACAATAGGTACACGGCAATTTTGTGACATCCATGTTCCATCACTTTTTTGTATCAGCCCTCCAGTATTAACAACTTGTGTCTCACTTCTTGTAGTCTCAGTTGAAGCTCCTGCTATAGGGAACTCATCATCCACACATGATGAAAACACTCCCGTTAGAAGAACTGTTGACGAAACCGCCAATACAAGCTTTTTTATTTGTGCATAGCCAGTCACTCTGTGACCGGCCAATGCATTGATTTTAGTCTTCATTGTTATTATCTTTTATTCTTTTTCTTCCAATACTTTAGTTATTACAGCACGGCTCATACGTGGGTCATTATAGAACATATTGTCAACACCACCCTTATGATCAATTCTCAGCTGTTTCTTAGGCACACCAAACTCATTTACCAGACATTCGTAAACTACTCTCGCACGGTTCTTACTCAATACGATATTTCTTTCTACACTACCAGTGCCTTTATCCGCATAACCTGTTATGATGTACACTATATTTGGGTCTGCTTTCTTTATATTCTCAGCAAACAGACTTAATTGTACGCGTGCTTCGTTTGTCAAATCCCAGGTATCTATCTTGAACACCACGAAGCTTGCTGCTGCCATTGTTCTTATGACAGTGATAGAGTCTGTCTTGCGTTTGGCAAGCTGAGCCTGCATATCATTAAGTTTGTCTTGCATAGCCTTGAGCTCTGATGTACGGTCATGAGTGCGTATAATTGTCTTGCTTCTATCCCATCCACGTGGTTTGAATTTATATGTCAATCCTATCGTAGCACTCCATAAACCTTCCCCCCATCGTCCGCCAAGCTCACCGTCGAAACGGTCACTGACGTATGCTCCTCGGATATCCAGATTTAAATCGAGTGCATCGTTCAGACGAAATGAATTCAGAATACCAACATTTGCACTTACTTCCATACTTTGCGGTGATTCCCATACTCTGGTCCATCCGAGACCAAAGTATGGAGAGCAGTTATATACACGTTTTTCATTATATCCGTACAATATGTTTGACATATTGAACAAGGCATCCAGGTGCAGGTTATAGAACTTGAACTTCTGTTTCATCAACCAATAGCCGTCTCCACCTTTACCCGGTACATCCTCTCCGGTACTATGAGTCGGAAACTCACCATGACCTTCTTTTTGTGTGGCACCTTTTACAGAAAGTCCGCTATACATAAGTCGTACCCCGATACCTGGTGTAAACCATTTTCCTACAGCGATATCAAGTGCAGGCGCAATACGGTTAAAGAACTTTACCTGTTTGTCATGATTTCCGAAAAGTACCTGACCTCCGAAACCACCACTGACAAACCAGTTATCAAAGAAATGGTTGGTTTCTACTTTATATTTGTCATTGTTATACTGAATTTCTTCTGTAACATCCGACACGACAACAGTCGAGTCTACTTTCTGTGCGTTTACTGCCGAAGTTATCGCAACACAAGCTATTATTAAGCCGAATTGTTTTATCATATTATTTTTTTATTTTATTTATTTGCAAACTGATGTATAAACTTAAAGTTGCAGTCGATAATGGACTGGGTGAATAAATCTCCATAAGTTGAAATATAACCGACCATACCTGTTCCTGGAACTCCTAATATTTTTTGTGTACATGCATATGGTATCATGACAATACCTGTATTTCCTTCTTGTGTATTTACTATATGTTCATATATGGCTTTGTTGCTATTTGCTATATCTGATTCTGACATTTCATCATACGCACAATAGGTAACAGTCCAAACTTTATTAATATTTTTCCCGATATCAGTTAATGTGCTGATAGCTGTTTCTGAATTATAATCATTAAATGTAATACCGCTCTCACCTTCATTTATGACAAGTATTTTCCCTCGTGCTTGAGCAAGTGTCATATCTGCATTAAAAGAAATAACTTTATCTGATGATATTGAACTACCAGCCCCACACAGTGCAATTACAAACTCCTTACTATTCTTATCCAAGAAAGATTCAATTTCTTTAGTTATAGTGTTCATTTCATCTCCAGTAGCTGAACGCAAATCCAATGCTCTGACACCCATATTCAATAAGTTTCCTGCTGGTATGCTTTGCAGGTTTCTATAACTTCCTGGTATAGACAATTGTGATACATAAACCTTATCATCCATGTAGCTCATCCAGTTATTAGGTTGAATACGTTCAGGGTCAAAATCTGGAAGTATTATATCAAATTTGTATTCCTGCTGAAGGTTACCGTTCATAGGAATAACATAGTTCTGATACCCTGTAGTATGAATCCTTAATTTAGCAGCATTGCCTTCGGTTCCATCCATAAGTACGGGAGGGAGGAAAACCAAGAAAGAGATTTTCTCTCCGGGCTTTAATTTAATGTATCTTTCACCATTATAATCGAATGAAACAAACACAGATTCCTTTGTAGCGCCTAAAACAGAACCTTCCTTTAATTTGCTATTATCAACATCATACAAAAACTCTCCATCTTTTAGAGCCTTAGGCATAATAACACTCACTCCTGTTATTGTGGTAGGTTCAGGTATGATGCCTGTACCAATATCGCTACCGGTACTTCCGGCTGTTACATTTATCTGAAGAGTTGTCATGACAGGTCTGAATGTCAGTAGGACATGCTCATCCGAAGTAGGTGGCAAAGTATTTTTTGCTACCATGTATGCATTTTTCATATCCGGGGTAGTTGTATACGGACTGGCTGAGGATGAGACGGAACAAACCTGATTTGTCATATATTTCATCTGAAATATACCTTTCATATCCACTTCATTAGGATATGTCTCTATACGTTCTGCCGGATATGCACCATAAAATGTATGGTCATCATAGCTACCCCATTTAAGTCCATCGCCAACAGGAGTAAAATCGGCATGATGTTCATGCCCTGATTCTTCTATAATTTCAGTTATTATATATTTAGCACTTTTTGGATTATCTTTATCAGCATCCAGTGCATTAGCTTCTGCAGAATATATACCTATCTGGTCATCTTTCTCCCAATCAAGCTGTAACTTACTACTATAATAGGTTCTGCTTTGCGGCGTTGCAGCAGAGAATGATATAGCATCTCCCGGATTTGCCGGTATTGAATCTTCATTCTTGCTACAGCTACTCATAAAGATAGCCATACCAAGCAGAAGATGATGAAAATATAATTTTCTTCTCATAATTGTCTGTTTTTACATTGTTATATATAAATTACTCCCACGAAGAATCTCCAAACTCAAAAGTGTTGCCACCTTTATGTCCTTCTATACTTACATGACGGTCTTCACTTACATCATCTCCCGGTCTTTTGTCTGAAGCTACACATATACTGTTCTCCAGCTTCACCCTTGTTCTCTTTGTTTTGGGTGTCTCATAAATTTCTTTTTCCTGATTTTTCATTGTTCAAAATTTATTGTTACACATTTATTTTATTTTTTCTTATATCCGTATCCATAATATCCATAGCGTCCGTAATATCCATAGCGTCGATGCATCTCGGCTCCATTGAGGACAATAGCCATATTGCGCAGCTTGTTCTCTTTATATAGCTCCTCTATATCTGGTAATTGTCTTCTGTCGAGTCGCCCGGATCTTACTACGAAAATTGTCATATCGGCTATTCTGTTAGAGATTGTAGCATCGGCTATTATACCCACAGGAACACCGTCCACAATAATATAATCATATCTGCTTCTCAATTCTTCAATCAGCATATCCAGTCTATCTTCCATCAGAAGTTCAGCTGGATTTGGGGCTATTGTACCGGCTGCAATCATATCAAAGCTTCCTTTCTTTTGAATAATGTCGTCCACGGTTAATGTGGTATCTGCAATATAGTTGGTAAGACCTGTCTTAGACAGTTTAAAGAATCTGCTTAGGGTACCCCTTCTTATATCCATATCGAGCAGAAGTACACGTTTTTTTGTAAGCACATAGCTCATCGCAAGATTGCGTGATATATAAGTCTTTCCGGCACCCTCGTTCAGTGATGTAAGTGTAATAACTTTCACCGGTCTATCCTTACGGTTCATAAACGACATGTTGGTTCGTAATATACGGAAAGCTTCAGCCGTTATACTGTCACCCGCTTCATTCTCAGGCTGGGCATCATTACTTTTAGGATTCTTTTTCTTATCCAAAGGAATCTCTCCAAGAAAAGGTATATTTACCACACCATCAAAATCCTTACGGCTTCGAACCCTCGTATCCATAAACAGTATGGCAAGAAATGTTACCCCCGGTATAGCCATCCCCATTAGTAATCCCAACAATATAATTCTGTTACGGTCTGGCGATATGGGATAACTACCACCATCCGCACCGTCTATGACTCTGGCATTGTTATCTACCATAGCCTGCGACAGTGCATTCTCTTCCCTTCTGTTCAGAAGGAAAAGATACAGTGATTCCTTTATCTTCTGCTGACGTTCTATTGACAGCATTTGCCGTTCCTTTGTAGGAATTGATGTAATACGCTCCTTTGCCCTTTTCTCGTGGCTCTGTGCGTCATTACGTTTCATATTGATACTTACAATCATATTGTCTACTGCCCTGATTATATTCTGTTTCATGGCAAGAAGAGAATTGTTTAACTCCTCCACTATCGGATTGTTCACACTATAGTCATCTATCAGCCTGTCACGTTTCAGTTTGGCATTGTTATAGCTGCTTATCTGACTTTCAATGTTATCGTCACCGATACCTGTATTGGATGGAATAAGTTCCCTGTCATTCGACGGATTAGTAAGATACTCTTTGATATAGTTTGCCAGACGCAGCTGTGTCTCTAGTTCCAGAGCATTTGAGTTATACTTCTGCGTTTCCTGCATATACATGCCGGCTGCAGACGATATATCCACGATTTCATTACTCTGTTTAAAATACTCAAGATCAGACTCCACACTGCCCAGTTCATTCTCGATTATAATCAGTCGTTCATTAATGAAGTCGGCCGTATTGATTGCAACCTGGTTCTTGTCCTTGATAGCCTCCTCGTTATATACCGTAATCAGCATATTTATTATATCCTCAGCCTTTCTTGCCGAGTTGTCCTTCAGCGAAAGTGTCAGGATTGAGGCTTCCTCCTCTTCCTGCTGAATACCCAAAGAGTTTTTATAAAAATCGGCAACAGCATCCAATGGATATTTACTGATATTTATTCTCTCTCCGAACCACGATTCATTAAAATTGTTTGTTGGTGTCACTACTATATCTATCCCACTTTCAAGAGAAATTGTATCATTAAGGCTTGATGTATATACCTTTTCTTCCCCACTACCTTTAAGGTCAGACAGTACAAATGTCTGCTCGTCCTTTATCTCTAAGGTAAAACTTATTGACTGTTCCGGCAACATATCATTAAAACTTACGCATACAGGCGACTGTGTATACAGTTCAATACTTCTCAATCCATCCTCTATCTTATAATTTACGTCGGCATGTACACGTTGCACTACCTCCCTCATCAGTTTCTTTGAGCGGAACTGTAATATCTCGTTTGCCACATTTACCTTGTTGATGAAATTATCAAAACGGTCCAGCCCCCCCGATGAAGCTTTGTTTGACGGGTCTTTTATTATGACAGTTGCTGAACGGAAATATATGAATGGTGCAGTGGCATATTTGTACCATGCAATACCTGTACAGATCAGTACCGACAGTAAAAACCATTTCCACTTCGAAACAAAATAAAGTAACAGGTCTATAAGGTTTATACCCTGGTCATTCTTCGAATTTGAAGTTCTTTCAGTTTGCATATTCTTCTAAGTTGATATTATTACTTGATAGCCCACATAATAGATGAAACTGCTGTTACAACAGACAACAGGAATGTTGTGATTTTCCATCCTCTGTCTTCTATATCGGCTTTACGGTATTTAGGTTCCACATACACAATATCATTCTGCTGCAGATAGAAGGCTGGTGAATCAAAAATTTCCTTGCTGCGAAGGTCATGCATATACATTTCACGTTCTCCGTTCACTTCTCTGATAACTGCCACCCGGTCTATCCGCGCGTTCACAGCTATGTCGCCGGCATTAGCGATGGCCTCCAGAAGAGTTATACGGTCTCCCTCAACATTAAATGTTCCGTTACGTCCCACTGCTCCTAATACAGTGTATTTGAAATTCAGGAATTCTATACTTACTATAGGGTCTTTCATATAATTACCCTTCTCTATTTTTTCCTTGATCAAATCCCTCAGTTCACTTACCTTCAGGCCTTCCACATGTATTATTCCCAATATCGGAAACTCAATATCACCGTCTATATCAACACGATATCCTTTCTCGTTCATTCTTGTTGACACATCAGTTCTTATATCTCCCTCACTGCCAACACTAAACGTACCTCCATATATATTGAACGGAATGGCAAGTTCAGGATTCTTGTTGCTGACAGTAATACTCAACCTGTCATCACGGCGGATAGTAGCTTCCTTACGGTCGTCATAAGGATATTTCTCGCCAGTCTGCATATCCTGCAGATAAACTATATTCTTACTCGATGTACACGAAGTCAGAAATGATACGGCAATAACGATTGCCCAAATAATTTGTTTATACATCATTTGATTTAAATTGAAATTTATTGGTTTACAAGATTTTCATAACACAAAATAGCAGCTTCCCTATCGGGTCTGCATTCAAGTTTTCCCACTGTTACAGTCTGACATATTTTAATCAGTGTATCACACATGACATTGCTTAAGTCCCTGTCATACGACAGAACCGAACATCCGGGATAAACAGATATAAAAGCATCAACATCCCTAAGCAGAGAAAAACTGTTTGCATCACTCTGCTGCAATCTTGCTATACCTCCCAAACGGAAAGACAGATCCTTATAGCAAGCCGTCTTACCGGACCATGGCGTTCCATATCCATATATATCATTTCCAATAATCCTAATGACTGGATTGTCATCATTCAGAAGCACTGTGTCTGGTATATTGTCTATCCACAGTTGTGCATGTGTACTTTTACCCGTACCGCTTTCTCCCATAAAGAAATACGAGATATTAGCTGAATAAACGGCTGCAGCATGCACAGAAACTGCTTCATATTTAAGTATTGACTGGGAAAATGCTATTCTCAATAAAGAAGAAAGCTCATTGTTTTCATTATTACCATTCACTCTAGTATAAATTACAATTGCTTTAAACTGTTTGTCTGCCAACATATAATGCCATTCATTCCACAAATTAGTCTTTACAGCCAGCATATACCCGGCGTTGTGTTTATACAGACGGATAATCCCCATTTCATTTTCTGTTTTATCAAGTAAATCGCCATTCAGTTCAACAGATGATACATCATCCAGTGTCCGGACCTCACATCTGATAATGAATGGGCCATTCACCGGTTTTTCCAACTTGAAAGGGATGAAAGAAGGAAGAGCACTGTCTATACGTAGATTGCAGAACGTCGATATCATAATATCAAATCCTGCTATACAATAATAAAAATCATTTTTCATTTTAACTGCCCTTTTATAAGATACATAAAAAGGCCTAAAGCCTCTTTAGGCGCGATTTTATATGCAAAACGGATGTTATTATAGAAAGACCAGGCTGTATGTACTTTTCTTAATATAACAGAATCACATTTTCCGGTTGTTATTGCATTATGCCCGAAATTTCCTCCATTCCACACTATAGCATACAAGACATCAGAAGAAACCATTATCTCATGATTAGGAATATACTGTTTGGGAAGATTGATATACTTTACCAAGAATGAAAATTGCAATGAACACCACCTATCCAATCCCAGCTTGGAACATATTGTTCTCATATTATCATCCGCCTGTTCACCATACCAAGTGTAACAAGATATGGCAAGATCACAGAACTGGCGCAATCCGATTCCCAAGCCAAAGGCATGTTTAAGAATATGAGTACTCTGCTGTATTATATTCAGTACTGGATGCAGTATATCTATCTGAACATCATTATTACCACACAGGGTTATTGATTTCACACCATACCTTGTTTCAAGTTCTTTTGAATATCTTATCGAACGTGACGTAAACAAATCAAACATACGTTTATGATGTTCGACTTTAACTCCTTTCCAAAAATAAAATATACTTCCGTCTGCCTTACTCTCTGTTCCGATTCCTTCCCTATGTATACAATTCTTTGCACCGGTAAAATCTTTTTCTGTCGGAAAATAAAAATCAATGTCTCCACACTCCCTTAGCAAAGGGTCCTTATATAATGTAGCTATACCCTGCCCTTTTAGCAGCACATGATTGATTCCGGTTTTATTAAACAACTCACAGAGTTCAACCAGTACAGAGTTCATCTTCAGATTACTCCGTTCGATAGCATCAACAGCTGCAATCCATCTCACAAGAAGATTTTCTTTCGGTTGAACATTCTCCGGTAGTTTTTGGATGCCGGCAAATATCAGTCCGGTTACAGTTTGTTCTCTGCTCAGTCTGTATAAAACCTTCCATTCAGTATCAGTAAGTGGAAATATCGAGAGTGCTTTGTTCTCATAATCCCAAAGTCCTGAATGCAAAAGAGATAAGAATGCTTTGTGTATTTTTGACATATCCATCATCTTTACAAACTCAAAACTTTTCAGTAAATAAGACCAAAAGATTTCCACTCATCAAGTAGTTTTTCCAGGTCATTACCAGCAGTGTTTTTTGAGACATCATATGTGTCACAAATCCATTCAACCAGTTCCTCAAAAGTATATCCACCTTTACTTATACTTTCCCATATACTTGCCGCAGTCCTGTTCATACTGAATACGTCGCTCATGTTTATCTGTTCATTACAAACCTGTACAATCATATACTGATTGCCTATTTTTCTTAGTTTAAGATTACTTTTCGTATGTATTATTTTATAGTCATTCATTATATTTTAAAATTTCTTTCCGGTCAGTAAGGATATAATTGTAAGATATATAATCTTGACATCTAGCCAGAATGATTTGTTGCGCATATATTCCAAATCCATACGCAAACGCTCAAGCATCTTTTCTATCGTATCGGTATACCCGTTATAAAGTGTTGCGGGCGAAAAAATACCAGGTCTCAGTTTATACAGCAATTCATAATCCGGATTGACAGAAATAATACGGTCTACAAAATATTTTCTTTCCGGACGGGGCCCTACCAGACTCATGTCTCCCTTAAGAATGTTCCACAACTGCGGTATTTCATCCAGATGATGCTCCCTTAAGAAATAACCCACCTTTGTCATCCTTTTATCGTTTTTCTGACACAATACAGGTTTATCATCCTTTTCAGCCTCTATAATCATAGAGCGGAACTTATATATCGTAAAAGGTTTACCACCATATCCTATTCTCTCTTGCCTGAAAATTACCGGTCCTCCATCCTCTCGTTTTATCAAAAAATATATGAAAAGACATAGTGGCGACGTGATTATAATCCCTAAAATGCTTAAAATAATATCCAAGGAACGTTTTATTAAGTTATAGTTAGTCATAATGTCACTATAAATCAGAAAGTTATTCAATTGGTATGTTGCTAATATTCTCATTTAAAAATTATTATAGGTTATTATATAGGTTAATACTACTTTCTATCATTTTTTCTTTTGTAAATAGTTCTCTGTATCTGTTTCTCGCTCCAGATGAATAATGGCTATAAGTATCAGGGTCTTTGGTTATATCCATTATGGCCCTGGCGAGATCTTCAGCATTCGACGGTTCGACGTTTAGTCCTGATTCTCCATGCGCATTAACAAAAGGAACACCGGACTGCGGAATATTTGTAGCCACTATAGGTTTACCGCATGACATAGCCTCTATCTGCACTATTCCGAAAGCTTCCGTTTTCATTATGCTACTTAAGCAAAATACATCACATGCGCCATAATATGATGGTAGCATATCGTCAGATATACGTCCAACCAGTTCAACTTTGTTTTCCAGACTGTTAATCTTAATTTGATTCTCCAACTCATCCTTTAAAGGACCTGTACCACCAATGAGAATAACAAAACTGTCATTCAGATAATTGGCAGCTTCTACCAAGTACTTAAATCCTTTATATGCCACTAGGCGTCCTAATGAAAAAACTATCTTTTTCCCTTTATATTTTTCTCTTATTACTGATACTTTATCCTTTTCAGGAATAATTGGATCTACCCCAATCGGCACACAAATCGTCTTATGTTGAACACTTTTCAGGTATTTTGACTCTTTGAGGTATATTGGCGAAGTACCGACTATCATATCCGCCCGCTTTAGAATCCAGTCTTGTAAAGGTTTATAAAATCTAAAAAGAAACTTCTGCTTTAATATATCACTGTGCCAGTGTAATACTACCTTACCTTTATAACCGGACAAGTACAAGGCAAGGCAGGCCATTGGATCAGGGTGATGTATATGTATGACATCATAGTCATTTTTCCTTCTCCTTAATGTAAAAACCATTACCGGAGAAATCATTGTAGCAGCCGCCTTTATCCATGAATGGCATGTTAACAGTTCGGAATAATCATTGAATACATACTTTTTGCTTTTTCCCTCTAGTGCAGCACATAACATATCGCATCTGATGTTTTTCTCAGACAATCCAAGCATAAGTTCAAACTCAACTTTTTCAACACCACCATAAATAGGATAAAACTTACCTAATTGTAGTATTTTATTCCCTAATTCTTTCATTTGTTATACATTTGCTAAAATAATAAATAGCTTTATTCTAAATCCTTTAATAAATTGTTATGGTTCATTATTACATCAGGACGG
Organism: uncultured Phocaeicola sp.; assembly: GCA_944322395.1. Classification (GTDB taxonomy): domain Bacteria; phylum Bacteroidota; class Bacteroidia; order Bacteroidales; family Bacteroidaceae; genus Phocaeicola. The sequence continues at coordinate 15,918 of CALUPA010000007.1, forward strand.
TTACGACGCACAAACCCTCCCAAGCTGTTATATTTGATATTAAGTCTTTTAGCAATAGACTTAAGGCTTTCTGTCGTTGTGTTATATAATTCTATTGCCTGTGCATATTTTTCTTCCGCCCGAAATGATATATACTTCCCATTTTCTGTCATCCTCATTCCTTGCTGTTTGGCAAGTTCAGGTTCATGCTTATGCAGATAATTCCTGAACACCTCTGGATTGAATCCATATTCCTCTGCCACCTTCGAAACCGGACGCGGATTAAGTTTTAAACTTTCTATGGCTTTTTCATATTTTGCAGCCACAGTCTTCATTCTCTTTCTTGCTTTTCGCAAATCAGTATTCTCATTTATTTCTCCACTGATACCTAACCTCTCATAGACAAGGTCTTTATGCCATTTATGAATATAAAAACGGAAAGCTTCTACCGGCACACCTGTTTGCGACACTATCTCTTTCATTGTTAATGATGTACCCTTATACAATGCCAATGCCTCCTTATACTTCTCTTCTGTCTCTGATATCGGTCCGTATATTCCACCGTTACCCATCAAATCCCCTACTGTTTTATTCTTTTTATGTTGTGCCTTTTGGCGTTCCTCTTTTTTTTGTTTTAACACATCCTTATGATAAAACCGTAAATGTTGGCTTAATCCACCTTCAGACACATTGCATAGTTCTGCTATTTCCGGTATTGTCCTGTTCGATTCACGATACATTTCTACAGCCTCAGCATACTGTGAGACACATTCCGGCCGCACTCCATGATGAACATTATCATTAATACCCAATTTGTGCCTTATCTTTTCTCTCCAAACCAAAGTGTCCTGACAGTGTATACGCATATAATTGGCCAGTGCTGTGCCATTAAGTCCGAACTTTCTGGCAATCTGGGAGATATTAAATTCAATATAAGTCAATGAGTCGCACGCAGCTATAGCTTCCTTATACTTATCATGAGCTTTTATACTTTGTGTTCCTGCAGCAATTATTTTTACTTTATCCGGTTCTACGTCATCAACATAAATATGATGTCTGATTAGAACCTGCTCTCGCCAGTATCGCCGCAGATAGTTTCCAAGTCCGGCTAAAGACACATTACATTTTTCGGCAATTGCCTTTTGCGTCATATCTGTGTCTATATATAAGTTTACAGCCTTCTCATATTTTTTATGTAAGGCATAACGTTTCTGCAACAATATCCTTTCTTTTTCTGAGAATGTAGATATGTCTATAAATGAAAGATACGGTTTCATCCTAATAACATCTTGAATAGTTCTTCCCATGTATGACTTACTGGAGCCTCTGGTTTCGGTTTCGATACAGACTTAAGAAAAGAACTGTCATTATTAATCAGTTTCTTCATTTTTTCCTTGAGTTCATTTACCTGATGGATATTGAAAAATGAAGTTTTTGCACTTCCGGCTGCCGTTTCATGTGCGTATGGCAAATCTGCCAACAGCATTGCCTTTTCAAACTGTGCAAACTCACTTATAGGCAATCCCCATGTCTCTACTTTAGAGGGGAATACCAGACAATCGGCATTACCGTATAATTCATAAAGCTTCACACGGTTCAAGAATCCTGTAAAAACTAAAGAATTGACATGTCCCCATTTCCTGTACAGCCATCTTGTGTATTTATTCTCTGTACCTGCTATAGTCATATAAATTTTAAACTTATCTTTTCCGATTTCATCTTCCAGCATAGCAGCCGCCTCACACAACAATTCAAAGTTCTTGTTTATGTCACCATACGACGGATATAAAAATGTATAAATGGATTCGGAAGACTTACGTTCATTTCTCATCTCCAAAGTATCCGTTCTATTCTCCGGCAGTGCTACAATAATCCTGTCCTTTCGGAGATTGAAAAGTCTGATAAACTCTTTTTTCATCCAGTCTTGCTGAACCACTACCCTATAATTTTTATGAATATTTATTCTGTAAATATATTCTGTGAACCATGCGAAACATACAATACGGTAATTCATGAATAGCTCACGCCATTTCCAAGGATAGAACGGAAATGAATTATGACAATAAACAGCACGCCTTTCAGCCTTTACATTAGGTGTTGTGTCATGCAAGGACAGCCATAAATAAACGGGAGAAAGCTGCTTCGAAATTTTATACATTGTTATATACTCACACCATATACGGCAGAACCAGCTTTTCACAGTCCAGGGCATTTCGATATATGTTATTCCGGGATACATTGCCAGATTCTTGTTATGTACCAGTGCCACAACCTTGTATTCTCCGTTTTGAGCCAGCTGCGAAAGATACTCCAGACAGTTTCTCAAAATAGTCAGTGTGCCTCCCTTGCGCAGGTTTACCGCTGAAACCACAATAGTTTTCATCTATCTGATATTGATTTGAATGTTTGAATCCATTTATCCATGACAGTCGCTTCATCATATTCAAGGATTGATATCCCGGCTTTTTCTCCCATTCTTTTTCTTAGTGACATGTCCTTCATAAGTTCAGCCATCCTGCCTGCAAATAGTGTGATGTTCCCATCATCCACGATAAAACCGTTTTCTCCTTCATCTATAATATCTTTTGGACCGCATTTACAGTCAAAAGACACAACAGGCAGACCATATGACTGGGCTTCCAGCAAGACCATCGGCAAGCCCTCATAGCGTGATGTCATTGCATATATAGATGCGTTTCTATACACATCCCCTATATTCTTTTTTGTTTTTATCAATGCTACTGAATTATCCAGTCCATATCCTGATATCAGCTTTTTAAGTTTCTCATATTCTTCTCCATCCCCCACGATATCAAGTTTCCAGTCAGGGAAATCATTTACCACTATTCTCCAGGCCTCTATCAGCCTGTCAAATCCCTTCTGAAAGCTATATCTTCCTACTGCTACCACCTTTTTATTCTCAAGATTTGATTTCTCATATGGTATGTATGTAATTGCGTTAGGTATTACTTCTACATTATTCAGTTCACCCCAATATCTCTTATCCTCCTCAGTAAGGACCACAAACCTGTCGAATCTTCTGACAATATTTTCATCCTGTTTGCTTCTCCATTTGTCAGCTATTCTCCATAGCCCTTTACGTCCGTACTGCAGACGTTTGAATTTAGAGAAATGTATCTCCAACAGTTTTGCACTTCCATCCTTTATATCGGTTATAAACGATGCATCATTATTGAACATACAGACCGTAACGTCAGGTTTTTCCCTCATGAGAACTGATTCAAGCCTTTTCCTGTGTAACAACTGTTTAACAGGATAATGCATCAGTTTATTCAAAAAAGACTTCCCGTTATTGTCTTCATAATTTATATCCAGGTCAATACACCGGATCTGCTCGTTCAAAGGGAAGAAAGGCTGCCTTCCGTGCTGGTCGGTAGTTACAATGACAATCTCATATCCTCTTACGGCCAAATAGTTTGCCTTGTTTGCCAATACCCTTTCCATTCCTCCGGAATGACAGGTACCTGCTATACAATAAACGATTTTCATATTTCGTGCTGTAATTGTTTGTCTTCCTCTTCGCTACGGGCAACCATAATAAACAATGCAAATACAAGGAATATATCTGTAGAGACTTTAAACCAGACTATGAAATTTATAATCAGTATAAAGTATAGCAATAATGTTTTATGTGGTAACCTGTTAATACAAACGAATGCCACCTTACATATAAAAGCAGAAAAGGCAACCAAGCCAATAATACCACTATAAAAAATAAATCTCAAGTATCCTATATCTGTTCCCATATAGTATCCACCAGTTACTTTACCTGTGAAATACGGATCAGTAGCTATAGGATTTGTAAAATATCCGTCCCCAATAAGCCATGTTTTTAAAGATTCAGGAAAAACAATCATAGATTTTAGAGTCTCATTAGACCCTACTTCCCATTTACCTTTTTCCATTAAACTGAAAAATCCTTCAAATCCAAATCTGATGTTCTTATGTATTATTGCATTTGTTTCATAGAAGTATATTACCAAAGGTGTTAATACCAAAAGCAATATCACTATAATACTCAAAACCTCTTTTAAACTAAAAGGCCGTTCATTGCCATAATCTATCTGTCTGTAAATTATATATATAACACTCAATAAGACACCAACTGTAGTTGTCCTTGCTATCATGTTGCCCACTACTGTTATGATAAAATACGCAATAAAATAAAGGTAAAGCATGACATTCCGATTTTTTCCTAAATGTCCTGTAATTAAAGCAGATAACAAGACCAGAACCACAGAAAAACGAATACCGGCTGTATCAAGCATTGCTCCTATACCATATAATCTATTAACTTTGTTAAGAAATTCCTGATCCTGTAATATATATGTGTCAATGACAGTCTTAAAAGTAGGATTCATATCAATAGCTAAAGCCAGAATACATTGTATTACACATACTATTATAAGATAATGACATAATACATTAAATGAAACCGAGCCATGTATCAACTTTATTGCACGAGAAACTACGTATGCTCCAGAGAGCCATACCCACATAGAAACTATATATGATGCATATGCATAGTCGGACGTATTATTCCATACCACAGAGAACAAACAAACAAGCGAGAATATTAAAGCATATACAGAAATTATCAGCAAGTCTTTATTTAAAGTTCCTGACCTTGATTTGGCAATCTCGACACCCAATAGGACAAGTCCTACCGAAGCCAAAATAAGTTTGGTATTTGCTATAGGAAAAAAAGAAAAAATAATAGGGAAATAATACAAGCTGGTTATTACAATAGTCAGTGCAATTGCTAAATATCTAATCATAAATTAACACTATTATCTATATATTATCCCGTAAACAAATCTGTAAACTAAAAAATAATGAAGTCTTATTAACCAGAATAAACGCTTACTCGCAGCATACTGAAGTAAGCGACTGCGAATTGATCCATTATTTCTGAAAATATAAGAATTTGATTCGGGGAACCACGTTTGCCACAGTTCATACATATCACGTCTGTCACTTATGAGAAACGGATACTTAACATTTAATTTAAAGCAATTTATTTCACATAAAATACTTTCTCCCTTTTTATACAACAAGAAATCAATAGTTTGAGTAACATTCCACTGTATATCAGACAAAGCCTTCTGCGAAAATGAAGTAGTATAAGCTTCATTGTTTGTCTTTACATAATGATACAATGCAGCCGGCAGATATGCTATTTTTGAAGCGCAAGCAAATAATCTCATCATTGTCATATCTTCTCCCATTCCATGTCCGTCCGGAAACAGAACCCCGTTTTCCGTATATAACGAATGTAATACAAGCTTATTCCACACATTGTATTTCATGTGACCTTTCAATATACCTTTTAAAGCTTCATCCGGTGTGAAATATACTGGCTGTTTCATATATCTTTCGTTTTTCGAAAAAGTCAAGAACCAGTCACACCACACTATGTCTGCATGCTGTGATTCAGCTTGTTGCAACAATAATTCCAATGCATTATCCTCCAAGTAATCATCACTATCACAGTGATATATATATTTCCCTGAAGCATATTGCATACCAGTATTCCTCGCCGACGGAAGTCCTTTATTCTCTTTATGTTTGATAATCAATATATTTGATTTCCTTTCCGGATAGCTGTTTAAGACCTCATTAAGAACTAACATACTCTTGTCAGGAGAGCAATCGTCCACAAATATGTATTCAACTCCCTGTCGAAGAGACTGTTTCATAAGACTATCAACACATCGTCCTATAAAATTCTCAACCTTGTATATTGGAACTATTACACTAATTAAAACCATCCTAAGTTCTGTTTTAATGTTTGAAAAGCAGAATATATTTTATTAATTTTCAACCTGTTGCCAACAAAATCCGCATACATAAGATTTCGTCTGTACAGTTTCTGCATCCCATAATCTGTAATATATTTGGCCTTATCAATAGGTTTATCAATGATATTTGTCAAAAAAACATATACTTCCTTTTCCCAATCAAACATTTTCTTATTAATAACCTTAGGCTTTCTTAACATATCAAGATAAAGTTCATTATTTTTATCCAGTTCCACAATGTATTCAACTGTCTCATCTATATTCCGATAGTTATCTACATTAATAAAAGCTTCTGGATTAAAGTTCTTATGTACAAGAGGATCACCCCAATATATAGGAATACATTGGGCAATCATCGCATCCATTATCTTTTCTGTAGTATAACCTGGTGAGGAACTGTTTTCAAAAGCAATGTTAAACTTATACTGACTAATAAACTGATGTTTATCAGTTACCGGACCACCTACATTATTCCAGACTCTCCCTCCAGAATCAACTTTCTTATAAGTTGATAGCTTTTTGAAGAATAATTCTCTCATCGGATTGGCATGCTTGATGTTCGACACAACAATACTACAGAATTTCCTATTGAGAACAGCTTCGCAGTCTATATCATAGTTTATTCTGAAATCCTTAAAATTATCCCTGATAAGATAGATAGGTAAACGCATATATCTGTCTCCGAAATCTAACCAATCAAAAGCCATTGCATAATCACAGATATTAAAATCTGGAAACACATTCTCACCTATATACATTATTTTCACACATTTGTAGTGCAGGTGTCTATTCCCAAATGTTGAAAAAAATAAATAATCAGGATTATCCGAGAGTTCACATACATATTTCTCCCTCAAGATATTGATGATAAAATTATCTTCAAAATTAAAGTCTGACCAAAAATCTACAAACTTAATCTTTATCCTTCTGACCATACAAAGAACATCCAGTTATTACACGTTCAACGTTATTAAAAATAAAGATTCTTATTCATACCCTTATCTTTGATTCGAAATGTCCGAAATGAAACAGAAAACGCTTTACTATGCCAACGATATATGAACGAATTACATTACCAAAGCTCATTTCTTTTCTCAAGATGCCCCAATGTTCTTGGTTTATATCAGATGGTAAATCTTGAATATTCGCATCTATTACATAAGGATAAACAGCATAAAGCTTTACTCCCATATATTTATACAAGTCCCAGTCATCAGCAACATTGTATGGTTTATTTATTTGAAGAACAATTTCAGCCGCCGCCCTGTTTATGAAATAGGCATAACTTCCCACAGCAAAAAAAACATCTGTTATTGGCTTTTTTCGCCAGTACCAATAGTCTCCAGAAAGAAAAAGAATACGGGGTTCACTACTATGCATGAAGTTTATAGTATTATGGTTAACAGCTGTATTCATGTCACCTACTATAGTTATATCATCTTCAAGGATTAATGCATAATCCTTGTTTGACTGAATCATTTCATGGTAACACTTTCTGTGACTTAATACGCATCCAACTTCTCCTGGATTAATAATCCTTCCATTTCTTTTAATACAAGAGTCAAAATCAAAAACTTCACTTAAAGAATCTTTGGACATTATTCTCCCATCGACAGCTTCAATAAAATTTACGTCTATAGAAGGATATGCTGACAAAAGCTTTTCCATATACTCTCTGCGTAGATGTGAGTTTTTTAGATTTATAACATATGCTGGTATTTTCATATCAAAAAATTAATAGCATTTTTATCTGTTTACTATACATCCAATAAAAAAACGTCTAAACATATAGTATACAGATACTAAATAACAAAAGAACAAACCATTACGTTTTATCTTCATATAATCTTTATCAGTCAATGTTTCCTCTACAGTTTTAATTTTTAGCAATTCGATAATATTCAATAACTTATACCTTACATTACATTTATTCTCCATAATATTGCGGTAAACATTATATATCTGACTAAAAACTAACTCATTTTTAGCATATGTTATGTCAGGACAATTGTATATATCGTTTATTTTATCCAATCTCTTTGGGATAAGTTTAAAAAGAATAAACGATTCATGAATAGGAAAATTCCGAAATATGTTTCTAGGTCTATAATCCCATCTGTAATGATAACTTTGCTTCAACACATTTTTAATGTTACACTTATATGAACAAAGATAATCAAACACAAAAATAGCATCTTCACATTGTGAAATATTCTCATTAAAACTAATATGTTTTTGTTTGATTATATCTGATCTGAAGACTTTACAACATGATGAATTAAATACAAATTTTGTTATATTCTTTGTAATAAAATCTGTTGAATTAGAACTCTCAGAGAGAAGAATACCCCAATCATTTGTTTCTTTTGAAATATTTTCTAATTTATAGGAACAACAAACCATATCATCATTTTCGCTCGGCATTAAACATTGCAAATAATCATCATCAATCCAGTCGTCTGCATCAATAAATACAATATAATTCCCTCTTGACTCTTCTATACCACGATTTCTTGCAGAACTGACTCCACCATTGTCTTTGTGAAAAACCCTAACACGAGAATCTTTCTCCGTATATTTATTACATATATAACCGGAAGAATCAGTTGAGCCATCATCAATAAGCAGTAGCTCAAAATCTGTATATGTTTGAGAAAGTATACTATCAATGCACTGTACTAAATAATTTTCAACATTATATACTGGCACAATTACCGAAAAATAAGTACTATCTCTTTTCATATTTTTGTCTATTATTAGTAACTTGTAAAGTGAATTAATCCATTTTTTTCCTACCGACAATAAACCATCTAACTAACACTTTTATACGTTTCCATAACGTCAACTTATCGAGTTCATCCAATTTACTATAGAAAAAGTCAAAATAAAATTTTTCATCGAAAAAAGGAGATTTCCGGTAATATTCCCACCAGATATCAAAATTTACACAATAACCTTTCCATGGTTTCTGACCATTATAATGTACGATTCCATGTGATAAAGCATCATGAATATCTTTTCTTGTCCAAAGTCCCTCTAATTTGTCCGGATGGTAAACCATTATTTCATTAAGATAATTTGTGAGACAAAAAGAAGGTGGTAATTGTTTTATCTTACCTTTACAAGCTATATTGATAATGTCCATATCCTGATAGGTATAATCATTCTTTATCAAATCTTTAAACTTTGACACTATCCCTTTGGATACTAATAATTTTGAGTTTAGAATAATATTACCTGCATAAATTATTTTACTTGCATCCAGATTTAGTATACTCGAATAATATTTTTTATATCCAGGTATAAGAAAGAATAATGAATTAACACCTGCCAAATAGACATCATCCAATTCTGTAGACAAATAAATATCAGATAAGTCTTCTCTAAATATTACATCTACATCTGAATATATAATTTTATCATATTCCGGTATTAGTTCTGGAATAAGTAAACGATAATACGTTGCAGTAGTAATACCTCTTACTTCATAAGCTGAGTCAAAAGTATTATCTATCTGCCTATATTGAACACGACAATTTGTATAATACAATGGTATTTTATCCAGTTGGTCTTTTTCTAAACTAACTCTTTCTGAGTGCAGAATAAATATATCATAAAAGGTATCTTCTTTTGCATTCATCATTAATGATGAAATACAGACACAAGCTGGAAGCACCAAGTTATTATCAAATGCAAATACTATTGGAATGATATTCATTTATTTTTCAATTTAAATTTTCGCATTGCAAACAATACCACTTGAGGTACAAACCATAACTGATAACGAATACAGAAATACAAAGCATTATAGAACAATGTACCCCGATAAATTAACCGTTTATTTTTTAAGTACGACATGCTGTACCAATCTTTCAATTTACAGACTTTGGTTTTATAGTCATAATCTTTGGAACAATATAACTCTCTCACATAATTAAGCGAATCATATAAATACTTATTATATATCATCGTATCGCATTCTGAAACATCAGTACCATAAAATGATAAAACCTGTTCTTGCCACTTCTCTATATCATCAATCCTGTTTATGTTTAAAGAACGGGATAATGACTGTTCTGTATCTGTATTATAAATATATAACCCATCAGATACAATCAAAATTCTATTACATCTCTTTAAATAACATAAAGAGAAAACCAAATCCTCACCAAATGACATATCAACAGGAAAACCATCTTTTATCAGGTCTTTCTTATAAAACTTATTCCAAGAATTACTTAACAATCCACTGTTCAACAGTTTGCAAAATTCAATACGAAACTCTGCTAAAGAACAGTAACACAATTGGCTTGGTAGCATTGGTTCATCCCCCTTCGCTCTAAATATTACAATATCATAATCTTCAATTCTTCGTATTAATACCTCACATGCATTCTGAACTAATTCATCATCACTGTCAAGCATAAGTATATAATCGCCCTGTGACTTTTTTAATCCATAGTTACGTGCTGAAGAAACTCCTCCATTTATTTTATGAAACACCTTTATCCTGGAGTCTTTTGCACCCCATTCATCGCACATTTCACCACTTCTATCGGTAGAACCGTCGTCTATCAGAAGAATCTCTATAGACGTATAGCTTTGTGAAATTGCACTTACTACACATCTGTCCAATGTTTTCTCTGCATTATATACAGGAACAATTATCGAAATTAATGACATTTATATTTAATAACGCTTTTACATAATTCAATTGCTTTCAGTACTAAATATGACAGGTAAAAACTGGTTATATTCAGAATAACCTTATCGCCAATGGTTTTCTTCTTACCTCTAGCATTGTCTATTACCCATCTTACCCATTCCTTGTTACTATCAACTTTAATACCATGCAATACCAGATTCTTCCAACATCGCAGTTTCAACACCCACAAATCATCCGTAAAGTCTATAATACTACCCTTAAGAGCTTTTTCAACCTCATTTAAAAAAGATTCTTCGTAGGCTAATGAAAATTTCCGTGTATGCGTTACTGAATCATCGTTCATGGTATAAATATATCCATCACACTTGACAAATACTACGTTTTTGGCTTCAAGACATATTTTTATATTCCCTATGAGGTCTTCTCCAATATTTATTTTTCGAGGTGTGTCCAACACTTTATTCACCAACAGAGTTTTCTTGTACAGTTTTGTAGGAAGTCCCCAATCAAAAAGATTCCTTAATAACATTCTAATGGCAGTAATATTATCTATAATATCATTTCCTGAAGCTGCATATGCAATATCACCACTATATCCTATTCCATCAAGCATGGTTTCTAAGTAATATGGCAACAAGTAATCATCGGCATCCACAAAACAGATATATTCGCCTTTTGAATGTTCTACTCCAAGACATCTGGCACGAGTTACACCACTATTCTCACCATGATATACTGTTATACGATGCTCCATAAGATGATAGTTATCACATATTTCACCCGAACTGTCGGTGCTGCCATCATTTACCAGTATTATTTCGAAATCATTGAAGGTTTGATTTAAAATACTGTCCACACACCGTTTAAGATATTTCTCAGCATTATACACAGGGACTATTATTGATACTATCGGACACATATGAATTAACCATCAGTTAGATTCGTTAATATATCTGTTTAAAAAAGATAAGCTAACATTACCCATATCTTCTATTTTGCGTTCAACATTAGCATATGCTATAGGTGTAGTTAAAACTGACATAATACTTTCTTTATCATCCACTGATATGATTCTGTCTTCCAGTTCCAGGATACGTAGGAGTGATGTAAATCTGTCACTTCCACGTTCGTTATTGATGATAACTGCAAAGTCTTTACGGAATATAATTGAAAAGACACAACCATGAAAAGAGTCTGTTATCACATATCTGGCATTTCTGAAAGAAGCCAACCATTGAGGTATTGATTTCATTCTAAATGAATAAGAAGATGAATCATCTGGATATATATCATTTCTGTTTAGCAATTTCAATTCTGCTGCTATTCCGTCAATACATTTCTTTTTCTTATGACTCCAATCAAGAATATATGTTGTAAGAGTATCATGTGGCATTTCGGATACACTGTCATCTTCCTTTATCAGCTGAATATAATCTTCAGCTGAAAGTAATAGCGTAGGATCTAATACCAGACTGGCATCCTTATTAAATAATTCTTTAACAAGCTTGACTCCTGATATTTCTCTGGTCGATATGGCATCAAATTTATTGATATGTTTTTTGCATAGCTTAATACCTTCATAGCTTATTGGATTTTCACTCGTTCCAAACGATGCTGCATAAGCTATCTTTTTTGTTTTATCTTTATTTGACAAGAATCCTAAGAAATAATCTGTTATACAAGGAGAATATGATTCTCTCCATACCTGATCACTCCCAACAATTATTACATCAAAGCTATTTTGTTTACAATAATTTCCTAAATCTTTACTTGTCCATAATCCTTTAGATAATCTTATATATTGTTTTTTGAAGGAATTTACTCTTTTTGGATCAGGACTATTATATTCCAATAATTCTCTATAATTTTCCAATAGTGGATTAATAAGTCTTTTATTTTTCTTCCTCAATATAAATTTCAGAATTACTGATTTTATGAGACTCCCAATTTGTAAAATTATTTGTTTATAACTAAAGTTATACGTCCTATTTAACACAATAACCTCATGACCCATATTCTGTAAAATGGTTTGCAATGCGTAGCATTGAAGAATACCACCATAATTTTGAATTAACGGCTGTGTGAGTATAGCTATTTTCATTGTTTAACTAAAATATAAACTCAGTTTCATACCCTGAACCTTTTGAATAAAAGCATGCTGAATTTTTCCTTTAAAAATTTTTTCTCACTGTTTGAACAACCTACTACATATATTGTTATAATAGTAGAAAGAATACTTATTATAGTAGAGATAACAAATCTTAAAAGTCCTGATGACATATAATAATGTATCAATACCGGTATTATTAAAGCTATTGAAGTTACAATAATTACATTGCAACATACATTTCTTATGAAACTAGCAGGTGAGAATGATGTCATACGCTTTAAAAAATAGAGCCTAAGCGACAGGCAACATATGGAAAAAAATATTGCCACCACGTAAGTATATTCAGGTTCTAAACCAGCCTTAAGGCAGATATAAGAAAATGGAAAGTTCATAAGCAGCATCCCGCCTACTGCTATCTGATAGTTTCGTATCCTACCTGTAGCTGACTGTAAATTTATCAATGTATTTGATAAAGTATCTATAAGAAGCGTCACAAGTACCAGACGGGCAAAATTGACCGTATGTTCAGGATAACTACCTAACCACAAATGAAGAATAAAATCTGTCTCCAATATTATGGGTAGAGCAACTATAAGTATGGCATAATATGAAAAACGTGAACCTCTCTCTACCAGTGAATATGTATATGAATAGTCGCCGGCTGCATATGATTTTGTAATTTGCGGATAAACGGCTGACATGAAATTGCCTGCAAAAGAGTTCACATGGATATTTATAGTTTCGGAAATCCCTCTTGCTGCATTTACAGCTGTACCAAAAAACAGGTTTATAAGTATGTTTACTCCCTGTCCTTTCATAAGCCCTGCTGTACAACCTATAAAATTCCATCCGGCAAATGAGCTTATTTCCTTCCATCTCTGTCGGTCAAACGAATGCTGCAACCTGCATTCAGGGAAATGTCTGTGACAATATATAAAATATATACTCTGCATCATAATACCTATTGACATAAGCATAATGGAATACATTATTAGCTTGTCATACATAAATGGTACATAAACCAGAAACAGTACAGCCATCAGCTTTAGTACTGACTCAAGCATACCTATGCCGGCAAATATATCCATCCGCTCATGAGATGATATTGTAGCAGAATAAGGTACACTAAACAAGCCGAGAGCAAATGATACTATAGATGCCTGATATATAACATTAGCTGCAAGCATTCGTGATGGTGATATATTCATATGGGTATTGAGAAACCATAGGCCAACTGTTTCTGCAACCAGTATTACTACAGCGGCAAGTACAATATGTACCCATAGTGAAGTAGAAAATACACGCCTAAGACTTTCATTATCTCCTCTACCCAGTTCAAAAGTCAGGAATCTTGATGTTGAGGACGACAATGATGTAGATATAAGTGAAAACATGGATACAAGACCACCAACCACATTATATATACCATAGTCTTCTACACCAAGTGTCTTAAGCACTGCACGTGAAGTATACAATGCTATAAGCATTGTAAAAAACATACGTACATACAGATATACAGAGTTTTTCGCTATTCGCTTTGTTCTTTCTGAAGTCTGATTCATATATCTTCTATCATCGGGAAATAAGTCTATTGTAAATATTTTTATATAAATGACATCAATAATTCGTTAATATGACTCTATAGCGACATTTATATCTGCAAAAACAAGTATTTTCATCTATATCTTTATTATTCAATATTCTCAAAATTCTCCTTACTGACCCCTCCTATAGCTATGGTAAGGCCACCCATTGTGGTAATTAAACATTTATCGCGGGATATACGTATCTGATATCCCTCCACTCCTTCAAGAATCCCTGAAGTTATCTTAACCAAAGGATGACCTGAGGAATAATAGTCTATTGGATGAGGCATCAACCTCATACGAAAAGGAGATATCTGCGACATGCGGATAAATGTCTGCATAGACTTGTCGCGTATCACCGCCGGCTGACCGTTACTACGGTCTTTAACCAAATATATACCTAAACAATGTTCATTTAAATAGGACTGGATTTGTGTCGCTTCTCCTTGAATAAATATAAGTCCTGATATTGTCGGGACGTCCTCCTTGACAATTCGTTTCTTCACTTTTTTATAGTTCACGGTTTTGTGAACAAATATATTGAATTTTTGTTCTAAAGAATGAAGGACGTTTTTCAATCTGGAATTCCTCACATATATATAACACCAAGACAACATTAATATTATTAAATTAAGCACAATAATTTATTTCCGAACCAGTTTTCTGATTCGTTATCAAAACGCTATCAACAGCTACAGAAAGAGAATCTGTACTATACAGTGACTTCGATACTCTATCTATTTTATGTTTATCTGTCCAAGCGGAATATCACCGTTCAATGCCGCTTATTAATCCGTACAATTACTTGATTTTTTTACTTATCTATTAATTCTCTTTCTAAGAGAAATATTTTCCTTATAATATCGTATCATGAATGTTTTTTAACAATGTCTTTACATAGTATTTGTTTGACATTTTTTGCATAAATGTAAATTAAATCAAACAAATTAGTATTTTTCCATAGTATAGTTACGCTATTAAGGATATTATTAATACATTTGCAGAAATATGATATTTCTCTTAGAAAGAGAAGTACCTCATATTTCAAACAAAAGCTGTTCTTATAAATACAATAAATTTTACAAATAAATAGCTATATAGTCTAGTTTTTTTCTTAATATCACAATGATTTTAAAATCATTTTATTAGCCTTATCTATAACAGACATATCCAATGAGGCCAAATATATTCTGGTGGTATTCTCAGAATTATGCCCCATAGCCTCACTTATGACAGACAAAGACACATTCTTGCTGTGTGCTATGCTTGCCCAAGTATGACGTGCAACATATGATGTCAGAACAATAGGTAACCCTAAATCAATACCAATCTTCTTCAGTTTGACATTTACCAGATGAGAAGCATTTAAATATTGACGACGTACATCTGAATTGACATCTTTCACTATTGGGAGAAGATATGGAGTTCCAGATGTATCATACTTATCTATGATGTCTTGCATAGGCTTTTCCCATTTTATAAACAGCTGCTGATTGGTTTTCTGACGACGATAGGAAAGAATGCCGTTCTGGAGATTCTTTTTCTTGAGATATGCCATATCAACAAAAGACATACCGCGTGTGTAGAAACTGAACATAAACATATCGCGGGCAAAATCCATAGAAGGGAAAAGGCTTAAATCCAAATCGCGTATCTTACGTATCATCTTTATGGACAATGCACGTTTCACTGTCTTGTCGACACCTGTATAGACGTACTTGAAGGGATTGCGCTGAACTGTAATACCTTTTTCAACCGCACGATTGTAAATGGCACGAAGATTGCGCATATAGAATGAAATGGTATTGGGGATAAGACCGTTCGATTTCAGATAATTCTCATACTCCATCATAAGCTGCCCATCAACTTCGTCCAAATGTACATCTCCACGTATGCTACAGAATCTGGAGAAACTGTTAAGTGTGGTAGAATATGTTTCTGCTGTACGGGTGCGCCCTACATGCCTGAGCTGGTGTATGCTATCGCGAATGAACGAGATAAAACCGTCTTGTTTTTCTTTTATTGAAAAAGACGAAACAACATCGTCGGCTGTATAACAGTCTCCGGAAGAATCGAATCCTGAGATTATCTTATTAAGCCTGAACAAATCGTCGGATATCCAGTTTTTCATCGAAACCAGATTACTCTTACGCTTTCCATTACCCAATTCAGACAGTCTGTCTGACTCTAACAGTTCCCAATCGGAACTTGACAATCGGTAACCTGGGGTTACCTGTCTTACTACCCTATCGTGAATTATACGATAGAATATTGTACCTTCTCCGGATTTTGCTGCAGAAGGACGGAATTTTACTTTTACTGTTGCCATAATCTAATAGTTTATATTATAACCCACAAAAAAGTGAGTAATTCATTTCAGATATACTCAAAAACATAAAAAAATGAAACATGTTTTTTATTTAATGCTATAAGAGTTTTTATGAATAATTTAGCTGTGAGAATAAAAGAAAAAAACGTCCCGTCATTTTAACTAAAACGACAAGGCGTTTCAAGTAAAATGACAGGACGTTTTTCTTGCAATCTATAAATTATTGGAACATAACACCAATCATCAGTTTTTAAAGCTATGTATAGGAGCCGGAATTCGGCCTCCTCTGTTTACGAAGGCATCGCAACTGAAATGATTAATAGGCATAACCGGAGCATAACCCAAAAGACCGCCAAACTCCACTGTTTCGCCCACTGTCTTTCCTACTACCGGAATTACGCGGACCGCAGTTGTCTTCTGGTTTATCATTCCTATGGCAGCCTCATCGGCTATCATACCTGCAATGGATGTGGAAGGTGTATCGCCAGGAATTGCTATCATGTCAAGCCCAACTGAGCATACACATGTCATGGCTTCAAGTTTCTCTATTGTAAGGGCTCCTGCCACTACCGCATCTATCATACCCTGGTCTTCGCTGACAGGAATAAACGCGCCGCTAAGTCCTCCAACGTACGACGATGCCATTACACCACCTTTCTTGACCTGGTCGTTAAGCAATGCAAGGGCTGCCGTAGTACCCGGTGCACCCGGATATTCAAGACCTATTTCCTGAAGGATTTCGGCCACACTGTCGCCCACAGCAGGTGTAGGTGCCAGCGAAAGGTCTATTATACCGAAAGGAATGCCAAGACGATGGGATGCCTCTTGTGCTACAAGCTGTCCTACACGTGTAATCTTGAATGCTGTACGTTTGATTGTCTCGCAAAGCACTTCGAAACTTGCTCCCCTGATTTGTTCAAGAGCATATTTCACTACGCCGGGACCGCTCACTCCTACGTTTATTACAGCATCGTCTTCTGATACTCCGTGGAATGCACCTGCCATGAACGGATTGTCGTCAGGGGCATTGCAAAGAACTACCAGCTTGGCGCAACCCAGAGAGTCGCGGTCTTTTGTCAACTCTGCTGTCTCCTTAATGATATCGCCCATAAGACGTACTGCATCCATATTGAGACCTGTCTTGGTAGAACCTACATTGACGGAACTGCATATTCTCTCTGTACATGCCAATGCCTTGGGAATGGAACGGATGAAGAGTTCGTCGCTATGGCTCATGCCTTTCGATACGATGGCAGAATAACCTCCTATGAAGTTCACTCCCAACTCGGCTGCAACACGGTCCAATGTCTGTGCTATCTTAACGTAATCGTCGGAAGTCTTGCATGCAGATCCTCCTACAAGGGCTATAGGAGTGATGGAAATACGCTTGTTCACAATAGGAATACCGAATTCCTTTGATATTTCCTCGCCCGTACTAACCAGCTTTCCGGCAAGACGGGTTATCTTGTTGTATATATTCTGACAAAGGACATCAAGATTTCCGTCGGCACAGTCCAAAAGATTGATACCCATGGTAATGGTGCGGACATCAAGATTTTCCTTTTCTATCATTTTGTTGGTTTCAATAACCTCGGAAATATTTATCATTGAGCTTATATGTTTTTATCTAACAACTAAAATCTAAAAACTAATAACTAACAAGTCCTTAAATACGATGCATCTTGTCGAAGATTTCCTCTCTCTGACATTTTACCTGTACACCCATTGTTTCTCCCAGGCTTGACATTTCTGTAGCAATCTGTTCGAAAGGTTTATTAATGGCTGACATGTCGACAATCATCATCATGTTGAAATATTCCTGAACGATAGTCTGCGAAATGTCGAGTATGTTTACGTTGTTATCTGCCAGATATGTACATACTTTAGCTATGATACCTATAGTATCTTTCCCCACTACGGTGATAATTGATTTGTTCATCTTCAATTGAATTTTAATTACTAATTTGCCGGCAAAGATAGTGAATTGATTTCAAAATGAAAGAGTTAGACACTAAAATATCGCAAAAATCTACAAACCTTTGGATTTTGCCTCATTCCAGAGTGCATCCATCTCGCTGATTGTCATATCGTTGAGGTTTCTTCCTGCCTTGATGGTATGTTCCTCAAGATAGTTGAAACGGCGTATGAATTTCTGGTTTGTATGCTCCAGGGCATTGTCAGGATTTATCTTATAGAGTCTTGCAGCATTGATAAGGCTGAACATGACGTCGCCAAATTCGGCTTCTGCTTTTTCCTTGTCCATGGTGCCCACTTCAGCCTCGAATTCAGTGATTTCTTCTTTCACTTTTTTCCATACATCTTCCCTGTTCTCCCAGTCGAAGCCTACATTGCGTGCCTTGTCCTGTATGCGGTATGCCTTGATCAGTGAAGGAAGAGCTGCAGGCACTCCGCTCAAAACAGATTTGTTGCCGTCCTTCTCCTTCAGTTTTATCTGTTCCCAGTTTTCCGAAACTTTCTCTGCTGTGTCGGCCTTAACTTCGCCAAATACGTGTGGATGGCGGAATATGAGCTTGTCGCACAACTTGTCGCATACATCCTTTATATCGAAATCGCCTGTCTCGCTGCCTATCTTGGCATAAAACACAACGTGAAGAAGTACATCGCCAAGTTCCTTGCAGATATTCTTTTTATCGTTCTGAACCAAGGCGTCGCAAAGTTCGTAGACTTCCTCTATAGTGTTGGGACGAAGACTCTCATTGGTCTGTTTCCTGTCCCACGGACATTTTTCGCGCAATTCGTCCAGCACATCAAGCAGACGGCCGAACGATTTCATCTGTTCTTCTCTTGTACTCATTATTATATACTGTATTTTATTTGTTTTCTTTACTGAGGCTGCTACGCATGAAGCGCATGAAAAGTTGTGCAGCCTCTATTTCCTGCCCTTGTGCAGACACAAAGCAAAAATGACGGGTGAACTGAAGTCCGGAAACGTCTATCACACGGAACAGTCCTTCGCCCAGTTCCTTAACTAAGGCTGCGATTGATATTATTCCCATACAGTCGCTGCATGACAGAAATGACTTGATGCTCTCTGTGCTGCCCAAATGCATACGTACGTTTAGCGACGAAAGTTTCAATCCTTCTTCCGCAATTACGGTTTCTATTGCATCCAGAGTGCCTGAACCTCTCTCCCTCAGGACAAGAGGTATCTTGCAGAACTCTTCAAGGGTGATTTCCTCCACATCGGCAGGAAGTGCGGACGAGCGCACAACCGGCACGAGTTCATCGCAAAGGAATGCTTCGTATTTCAGGTTCGGAGTGCGGAATACTCCTTCTACCATGCCAAGATCAATGGCATTTTCTGACACGGCATTCTCCACATTACGTGAATTGGTATCAATAAGCGATACTTTGATCTGGGGATATTTTTCGGTAAACCTGGCTAGTATGGGAGGAAGGATGTACTGGGCAATAGTGGTGCTTGCTCCCAAACGGAGTTCACCGGCATATTCGTTATTAAGCAGATGCATGTCGTATTCCATCTTACGATACTCTGTGAGGATACGTTCGCAATGTTCCATCATCACCTTTCCGGCTTCGGTAAGGGAAATCTTATTGTTA
This sequence comes from uncultured Phocaeicola sp., assembly GCA_944322395.1. GTDB lineage: Bacteria > Bacteroidota > Bacteroidia > Bacteroidales > Bacteroidaceae > Phocaeicola. The sequence continues at coordinate 35,992 of CALUPA010000007.1, forward strand.
GTACGGTCGAACAGACGGACATGGTACATACTCTCCAGTTCGTGTACATGCTTTGTCACTGCCGGCTGACTGACGAACAGTTCCTGCGAAGCCTTTGTGAAACTAAGGTTCTTTGCTACACTGTAGAATACTTTTAAACGGAAATCGGACACGGAGATAATTAAGAATTAAGAATTAATAGTTATTGGTTGTTAGGGGGGAACTAAAAACTTACCTTACAACTCTTCTGCTTTTATTCCCAATGACTGAAGGACAGCAAAGCCTAACATCTCGAAAGAATATGAAGCCTCATCCTTAGGGGGATTCATTCCGAAGAGGGTTACACTGTCTTTTCCTTTTATCTTATTGAGTGTGGAATGAGTTTTCTGCTGATAAGCGTCCTCGTCGGCAACTGCTACGACACGTTTCACATCCTTAGATTCGCCTGCAAGCATAAGAGCTTCATTGAAAAGTTTCTCGCAGGTAGCCATATCGGACGGCTGGAAAGAATAGAGGGAAAATTCGCCAAGCTGACTCTTGAAGGCTACATTGTTAAGTTCTTTGTCCAAATCCGAAGGAGTACAGAACGACATACACGGTTCTGCAGAATCGTAAATGAAAATTACCTGAACGGCATTGTCGCCCAACACTATCCCGGCATCGAGTGCAAGGTATTCAAGCAATGAAGCCAGGTCGGCCTTCGGCAATTCTCTGTTCAATATAGGTGAAAAATGTTCGGCCATATCACGGCCTACTCTATCAAGATACGATGCATCGATAAGCATCACGTTTGGTGCAAATTCTATTTTTGATTTCTCTGATGTCATGTTTTTATTTTTTCTTGATTTATATTTGTGCGAATAACATATCTATGTCATTTCTTCAAATTCTTCATATAAAGCTACAGGACCTAAATGCCACTTTTTAGTTTTCTCATCTTCTAGTTTTCTATATACTTCTGATGAATACAATTGCTTGATAGCCTCAACAGCACTTATACCTTTATCTTCAGCAAGAAAACTCGCCATCCAACTTATTTTGGAAGGCAATAACAAGTATAAATTACTTTGGTCTATTGATAAGTTCATCATAATCTAACCTCCTTTACCTCAATAAACTTTAAAAGTTGTAAAGCTTTTTCCGTGTGAAACAAATACTGATCAACCAATTTATATGTTTTCAATTCTGATATAAGAGCTTTCTTGTCTATAAGTCCTCCTTCATATAAGGCAAATGCCGCATAAACCTTATCATTAGCAACAGGTCCGTAAACTATATCATAATCATGCTTATAATCCTTTTGAGTCCTGTTTCGCATAACAAAATCAACCCATTCATCGGTAGGAGAATCAAAAAACAATATATTTAAGTTGTCAATGTGACATTCATCTAGCTGATATATATTTACATATCCTACAGAGACATTGTTTTCTACCATTTTCCGTTTTACCCAAGCTTCTGCCTGAGAATAAGAAGTAGTAGTATAAAATCCAAAACCATAATCCAATGTTCTGGTTGGTTTACGTATCTCCGGAGAAATAACCTTTTCTATGCTTCCATGATAAATCTTCATACTTCCCTATCCTTTCTTAATTCTATAAACTCGTCAATATCCTCTAAAATCCATTGTTTGCTTTGAGTATGCAATACTTCAAAGTGATCATTCAAATATTCCAGGACATTGTATTTGAGAAAGATCTGCATTGCTTCTTTCCCGTCAATTCCTTTTACATTCTTATAATTTTCTATACAGAATGAAAGAAAATATGCTATATCATGAGTTTTCCTGTCCACCGTTTTTATATATATAATGCAAAGATAAAAATAAGTTGTATATTTTTCAGCAGAATATAAAGTATTTATACATATACAATTTAAAAATACGATTTAAATTTCTCGTTAATATATCATATATAATAAATCAAAATCATAAAAGGGTTCATGACAAATTGTTCATAAAAAGGACAAAATTGCAGACTTAAGCGCTAAGTATCTGACATTTAGACATATAATCATTCAAAAAAGGATTTGGCAAGATATTTGGAGTAATATAAGCGTAGTTTAAGACACAAGAACACAAGGACAAAAAATATGATCTTTTGTTCTTATGTCATAAAAAATAAATAAGTAAGAATAAATAAGAAAGGAGAATATATATGAATTTCAACAACTTTACAATCAAATCGCAAGAGGCTGTTCAAGAAGCTGTGAACATGGCACAAAGCCGTGGACAGCAAGCCATAGAACCGGAACACATACTTGCCGGCGTGTTGAAGGTGGGCGAAAACGTGACCAACTTCATATTCCAGAAATTAGGAATAAACGGCCAACAGGTAGCTACGGTTCTTGACAGACAGATTGCATCGCTGCCTAAGGTTTCGGGTGGTGAGGCTTATTTGAGCCGCGACACCAATAATGTATTGCAAAAGGCAGTTGAGTACTCAAAAGAACTTGGCGACGAGTTCGTTTCACTGGAGGCCATTATATTGGCTTTGCTCAACGTGAAGAGTACAGTAGCAACAATCCTCAAGGATGCCGGAATGACAGACAAGGAATTGCGTGCAGCAATCAATGAACTGAGACAGGGACAGAAAGTAACTTCGCAGTCAAGCGAGGACACTTATCAGTCACTCTCAAAATATGCAATAAACCTGATTGAGGCTGCACGTACAGGAAAGCTGGACCCGGTAATCGGTCGTGATGAGGAAATCAGACGTGTACTTCAGATTTTGAGCCGACGTACAAAGAACAACCCTATACTGATAGGTGAACCGGGTACAGGTAAGACAGCTATCGTGGAAGGTCTGGCACAGCGTATCCTGCGTGGTGACGTGCCTGAAAACCTGAAAAACAAACAGCTGTTCTCACTCGACATGGGTGCTCTGGTAGCAGGTGCAAAATATAAAGGAGAGTTCGAGGAAAGACTTAAATCTGTCATCAACGAGGTAACAAAATCGGACGGTAACATAATATTGTTCATCGATGAGATACATACTCTGGTTGGTGCAGGTAAAGGCGAAGGCGCAATGGATGCCGCAAACATCCTGAAACCGGCATTGGCACGTGGCGAACTGAGAAGTATCGGTGCCACTACACTGGACGAATACCAGAAGTACTTCGAAAAGGATAAGGCCCTTGAACGTCGATTCCAGACTGTAATGGTGGACGAGCCTGACACACAGAGTTCAATATCAATTCTTCGTGGTCTGAAGGAAAGATATGAGAACCATCATCAGGTACGTATCAAAGACGAGGCTATCATAGCTGCCGTAGAATTGAGTAACAGGTATATCACAGAACGTTTCTTGCCGGATAAGGCTATCGACCTTATGGATGAAGCTGCCGCAAAACTGCGTATGGAACGTGACTCATTGCCTGAGGAGCTTGACGAAATAGAACGCCGGTTGAAACAGCTTGAAATTGAACGTGAGGCTATCAAACGTGAGAAGGATGAAGCCAAGCTTGCACAGCTGAACAAGGAGATTGCCGAACTGAAAGAACAGGAGACTTCCTACAAGGCCAAATGGCAAAGCGAGAAGGAACTTGTAAATAAAATTCAGCAGAACAAGAAGGAAATAGAACAACTCAAGTTCGAAGCCGACAAAGCAGAACGTGAGGGTGACTATGGACGTGTGGCTGAAATACGTTACGGCAAATTGCAGGCTCTGGAAGCTGAGATAAAGAACATACAGGAAGACCTGAAACACAAACAGGGCGACAGCGCCATGATTAAGGAAGAGGTAACTGCCGAAGACATAGCCGATGTAGTTTCACGCTGGACTGGAATACCGGTAAGCAAGATGCTGCAAAGCGAACGCGAGAAACTTCTTCATCTGGAAGACGAGCTGCACAAACGTGTGATAGGTCAGGACGAGGCTATCCAGGCTGTATCCGATGCTGTGAGACGTAGCCGTGCAGGATTGCAAGACCCTAAACGTCCGATAGGTTCATTTATCTTCCTGGGTACAACCGGTGTAGGTAAGACTGAGTTGGCAAAGGCACTGGCCGAATATCTGTTCGACGACGAATCGCTGATGACGCGTATAGATATGAGTGAGTATCAGGAGAAACACTCAGTGTCAAGACTTATAGGAGCGCCTCCGGGATACGTCGGTTACGATGAAGGCGGACAGTTGACTGAGGCTGTAAGACGTAAACCTTACTCTGTGGTACTGTTCGACGAAATCGAAAAGGCTCATCCTGACGTGTTCAACATCCTGCTGCAGGTATTGGACGACGGTCGTCTGACAGACAACAAGGGACGTACGGTGAACTTCAAGAACACTATCATCATCATGACATCAAACTTGGGTAGTGCATACATACAAAGCCAGTTTGAAAAAATCACTCCGATGAATCATGACACGATAGTAGAGGAAACCAAGAACGAGGTGATGAGTATGCTGAAAAATACCATCCGTCCTGAGTTCCTGAACCGTATAGACGAGACCATCATGTTCTTGCCATTGAACAAAAATGAAATAGAACAGATTGTACGTCTGCAGATAAACAGCATAAGAAAGATGCTTGAGGAGAACGGCGTACAGCTCCAGATGACTGACCAGGCTGTTGACTTCATAGCTACAGCAGGCTACGATCCTGAATTCGGTGCGCGTCCGGTGAAACGTGCAATACAGCGCTATCTGCTCAACGACTTGTCAAAGAAACTTCTTTCACAGGAAGTTGACAGAACAAAACCAATCATAGTGGAATGTGGTGGAGACGGATTGAGTTTCCGCAACTGATAATAAGTAAAGGCCATCCCAAAGGAATTCTGACTTTGAGATGGCCTTATCTGTTTCATTCATTACTTTCACTATAAGCTTCGTCAACACCTTCAATAGATCCGATCAGGGTAATAATATCATTAAGTTCTTCTCTTGAATGTACCTTGAAATCAATGTAACATTCCACTATCCTATCTATAGTCTCTGTATGCAGACAATCGATGGACAGTCTAAATCTATCGGTTATACACTCTATTACATCACTGAGAATATGATATCTGTCAACACCTCTTATATGGACTCTGACGGGATACAAGAACCTGGTATCCGGTTCAAAATTTACAGCTACAATGGAATCACCCTGTCTGGAAGCCATTCTTATGGCTGAAAAACAGTTCCTGGTGTGGAGTGTAATCTTACCGTTTTCGTCTTGAAATCCTATAACCTCATCGCCGGGCAAAGGATGGCAACAAGCACATCTAGTATACTCCAGAACAGGCTCATTATGAAAGAACTGCCGCAAATATCTTTTGGCCTTATAAGTCTTTACTCTGTCCAGCCAGTCCTTATCCGGTTCAGACTGTTCGTTAGTTCCAATCTCTATACAATCGCCACGATGCAACTCAGTTTTCACAGACGATAATTTCCCGTTAATTCTGGCATAAACAGCCTTCTCTCCTACTTTGCTATGAATCTCGTATGCAAAATCTATGGCCGTAGCACCTTTAGGGAGAATGATACCTCTACCTTCAGGAGTAAATACCATTATATCGTCGTTGTAAAAAGAAGATGTCACGCCATCCATATAATCCATCTCACTGGTATACGCCACATCTTCAAGTACTGATTTGAATTTATTGAGCCATGATTTCAGATTCGACTCTGTACGTTCGGCCGCACATCCCAGCCTTGAATTGCGAATCATCCTTTCTGATGATATATGTATCTCTTCCCAGTTTCCGTTTTCGCACAAAAGTTTCAGATGAAAACTCTGATATCCGTTTTCTTTGGGGGCATTGATATAATTGGAAACACTGCCGGGCTTTTCCTTGAAATAATCAGTGAGAACCGAATATATCTTCAAACTTATGTCTTTTTCTTCTTTAACGTTGGATGCATCATAAACAATTCGCACATAGTGTTTGCCGTCGACATGCTGGAAATCGCATTCCATGCTGTTCATCTTTCTCCATATGCTATAAGGCATACGGTATCTTATCTCTGTTCGAGCCTTAATGTTATTTTCATTCAAGATTCTTTCAATCTTATTCAGGAAGTTGTCAATACTGCTTTTGTAAGCAATTTTTTCCTTTTCCATAAGATTTTCAAGAAAATAATACTCTCTGGGGCATCTGAATCTGAAAGACAAGTTTTCAAGTTCTGTCTTCACGTGATACATACCAAGGCGATTGGCTAATGGAGCATAAAAATAATCTGTTTCGCCGGCTATCTTCATCTGTTTATCCGGTTTCATGCTTTCAAGTGTGCGCATATTATGAAGACGGTCGGCAAGCTTGATGAGGATAGCTCTTACATCAAACTGCACCGAGGCAAGGATTTGTTTGTAATTGTCTATCTGTTTAGATTGGTTATACTCAGCTTTCTTCTGTTTTGTCACTACTCCTACAAGGAAAGCCACGTCGTCTCCGAATCTTGCTTTAATATCTTCCAGTGTGTATGGTGTGTCTTCGACCACATCATGCAAGAAGGCAGCCATTATCGGGTTTGCACCCAGTTCAAATTCTTCGGCCACAATACGTGCAACAGCTATAGGATGTATAATATAAGGTTCGCCGGTTTTACGTTTCTGGTCTTTATGTGCCTCTTTTGCAAGCATATATGCATCTGTGATACGTTGCATATCTTCAGATGTAGTTCTGCTCCTGAGAGTTAAAAAAAGTTTATCAATCTCTCTTTCAAAAGTTACTGTATTTGCTTCCATATAAATGAATTTAATCATCCATTGCATTCAGGTTTACTCTAATTGTTTGTTTCACCCGCTCTACATAAAAAGGATTACGCAGTTGTTCTATACATTCTGATGTTGTTCCTGCGAAATTCAAGCATGATATCTTATATCCGCTCTTTAATGTGCCTGAGACTTCAAGATATCTCCGGTCTTCATTCCCCCCATCAATGCTCATACTACAGATATTCAATTGCCAACATGTTATGTCAAGCATACCTGATTTATCCTTAAACTCGACCGTTATTTTAGAGAACAATCCTTTTTCGGGGACTTTACTTTCTGTTTCAGAAGCTAAAATGTTGGCAGCAATACTAATATCATTGCTCATCGCATCAATGTACGGTTCATATCTTTCACTATACATAAGACTATATATTTATAATTATCATTTTATCAAAACGTACTCATCCTCATTGACAAACCTTCCACTTTACAAATTAATTACTCTACTACATTACCCTTGCTATCCAATAAAACATTATTCTCAAAATAATCATCATAACTACACATATACAAACTTTCATTCAAAGCCTTGATAGCCTTATATAAGGGTTTTGTAACCATGAAACCATCCTTTCTCATCAATCCTTTGTAATTATTTCCTGCTACATAGCACATAAGTTCGGCTTCTACCTCTTTCTTTATGCTATTGCCATATTCATCACTTTCACTGGTATAGCCATCATAATAGGACAGGGAATACACATCCGAATATACTTCTTCTCCGGTAATTATACCGTTATACTTACCGCGACGGATTGTATTATCTTCCATTGTAAGAAAAACATCATCATCGGTTAAATCTATATTGGAATATATGCATGGGTAAACTGCACTACCATCTGATTTAATGATACCATAATCATGTCCTTGTCTTACAAGATATAATAATGAATCACTATGGCATATACTTATACTGGAATAATCAGGTTCTACCACCCAGTTGCCTTTTTTATCAATAATACCCCATAGGCCATTATCACCAATCATCCTACACAGACCATCATGAAAACAAAAGTCTGTGCCGCTTCTGTGCTGTTTAAACGGATAATGGAAACTGAATAAAACTTTGCCAGCATGGTTGATGAACTGAAGTGTATCGGTTTTCAGACAGGCCGCTATACCCTCTGAAAATATCCAAGCCTTACTGTATATAGCCGGTATGACAATTTTACCTGTAGTAGTATCAAAATATCCTCTTCGTCCGTTTTGAGCAAATACTGCCAAACTATCCTGACCAAAAGGTGACATACAAAACCAGTCCATTTCTTCTATCGTCTTTTCGCCTGTCCTGCTGTTCTTTACATAGGAATGTTCCACATATCTTTCACTATAGACATATACATCTGATGATATCCATTCCATATTGTATTCGTATTCTTCCGGTTCAGAAAGCTTATGCTGGAAAAAATCTATGGTAAGACACAGCATTAGCAGAAAAAATCCGGCAGCTATCAATGCCCATACCACTCTCCAGAATCTGGTTTTATATCTAGGGTCAAAGATTCTACATACATAACACGCAGCCTGCCATAGGCCTAACAGGAATGTTGATACAAATTCCTCAAATGTAACTTTACGCTTCATAATCATATACAATCATAAGTTTAACAATATCTTTTAGCTAATTCAATGCCACTCCAATAGTAGCAGACATGGAGCAAACCAACTGGATAAATAGTAAATCTTAATGTTTTGTTATTACATGAAACATTTTGCCTGCGGACATATTTCATCAATCCGTGTCCGCCTAAACCGATTAAGTTAAAAATCTTTGTTTTCATATCTCTAGTATTTCGTTTTATATATAGAGAAGATTTTTAACTTCATTTTCTATCATGTTCGAGAAAATTTATAGAATTAATCCTGATAAATTCAAAATAAGATTTTTTTCATAAAAAAACTGTGTCAGCAAAGCTCGTATTCTACTATTTGCTGACACAATTAAATTTTATTCCTCAAGATTCCTCAAATTATTTCTTCACTGCAGATATTTCCAAAGTATATACATCACCATCAATATTTACATTGGGATGATTATACTGTAAATCATTTGATTCGTTTATCTGTATCTTAGCTGACGGCATATCTTCCATTGATAAAACAAATCCACCATTTTCTGAAACTCCTATGTTATAAAGTATTTTTGATGAAAAGAATTCTATTCCATCACTAGTTTTTACATTTACATAAACATCCTTTTTGGTATATTTTTCAATGGATATTATCAAGCCATCAAAAGTTTCTATCGTCATACCATCCTGCTTCAGCTTACCTGAACCTATATATTCACCTTCAATCTGTTTTCCATAATCCTTTAAGGAAATAACAGACTTTAAAGCTGAAGATGCCTTTAAATTGTTTTCTGATGTAACATCATTGTTTTCCTCTATTTTATCTTGTTTACTTTCAACCTTTTTAATGTAACCATCATCCACAAAATCGACAAACTTCAAACTTTGATTAGTTTTAAATTCAGTAGGATACTTAAAATTATACATTGTCTGGATACCTCCTGAATATGCAGAACATATAGGCCAAATACTGCCCGCTGTAACTAAACCACCTATAGCCATCATTGGCGTAGATACAATTGCTCCACCTATAACCAAACTTGAAAGTCCTACGGTATATAAAGTCCATCCCCAAACCATTGTCTTCTGACTATTTTCTAAATAATCAATAGCAAAAGGAACATAATCCTTTGAACCAGGAACTCGCGACATAAGAAAAGAATAATGTGTTCGTTTTGAGAATTTCACATCAACAGCCCCATTATCATTTATTGTTGCTATTTTTTTCATTTCCGGAGTATATATCTCCGTTTTTGGTGTCCCTATAATTTTAATTGTATCAGTAGTTTTACAAGAGAATTGTAATGCACAGAATGTTACAAGCACAATTAATCGAAAAATTACTTTCATATTCTTCCTCCTTTATTGATAATCATATAATACACCTTGAGTCCTGAAATCATTACCCCAATCTACATTATTCACAAAATACAGCATCCACCATGGTTCGTATAAAGCATCAGGTTTAGACGTATATACTTTGTTCAACGCATCATTTACCTTTCCTTTTTCTTCCACAGGTATTATAACCATTGAATCTGCATAAAAGTCTGTAACAATTTTCTCATATGTAGCACCACCGTCCAACGAATATGAGATACACACACTGAAACGACTATATGATTCTTTCTCATTTAAATACGGTGCCTGTAATGTATTGGATTTCAATGCATCTTTACCTAACCCTATAACTTTAAATACTTTCGACATAGCACAATTACTATTAGGAGATAGCGATATTCTTGGCTGATCTGCAATATAAGTAGTATTAGTCAATGCCTTACCTGAAGTTCCTGAACCTCCAACATTGATTCCACTTGCCAAATTACCGGCTATACCACCTATTCCAAATGCATTGGCAACAGAACCCAAATTAACACTTGCACCTTTACTTACAGATGATAAATCAGTAGTTGTGGTAGTTTTCACCGTAGGATCATAATAGGATGTCGAATTTCCGTCTGAATTCACGAAAAATGACATTGTCTGGTCAATTATCATAATTTCAGGAGTACGATTATAGACTATCGCAGTTAAACCTCCATCGGGAGAAATAGTATAGGCAACAATTATTTTAGCCTTAGCAGGAATTTGAAAAGACTTTCCAGGCTGTGCATGCCTTGTTTTCACAGACTGGTATGCAACACTATGTGTTGTGAGTTTTACAGTGGAGCAGGAAGCCAAAAAAGACATCAAGCTACACACAACAAAAAATTTAATTGTGTTCATCCTTTTATTATTTTAGATTAAAATATAACTTAAAACAAATATTTATCAATTATTTCAACCTATAGTAATATTCAAAAACTACCACTTCACAGATGAGAATAGTCTTCAAATTTCATCTTTTAATAATCTAAATTGATAATTATCCTTTAATATCATACCTACGCAAAAATAATTATTTTCCACTACAATTTTATTAAAAATCGTAAAAATATTAATCACCTAATAAAAAATAATTAATATTTTGTCTATTTATACAATCACATCTTAATAATTATTATAATCGTAAATATACTCTTATAATAAAAGGTACTGATTATTTAGTAAAAAAACATGAACATGTGAGTCTTCAAACTAAGAATATTTCTAGTATTGAAAATATGTTTCATTTTAATTGATTATAAGGTTATTTGAAAAAGAAATAAGGTTAAACAGAAAGTAATGACTATATCATCTAAAAACAAAAAACCTGTTATTTTAATAAAAACAAATGTTTAAATTAAAATAACAGGTCGTATGATTGAATAAAAGACAATTATTTCAATTCCAAAGATTTATATCTTTCACCTGTAGCCTTTACAACTTCCTTCAGGAATTCTTCAGGATATCCGGGACGTTCCAAGGGTGCACAATTTCCGGTTTCAGGAGCAACCATTTTACCATTCTTTACTTTCTTTCTTGCGCCGTCGTTATAACGTACGATAAGGAACTCGGCCAGTTTCTTCCAGCGATCTATTGTAGTACGGGCAGTCATATCAGTATAGTTTGTAAGGAAATCTTTAGCTTTTGCAGGATCTTCCTGATACAATTTCAATGCAGCCGATTCTATTCCTGACTGAGCTGATTCAAAAGTATCTTCAAGTTCTTTCTGCACGGCACGCATATCGTCTATCATCAAGCTGTAGCGAGGACGGATCATGTCTGCCACCCAGTTATAAATCCAGAAAGCCGAATCCCATGAAAATGTGATGCAGTCGCCGTTTCCTTCAGCGTATGGAACAGGAATTCTGTCCGTACAGCAATAAACCGGAGTAAACACAGTCATGTTAGCATCATCAAGTCCGAACCACAATACACCACCTACAGGGTCTGGCAGATTGGCACGCATCTGAGCTACGAATGAGAATGCACTCTGCTGTGTAGAGATAGGACGTTCATTGAAGTATTCCACCCCATCAACCTTGAATGTAAGAGGAGAAAGACGGTAAGGAGTTTCGAAAGGACCTGCACCCATATCCTTAGTAATATCAAGCGGTGTACCTTCGTAATGGTCGCGCATAGCTCTCTGAACATCGCGTACAGAAAGCTTTGAATCAGCCTTTATATAAAGTGGCATAGGTTCTTCGCTCTTTCCCAAAATGTATGGCAGATAAGCTTCACCGGTAGTCTTACTGAACATATTGTAAAAGCTCCATACGCGAGCCTCACAAAAACGGAGACCACTGAAATCAAGAGGACAATACGCATCGGCAAAACTGAATTCAGAGTTCTTACCACTGAAATAACCTTTCTCGCGTGCAAATGAGATTACATCCGGAGAATAAAGACAATTATCCTTGTCATTAAGATTGAATTTATGAATACGACTTTGGTTGGCATGAGCTGCAATACAATCGTCAGGAATACGGACTGCTACCCATACTGCACCTTTGATGCCTGGTCCCTTACCAATCATTTCCATAATCCATGCTTCATTAGGGTCGGCAATAGAAAAAGATTCACCGCTACTATAATAACCATATTCCTTTACAAGATCTGTCATAACCTTAATGGCTTCCTTGGCAGTACGCGAACGCTGGAGGGCTACATAAATCAAACTTCCGTAGTCCATGATACCTGTAGTATCAACCAGTTCAGGACGACCGCCGAATGTAGTCTCACCGATAGTAACCTGATATTCGTTCATATTACCCACTACATTATATGTTTGTCTGGCTTCCTCAATCTGTCCAAGATACTTACCAGTATCCCAGTCGTGTATATCACGCATGGCACCTTCCGGATGTGTAGCAGCAGGATAGTGATACAGCCATCCGAACATTCCGTAAGAGTCGGCAGAATAAGAAACTATTACAGAACCATCGGCAGACGCCTTCTTGCCGACAATAAAGTTGGTACAAGCCCAACCGTTTACTACAAAGGCTGCAAGCAATACTACAGCCATTAACACTCTGTTCATCATAAGCGTTTGTTATTGAATTGTTATTTAGAATTTTAATTGTTTACGAGTTTCGTTTCCACAGTTATCAGTCACCACGACCTCCAGTGTGTGAGGAGTTCCTCTCCTTACCTTTTCCTTGTCCTGGATGACAAGGATCCCTTTCTTCAGACCGAAAAGTACGAACTGTCCGTCGATATACACTTTATAAGATTTTATTCCGGTTGCCTTATCGGATACTTTAAAACGTATGTTCGAAGTAGAACGCCATTTTGCCTTATCAAGTGGAACTACAGAAGGAGGAACTGTATCAACTGCCACAGAGTATTTTCCAAAATTACGTACATTGGCTTTCATCCACCCATTGTCGTATTCACCTCCTACGTAGTATGTCCTCCTGCCATCAATCTGCCTGATATAGTATTTGTCGGGAGATACTGTATTAAGTTTCCTTACCCCTATCGACAAAGGACAATAACCGTGAAGCGGAGTATTTCCTGCATCAATATCATATTCAAGCGAAACGGCTGTTGTGTCTCCTGCTGTAATGCCTACACTTACTTCAGTATCATCGTAAAGCATTCCTTTGGGTATTATGAATTCCATGCCAGGACGCTGGATAATTGCCGTACGGGATGACAGTAACAGTTCCTCTCCCTTCATACGGTATTCCGGAATATCCAGCTTTTTCCCTCTCACCGTAAAACGGTATTTACTTCTATTGCCGAAATTATCTTCCAGGACATAGACAAACTTATAATCCCTTTCACTGTCTATATTCACAATACCTCTGTCCTCGGTTACATGATGCAGACGTAACTTGTTTCCTGGCGACTTGTATGAACGCATCATCAACCGACGTGAACGAACCAACTCGTCATAATCAGTAAAGGTATTTATCATTCTGTTTTCGTCTGGTAGAACCCTGTCTGTCTTACTGTTAAACACTTCTACAGAATCTACATACAGAGTAACGGAATGTACACCATAGAAATTGGATGTACCGTCCATATAATCCTTTGCACTTATAGCTGCATATATCTGTCCCCAGGCAGTAATCGGGGACTTTAAAGATGCTACGGGATAAATTTTTTTATTGATCGAACCTTCCACCACACCTTTACCCTTTACCGGATAAAGACCTATAAAGCTTGCCTTGGGAGACTTCGTATCCTTTATCTTACTTCTAAAATAAGGCATAGGATCAAGATATTCATCAGTACCTGTTTTTCTTACTTCAAGATGAAGGTGAGGACCGGCAGAAGAACCTTCATTACCGCTCAATGCTATGATGTCGCCTTTCTTAAACTTGAAACGCCCCGGTTCCGGATAGAGATAGCAGACGAAAGTCTCGTTGGCGTACTGATATTCCCTCACATATTTCTCTACTTCTGGGGCAAACGAAAGAACATGACCATAGACAGAAGTATGTCCGTCAGGGTGAGTGATATATATAGCCTGTCCGTATCCTCCATGCTGGACAGCAACACGCGACACATATCCATCGGCTATACATCTTACAGGATGTCCTACTGTCCCTTTTGTCTTGAAATCAAGACCGTTATGAAAATGGTTTGGTCTCAACTCGCCGAAATTAGCACTGAGTAATAATGGAAAATCCAATGGTGCACAATACTTTACAGTGTCGCCGGCATATGAAACCGAGACAACACAACAAAGCATAGCAAAAAGAGTTTTTCTTAAATCAATCATCGACATTCTTATCAACCTTTCTAACTATAAGAATACTTGCTTCGTAAAGTACAAATATAGGTACTGAAACAAGCAACAATGTAAATATATCGGATGTAGGAGTAATTACAGCTGCAACTATAAGTGCCACTACATATGCATGCTTTCTGTATTTCTGCATGAACGAAGAATGCAATACTCCTATCTTGGCAAGGAACCAACAAACCACAGGTATCTCGAAAACTATACCCATCAGCAGACTCAGAAGCATCAGTGTGTCGATATAAGACGAAAGCATTATTGTGTTCTGAACATCAAGACTGACCTGATAGGATGCCAAAAAACGGAATGTAAGTGGGAATATAATAAAATAATTTACCAATACACCTGTAATAAACAACAGATAACCACTTGTAACTACACGAACAGAGTATTTGCGTTCATTCTCGTATAACGCAGGCGAAATAAAATGAAACAGTTTATATATGACATATGGCGATGCCACTATCAGACCTGCATATATAGACACCATGGCATGCATCATGAACTGACCAGCCAACTGGGTATTGATAAGTGTGGAACTGAATTCACCAGGACATAATCCCGGCATGCCGAGTAAATCGGACAAATGGCAAAGCAACCGATAAAAGATAAAATCGGATTCCTTAGGAGCCAGAACAACGGCAAAAAGCTGATCTTTAAAACAAAAGCCCAATATGGTGAATAGCGCCACTACCACCACTATACGAAAAAGAACCCCACGTAATTCATCCAAATGGTCCCAAAATGTCATTACTTTATCGTCCTGCTCCACTTTTACTGCGCTTTCTTATCATTGTTTTCCTTATCGGACATCTCTATATCGTCCTCTATACCTTTCACTCCGTCCTTAAAACTTTTTACTCCCTTACCTAATCCTTTCATTAATTCAGGAATCTTCTTACCACCAAATAAAAGCAAAATAATCAGCCCGATAAGAAGGACTTCCTGCATACCAATTCCCAATAATAATAATGTTGTCATAATAATATATTTATAAATTAAACTTTAGATATCGATTTTAAAAGCCAATATCCACCAAAAACCTGAAGAAGCATTCCAGGAACACCAATTCTAAAATCCTGAAGAGCCGCATCAAGACTGCCGCTGATAGCCCATTCTGCCATTCCGCCTACTATCTGATAAAACAGCACGATACCTATCAGGGAGTATATAGAAAGCTTTCCTGTACGGCCAGCCAAAAATCCTGCAGCCACCGCCAACAAGACAGACTTACATATTATAGCCGGAAGCAAAGCAGGTACAGGCATACCGAATAATAATGAATTTACAAGAGGGGAAAGTATTGCTACAAGCAAGCCAAGCCTCATCCCATATTTATAAGCTCCCACCAGAGTGAAAAAATAAATGGGCAACATCGTTGGACCACCAAGATGAACCAAATGACATAACTGAGGCAAAAGAATATTTCCCAAAATGAAAAGTACAGAAAACAGGTATGTCCTGCTCTGCCTGTAGGATAAAGAGACAAAGTTAAATGCTGTATTCATATCAAATCTGAATGTTTTCATTATTAATAGTTGCAAAGTTATTACTTTCACTCAATTATCTACCATATTATGAACGAAATAATTTCCCTGACAAAGGAAAAACTTATAAATATTTGGAAAATATGCAATTTCATCATACCTTTGCATCGCGAAACAAAACAAACAGACCGATGAACAAACTTCTGACATACATACAGCCACACACTCCGCTCCGGATATATCTTATATTCGGACATCGCAGCGCGTCAGTTCATTGGTTCAGCGGATTCCAATAAGCATAACATATACTTTTTTTATTTTCTTTATTAATTCTGATAGGGATGTATTATATATATCTCAAGGCAAACACATTCTCACGTTTAAAATAAAGTACAGTTATGTTTACAATTATAGGAACTATGTTCTCAGGAATAATCCTGGGCTATATTTTCAGAAACATGGATTTTCTGAGAAAAACTGAAAAGACCATATCTTACACCATCATATTGCTTTTGTTCATCATGGGACTTTCGGTAGGTTCGAATGACAGAATAATCGAAAATCTCGGAAGTTTCGGATGGCAGGCAGC
Source organism: uncultured Phocaeicola sp. (assembly GCA_944322395.1). GTDB lineage: Bacteria > Bacteroidota > Bacteroidia > Bacteroidales > Bacteroidaceae > Phocaeicola. The sequence continues at coordinate 52,435 of CALUPA010000007.1, forward strand.
AATAATAGCATTCTCGGCCACTTGCGGCAGTATAGTTGCTGCATGGCTGGTACTGACACTGTTTTTCAAGAAAGGAGAAAGCCATGAAGGGTAGCCTGATAGTTCTTCTGTTTTTTATGGCAGGGTGCATATTGGGAGTGCTGGACATCATTCCGCTCGATTTGCAGAAAAGTAATCTGTCAATGTATATACTCTATGCACTTATGCTACAGGTGGGACTGAGTATAGGGTCAAGTAAAGACCTGAAATCCATAATAAAAGATATACGTCCCAAATATCTGCTCATACCGCTTGCCACGATTATCGGCACGTTGCTGTTTTCGGCATTTGCCAGTCTGCTTCTATCGCAATGGAGTATTTTCGACTGCATGGCCGTAGGGAGCGGATTTGCCTACTACTCACTGTCATCCATTCTTATTACACAGTTCAAGGAAGCATCATTGGGCATTCAGCTTGCTACTGAGTTGGGAACAATAGCCCTGCTGTCTAATATATTCCGTGAGATGATGGCTTTGCTGGGAACACCGCTGCTAGTGAAATATTTCGGAAAACTGGCACCTATTTCAGCCGCCGGAGTAAACTCTATGGATGTAGTACTACCTATTATAACAAGGTATTCCGGAAAAGACATGATTCCTGTGGCTATTTTCCATGGGATATTGATAGACCTTACAGTACCGTTTTTCGTATCATTTTTTTGCCGGCTTTAGTCCTAAGCCGGCATTTTTTATACCTATTTCTACATAACAATCAAAAGGATTCATTAAATTTGCAGAAAAATATACAAAACTAAAGCATATTGAATTTGACTGAATGATAGAAAAACATATTGTACTTGAAGATATCGATCCGGTAATCTTCTATGGCGTAAACAACGTCAACATGCAAATGATAAAAGCTCTGTTTCCCAAACTAAGGATAGTGGCTAGAGGAAATGTCATAAAAATCATGGGAGACGAGGAGGAAATGTGTGCCTTCGAAGAAGCTGTGACAGCACTGGAAAAACACTGCTCGATATACAATT
>CALUPA010000008.1 GCA_944322395.1 uncultured Phocaeicola sp.
CACCCCGATACTTACCGGAGATTTCAATGTGGAGAACACTGCATACGAGCGGTTGGAATAGCGTCTGAAACGCATAATCCAGCTGCTTTTCTGAATGTTTTCTTTCATTGGTTAATAATTAAATTGATTAAAAATGCCGGGCAAAGATACAAAAGATATTATATAAACCAATAATGTGTCAACCGCATGATAAAAACTGTGTCAGCAAAAAAGATCTACTATCATTCCTACTGACACAGTTAAGTTTGTCTATTTATTATTTAATCACTCTACTTTAATAGAGTCAACATATTTATTCCCAAATCTATCTGTTACAACAATCTCAACCTTTTTTGCTCCCTTTGAAGGTTTAACAGAAAAGAAACAATAATCATTTGCCTGAGGAACTGTTCCTTTAGCTTTCAACGTTCCATTAGCATGGTTTCTGCTAATATACATTGTATAATCAGGGTCTATAGAAGAGAATGATTTCATTTCGCCTTTATATTTTCCATCCTCTCTCCATTCCACTTTCCATCCTTCGTCCCAGTTCCATACTTTTACGCAAAGTTCATCAACATGACCAGGGAAAGTACCAATTGGATAAACTTTCATTTGATAATCTCTCGGCATACCCAATACTTTATAATGCCACTGCAATCCAATAGGAGTTGACTCAAATACTTGATACCCCATTGGTGTACCGTCATAGGCATATTTACATTCACCAAGCCACCATGCACCACCAATTGAAGCAACCATATGCTCCCTTACATTAGGACGTAGCAAAATATTCGAGTGAATATGTGTATGCCCGGTAAGAATAGATACTTCATAATCCTTAAGTATCTCCATCAATTCTTCTACACCTTCCAAAGTTCTGTCAAAATAATATATATAGGCTGGAGCATGCATAGCAACAAACACATGTGAACCTTTCGGTATATATTCAACATACTTTCTAACCCATTGAAGCTGGTCGGTTGTTATTTTTTCATCATACTTACGATTGCCTTTATAGTCTATATTGTCAAGTACAATATAATAATCACGGCCCATATTGAAGGCATAGTAATTAGGACCAAAAAACTCTTTATAAACAAGTTCACTCTTTTTGTTGTCACTGAAATACTCTTCATGATCGTGATTTCCAATTACTGGATAAACTGGATATCCCAAGCTTTTCAAGTTATTCTTGAACCTGCCATAAGTTTCCTGATTGTCCCATACCATATCACCAAGCAATATAGCCGCTACAGGAATACTTCTGTCCATAAATTCCCTGCCATAGTTTCTCAAATCTGGGATAGCCTCATTTTCCATTCTAAGATATGCAGTATCATTGCCCGGCTGAGTATCTCCAACAGCAAACATTGTATATCTACCTTGTGGAACACTAAATTCGAAAAGTTCAAAATCATGTTTCTTTGCCGAAACCGACTTATAAAAACAAGGCGTTCCTGTAGAATAAGAAGCTACATAACCTGAAGGAGTCACCACATAAATGAAATCAGATAAAGAGGTATCTGTATCAAGTTTGTAGTTCCCAAGAGAATCTGTAGTTGTAAAGTTCACTCCATCTGTAACTACAACCTCACTTATTCCCTTTTTTCCACAAAACACTTTACCTGTTATCTCTTTTGCGCAAACATTTATACTGTTTGCCAAAAGAATAAAACTCAAAAAATATATATTGCGATTCATTTGTTAATCATCTAAATTTAAAATCATCTTACCTGAACAAGTTTGATATTGTCAATAAACCAACGTTTGTAGACAGAACTTCCTGTTGTATCTTTATTATCACCCCAACCGTCAGACTTTATACTTATTCGCGTATCTTTTGTTATTTCAATTCCTTCAATAACAATTTCAGCATGTAACCACTCAAGCTTGTCGACAGTATCTACAAAACTATGTCCAATAGGTTCCAATTCTGTTACATCACTTCCATTTGTAATAGAAACAATAATGTTCACAGGGTCGAATTTTCTTGTTCCTCCAACCATAGGAGCCCAATCGAAAGATAACTTCAATTTTGGGTTTTCCAGAATATTATCTATTGAAGGCAAAGTTAAACCAGCCTGATAATCTGTCTTACCGAATTTAAGATAACAATCCTGTAAATAAATTGCATTTCCCGGAATCTGTTCCAGACCATATCCACGAGCCAACAAAGCTTCAGACGCCAATTGTCCTTCAGGATTCTTTGCCGAATATATCTGCGGTGCACTACCAGAACCATCATTCTCTACCGTCTGTCCCGCACCACTATTCTCTGCCCATGGTTTTAACCATTCGAAATCCTCAGAGAAGAATATAATTTCTGATACTCCATCGTCAACTACCGATTCAAGAACAATTCTTACTGTTGGAGCAGCCGTTCCTGCATAATAACCTTTTATTATTACATAATGACCATTCAATGAACTTAAATCATTCTCTTCTGGAACATCAATTAAAGATACTGAATTAACAGCACCATCTATTGTTATTACATTGTTCAACAAGACTCCCCTAAGAGTAATATATTCCCTCTTATCTGAAGTGAAAGAATCTATTTTATCAGTAATATCAACTGGTTGTACATAGTTTATCTCATTATTTTCTGATAACACCGTAACATTATCGCAGATTATACTAGACAGTTTATATGTATCAGATTCTTTTGTTCCCATAATATAAACTTCATCACCAACCTTGATATTCTCAGATGTCTCAATATAAATGTTATTGGCTGCATCAGTATCTGTAATCATACCACCTGAAGAAGTTACAGCAGAAACATACGCATTTGGAACTATAACAACCGTACCATCTTCCAAAGACACTGCATCAGATACAGAATACTCCTTACAGTCACGATATTTATCTCCCTCTTGAGTAACTTTCACCTCAGCCCTACTTGCTAGTGTGCTTCCCCTGAAAACAACTGTTGCATTTCTAGGATTGTCCATCGAACCATCTCTCATATTTTCAGATACAGCTATAGTAACTTCCGTAGTACCTGAACCTGTAGTAGGAGTTACTGTAATCCACTCAGGAAGTTCTTCCATGAACCATTCAGCATCAGAATATACTGTTATCATTTTTTCTGCAGGTTTCTGAGCTGGAAAATCCAAAGAACTTGTACTTGATAGAACTGCACGTGCCACATTATCTTCTTCTTTGCTACAGCCACAAAGTAAAGTAATCATAAGACACAAAGCCAATGTAAATAATTTATTTATTAGTTTCATAATAGTCTATTATTATATATTTATATACTTTTAGAAAGAAAGTCCATCATTCCAGCCAGGGTTCTGAGTAAGATTAGGATTCAATGACCTTTCATTTATTGGTATTGGATATAAATAATCTCTCTCCTGAGAGAACTGAGTCCTACTTATATTTTTATGATAAAATACATATCCCTCATTATCATCAGTAAGCATGATATCTTTTCCTATTTCATATACCTGAACACCAGCCTGAGCTTCAGGTTTAGAAGTTCCATTAGAATACAGAATAACGTCTGCAACATCATCACCTGTCAAATCATAATTACCAGGGCCTGGGAAATACATTCCATACAACTCCTGGTCTATACAACTACCAGCTTTCCATCTTACAAGGTCATCAAATCTGAATCCCTCTTGTGAAAGTTCTATAGCACGTTCTCTTCTTATCTCAAGTATAACACCTTTATTATCACCTGTCACATTTGGATATCCTGTCTCCTCAGAAGAAAGATATCTGTCTGGATTAGCATTTGCATTATCCATTGATAAACCAGGCATACCAACACGTTTTCTGATTTCATTAATAGATATATCAATATCATCCTGAGTAAGAGTTCCAAGTTCTGCTTTAGCTTCTGCATAATTCAAAAGAACCTCTGCATATCTATATACAGGAAGGTCACATGTAGACCTGTCGTTTCTATCTACGTTACCTCCAGAAGCCGTAGGCTCCTGAACGAATTTAATTGGCTGATAGCCAGTCACACTAACAGAAAAATCTGGAGCTAAAACTGTTGTTTCACCTATTCTGGTATATCCTGGAGTACGTATACTCTGAGACAAACGAGGATCACGATCCTTCATTTCCTCCTTAAAAGTCATTTCCTGCCATCCGGTCTTGTCTGTAAATGCCGTTCCATCCTTCATAAGATAAGTATTTACCATTTTCTTTGTCAATCCAGGCCTTCCCTGAGTAGGAACAAGTGTATGTGCAGTTGCATTGTGATAAATCTGCAATCCGTAGTCAAATTTTATTGCAAGTATGTATTCATCTGTATTGGCATCCTCGCTTGCAAAAAGCATCATATAATCCGTATCAGGATTACCTGTAGAATATAGTTTATAAGGACCGTTATCTATAATATCTTTAGCTGCTTTGGCTGCCAAATCAAGATAATAAGTATATGTATTACCCTCAATATTCACCTGATGATATTTTCTATATGTACCCTCATAAAGACAGAACTGAGCCTTCAGAGCCAATGCAGCCCATTTATTTACACGGAAAGGACTACTTTTTTCTTCATCCCTATCAGGTAGATTTTCTATGGCATAATCAATGTCATTTATCATATTTGTCATCACAAGCTCTCTTGAATCGCGAGGCTTATAAAGAGCCTCATCATCAGATCCCAACTCTACATCATACCAAGGAACATCGCCAAATCTTTTAACCTTTTCAAAATAGAAATAAGCCCTGAAGAAACGTGTAAGAGCTGTATATTTAACAACTGCATCAGCATCATCACATTGATTTACATAAGCCAATAATGTATTCATCTTACGTAAATCCGTCCAGGTCCATCCACCTCCCGATGCAGGAACAACCCTCTTTGTACCTCCAAGCATCTCGTCAGAAAGGGTTTGCTGTATATATAAGTCGCTTTGATCGTCATAAGGCGATTTATCCAACAGATTATTATAGAAAGAGTTACTGAAAAGCTGTAAGTCTGTCTCAGTTTTAAAGTAATCCGTTTGAGTAATATCACTCATAGGACTGAGATTTAATAAATCATCACACGAAGTTAGTCCAAGTGATAAAGCTATTATTGCTATGATATTTCGTTTCATTTTCATTAGTTTTATTTTTTATACTTCTTAGAATGTTATGTCAAGGCCAAACATGAATGTCTTTGACCAAGGGTAATAAGCATTGTTATAAGCATCACTTCTGTCAAGAGCTGCTTCTGGATCGATATATTTAGTATGCTTCTTCAATGGAGACCAATAACATAAGTTCTCACCTGAAAAATATATACGAGCCTGTTCTATTCCTATTTTCTTGCTCAATCTCACAGGGACAGTATAGCCTACTGTAAGGTTTTTCAAACGCATATATCTGATATTCTGAAGATATCTGTCATTAACCTTACTCAAAGGACCTGATGTAGCCGAATATGCCATAGGACGAGTGAAATAAGCATCCGGATTATCTTCAGCCCATACTTCATCGAGGAAATCTTCCTGAAGGAAAGTCAGATAAGGATAAGAATATGGTCCCCAGAACTGCATTGCCTGACCTGTAGGATACCAATAGTGATTTCCTGTTCCCTGGAAGAACACAGAAGCGTCAAAACCATACCAACTTACACTTGCATTAAAACCATATGACAAACTTGGCAGAGAATTTCCCAATATTTTACGGTCGCCCGGATTATCCACAGAGTTTGCGCCAATTCCAAGAACATCATCTCCATCCAAGTCAAGGAACTTCAAGTCTCCTGCCTGCCATCCACCGGTTACACGATTATTGATATAACTCAAATCCACCTCTTGAGCATAAGCCTGAGCTTCCTCTGTTGTAGCAAATAAACCATCGGTAACGAATCCCCAGATTTCACCTAAACGCATCCCTTCGTAATATGTTTTTGCAAACGTTTTGTCTTTGTTATCATATTTAGTAATATAGCTCTTATAATTACTGATATTAAAACCAACACTATACTCAAACGGACTGTCTATTATAGAGAATTGGTCTCTCCAGTTGACTGCAAGTTCATATCCTCTTGTCTGCAAATCTGCAGTATTCATATCAGGAACACTTGCTCCATACACAGCAGGCAATTCTATACCATCTGTCAACATATTCAGTGTATTTCTCACATAACCATCAAATGTTACATTCAGTCTATTTCCAAACATTGACAAATCAAGACCTAAATCCCATTGCTGAGAAGTTTCCCAAGTCAAATCAGAGGATACTGGTGCACCTAATGTTGAGTATTTAGCCATAGAACTACCTTCACCAAAAGAATACGCGGCAAAATCACTTATAGAAACCAATCGCATGTATGTATAATAAGAAGAAACATTCTGATTACCAAGACTACCGAAAGATGCTCTTAACTTCAAATTATCTACATTTTCAGACAAAGGTTTGAAAAATGGTTCTTCCGAAATACGCCATCCTAGTGAACCGGAAGGGAAGAATCCCCATCTGCTACCTTGCGCAAATCTTGATGTACCATCATAACGTCCACTTACTTCGAACAGATATCTTCCGGCATAATCATAGTTAATACGGCCGAAGAAACCGGCTAAAGCATATGCATTCTGAGAGCCGTCTACTCCTGTTATAACCTCACCTTCTGAGTTTTGTCCTACCAAGTTAAAATCATCAAGTGATGTTGAAGAAAGATTCTCTCCATACGCAGAAATATTCTTCAATCTCATTGTCTCATAGTTAAAACCTATAACGCCTGAAAGGTGATGTACTTCATTAAATGTATCATCATAATTTGCAAAAACATTTGCTGAATAATAGTTACGTGTATTCACAGATTCATCCAAACGATTTGCACCGGCTCCTGTTGCATACGAACCTAGTTCTGCATCAGGATATTCACGATAATACAATACATTAGAACGGCTCGTATTTCGAGTCTGATACAAACGATAAGTAAAATCTGCAGTAAAACTTAAAGGTTTTATAGGAGTGATAACCAATCGTGAAGTATTTGAAAAGTCATTTGTACGGTCTACATTCCTATGAGATCCTTCTCCAAGCATAATATGACGACCATTTGCTACCTTATAATTAAGGTATGGTGTGCTATATAACCATGAACCATCAGGATTTTTCATCGGGAAACAGGCCAAAGCATGACGGGCGCCATATGCAATGGTGTTTTCAACACTTCCATCACCCTGGAATGAATACTGTGATCCATAGAAAGATGTATTATTAGTGAAATTTGCCCATTTATTGATTCTCATATCAATTTTAGAACGCAAATTATACTTATTATAAATATCAGGATTTTCCTTAAGCATACCTTTCTGATAATTATATGCACCAGACACCATATACTTTACATCCTTATTTCCACCACTTATAGATACATTATGCTGCTGAACCGGACGATTATCGTTATACAACATATGCCACCAGTCATAGTTTCCATAATATACCCATTGCTTACGTCCGTTACGTTCATCAATGACAGTCCATGGACGATCAGGATTCTCTGTCTTGTCATTGACACGGGCCAACAGTTGCTGCATGTCATAATCAGTATAGTCAACATACAATCCACCATTCTCAGCCTTCCAGAATTTATTTATTGTATATACAGACCAGTAACCTGTATCCTCATAATCTGTTGAAGTAGTAGGTGCCTCCCATCCTAAACGGCCACTATATCTTACTGTAGCCTTGCCATCCTGTTCTGCACCTGATTTGGTTGTTATCAATATAACACCAAAAGCAGCACGGGCACCATAAACAGCTGCTGCAGAAGCATCCTTTATTACAGAAATTGATTCTACGTCGTTGGGATTTACTCTACTCATATCACCTACCGCTCCATCTATCAATACCAATGGATCAGAGCTGTTAATTGAAGTTACACCTCGGACATTTATGGCTGCAGAACTTCCAGGAACTCCGGATGAAGTAGTAACATTAAGTCCCGGTACTGAACCTTGCAACATGTTTGTCAAAGAATGGGAAACTCTGTTCTCAAGTTTCTCACTACCTACAGTAGTTATAGCACCTGTAAGGTTAACTTTCTTTTGTGTACCGTATCCAACAACTACAGCTTCTTCAAGCATAATTGCATCTTCCTGCATATAAACTATTATATTATTCTCTCCAGGCTTCACCTCTATTTTCTGCGTAAGATATCCCACATAGGACATGTGAAGTGTAGTTACTTTTCCCACAGGAACATTAACCTGAAACGTTCCATCATCAGAGGTTATTGTACCCATTGTTGTACCGGCAACCTGAATAGAAACCCCAATAAGAGGTTCTTTAAGATTATCCATTACCTTTCCGGATAAAACTCTGTTCTGCCCTAATGCAACTGTAATGTTACTCATAAGAAGCACAAACAAGAGTAAAAAATACGCTTTGAAAACTTTCATAATTTAATTCTTAAATAATAAATCTCATTTTATTTTGCTAGTCTATAATTGTCGATTGAAAAGTCTTTAGGACGTTGCATATTTTCAGTCCAGGTATTACCAAATTCATCCTGTACTTCTATACAAATGTCCATTTCTGCATTTTCTACATTTACCTTAAAGAAATGTGGAAATTGAGTTGTTATAAAATTAGGAACAGACGACAATGTTGAGGAATTAAATCTTTTGACTGTCATTGCTGCTATATGCAAAGGATCGAAAGCCCACACCTCCTCGACAGGCAACTTATTACCATACTCATCAGTCACTATAATCTTCCAACGTGAATTCCAGTTCCATATGTTTATCAATACGTTATTATCATTATTTACCGGATAAGCATTTACATATTGCATAAACTTATTTTTTACTGATGAAGAGACATTTGATGGCATGTCTGGCACGTCACTTAATGAAAAACTAACATTATTTAAATCATAACTACGGAACTGGTATGACACATCATGGCCTGTCGGTTTATATATCCATTCTATATCCTTATCTGATACATTCCAAATGGAATACCCTCCAGGTGTTCCATCCGGTGACAAATGTATACCTTCTGTCAAATATCCTGACCACCACCAGGATCCACACACAGCGCCTACATTGTGTTCATGAATATCGCGCCCACCTGTAATTGTATTTTCCGGAGTTACATTATAGTTATAATGTGTATGTCCAGTTACGAAATTAACCTTATAACCATCAAGGATATTAAATAATTGAGTAGTATTTGTTACATCATGGTCTATCTTGAAACCATTGGACTCGGATGGATAAAATACCTGAGCATGCATTATAACCACCAATGGCACAGACTTATCAATATATGATAAATCCTTAACCAACCAGTCGAGCTGTTCAGATGAAATCTTTTTTTCATAATTACGTGAAGTAGTCCCATCATAATTACTGCAATCAATATCGTCAAGAACAATATAATGAATCTTTCCTATATTGAATGAATAATAAGTAGGTGCAATATAGTCTACAAACTTCCCTGCAGCTTCAATATCCGAAGTTGCCTTATAATCATAATCATGATTACCGATAGTATGAAAAACCTGTAAATCCTTGAAATAGGTATTCATTGTGAAAAGATATTCTCCAAACTCATAGTTATTTGAATACCAATACAAATCCCAAGTCATATCTCCAAGAGTTATAGCATACATCCTTTCACCTTTATTCTGTTCTCTATAAAGGTTTACATCTTCAACAAAATCCATAAACTGTTTTGTGTCATTTGTTCTATTTGCAAGATGCATATCGCCAAACATGAACACTTTATATGTGTCCTGATTTTCCACTGATTTTAATGAGAAATCTATTCTTTCAGTAACATCAGAAGAGCCTTTGAGTTTTTTATAGAATTGTGGCAATATACCATCTGATAAAGCCTCATAATCAGCAGGTATAGACATGAAAACATAACCAAGCTTTTTCTTTGATTTCAACTGATAAATACCTTTGCTATTTGTACATGCTACTTCAAACCCATCAGAAACAACTACCCCTTCTACAGGTCCCTTTTCAGAAGATATTACTCCATATATAGTTGTGTCCGGATCAGGAGTAAAATCCAAACCTTCAACAACATTTATATAAGTCTTGCCAATCTGTTTTTTCCTATCATCACGTTTTATATAAACAATATAATAACCGGCTTCTATATCTTCACTTAAACTTATAGTGAAGCTGTCTGCTGATATAGATACTATAGGGCAAACATATAAGATTCCACTTTCAGACTCTAAAAGAATATTATCTGTATCAAGCAAAGAATTTGTATTAATGTCAGAGAAAGTATATTGTCCACCTGAACTTACTTCTATTAATGAAGGTATTTCAAATCTTATATCAAAACTTTCATCTATTTCTGTAAAAGATGTATCACAGCCAAAACTAATAAAAATAACAAAAAACGACACTAACACTTTAGCATACGAAAGCATAGCTTTTGATTTAGAGAACAAGGTCTTTAATAAGAAATAATATTTATCCATATCAGTTAATACAATAAATTCCTCGCAAAAGTATATACTGTATCACAAATAAGGATTTACTAATGTATGTGCTGTTAAATTAGTATTGTTTTTTTAATTTCAACGAAACATCCTTGCAACACAAATTACACAACCAATACTTTCATAAAGAAAATAACGCTTAAAATTGATTTTAATGACAACAAAGACGTTATTATACCATAGCGTTATATTTTAAGTCTCTTATAAACTAAGATTTAAACAGTTTAATAGTGCAATCGTAATTTTCAACACCTATGTATGATGTTTTCAACATCCAGTTAATTTCACATAACACTGTTTATATCAACAAATTAACACCCATGCCGATAACTACATAAATGCAGTTATCAACATGGGTGTTAATTATATATGGAAAACGTATAGACGTCTTCTTATTTCTTCTTCAACTCCTCGGCAGGAACTATACGATATAGTTTATCGCTAGGACGGATTCTGTCCGGCACCTTGAATGATACGTGAACTCCTTTCTTTACTACATCTACCGGCTTGAGAGCCACACGGGCTTCTTCAAGGTCCACATACATTGCTCCGGTAGTAGGACCGGTTATGAGCAACTTGTCGCCAACCTTAATTTCTGTTGCCTCGATAAGGAACTCGGCTACACCTATATTCGAGAAGTATTTTATACCGCGTCCGGCATATACCTTTCTTTCTGTTGCTTCGGAACCGTAGTTCCTGCTCCACTCACCAAGACGCTGTCCCAGATAGTATCCGTTCCAGAAACCACGATTAAATACTGTCTTGAGACGTGTATCCCAGTCGGCTTTCTTCTCTTCTGTAAATGTTCCGTCAATATACGACTGGATGGCTTCCTTATAACATTCCACTACTGTGCGCACATACTCAGGTCCGCGTGCACGTCCTTCAATCTTGAACACACGTACTCCGGCTTCTATCATCTCGTCCATGAAGTGTATAGTCTTAAGGTCTTTTGGCGACATTATGTACTGGTTGTCGACTTCCAGTTCTATATCGCTTTCCTTGTCCTTTACTATATACGAACGGCGACATACCTGCATACATGCACCGCGATTGGCAGAAGCATTCAGTTCGTTAAGGCTCAAATAACATTTGCCTGATACTGCCATACACAAGGCTCCGTGACAGAACATCTCTATTCTCACTTTCTCGCCCATCGGCCCTGTTATGTTCTGTTCCTGGATAGCATCGTATATCTTGCGCACCTGCTTCAGATTAAGTTCGCGTGCCAACACCACTACATCGGCAAAACGCGAATAGAACTTCAGAGCCTCGGCATTGCTGATATTGAGCTGAGTGGAAAGATGGACTTCCTGACCTACCTGATTACAATATGCCATGACAGATACATCGGCTGCAATTACTGCACTGATACCGGCTTCCTTGGCCGCATCAACAATCTTACGCATCAGCTCTATGTCCTCATCATAGATTATAGTGTTTATGGTGAGGTAGCTTTTCACTCCATGTTCATCACACAGGGCAGCAATCTCACGCAAATCGTCAATAGTAAACGTGCTTGCCGAACGGGCACGCATGTTAAGGCTTTCAATACCGAAATAGATGGAATCAGCTCCGGCATTAATGGCTGCTGCCAATGACTCGCGCGAGCCTACAGGCGCCATTATCTCGAAATCTTTAATTGAATAATTCATTTATCTTTCATTGAGTTATGGCTGCAAAATTACTCAAAATAATCGTTACTTCTATATTTACATGCAAAAACAAAGACATGACCGATGTTTTTCGTTAATTATAACATCGGTCATGCCTGCAATATCAGAAACGATATCCCACAGAAAGCATAAAGCAAAGGTTCTTCGGCGATTTGCCGTCGTCTCCATACATCATATTGTACGGGTTCTTATATGGAGTTATGAAACCTGCCTGTCCTGTCAGATTCACAAGAAAATGATTGTCAATCTCAAAACCTACACCATACTGCAAACCTACATCGAAACGGTTCATCTTTCTGTTATCACCAAACAAATCCAGACTATAGTCATCATTTGTAAACGCAGTATTACTATATTCCTCCTTTCCGCCTATACCGACAGCAAAATAAGGACCGGCATTTAAAACCACATTAAAGTCATCAATAACCCGAAACCTCACAGCAGCAAGCACCGGGAGCTCTGCATAATGAGAAAAAACCTTATACGTGGACTTATCATAAGTACCCCAATCGTCTTCAACATCCACTTCACGCATTCCCTTGCTTGTAAAGTTCACTCCTGTCTGAAGAGAAAACATCTCACTGAAAGCATAGTCTGCTCCTAATCCCACTGTATAACCAAACTTGGCATCTTTGTCTGCATGACTCATATTTGCTATTGACATACCTGCCTTAACATCCCATCTCAACTGGGCTGAAACAGCCAGTACAGAGAACAATAATAATAAACCTAACGATAATCTTTTCATAAACCTTTCAATCCTTTTCCAGCAAAGTAAAAGAAAAAAACTGAAAAGATACTGAAATCATATAAAAAGTAAGTTCATTTACTTATTCCTTTTTCTGAACTCGCGTGGTGTGCAGCCTGTTATCCTCAAAAAAGCCGTATTGAAACTACTTACAGAATTGAAACCACAGGAGAATGACACTTCTGTTATCGCTTTATCTGTAGTGAGCAACAATCTCTGTGCATTTGCAATTCTTTCACCCGTGAGATACTCATATATGGTACATCCGAATGCTTTACGGAATATAGTATTGGCATAATCCGGATGAAGCCCTACGGCTCTGCTTACATCAGCTACTTTCAAAGGATTACGATAATTACGTACTATATAGATAGCTATTTGCTCAACTACATTTGTTTCATAGTTTCTCATCTGTATGTTTCCGCCTGGTTCGGCCAAGGAAATTGCCATTCTTGTCAACCGTGCATGAAGTTCCATTCTTATAAGACTATCCATAGACGGTGTATTAATATCTTCCACCCAATGAGAAAACATAAACTCATCATGAACAGCAAATCCTGTATCACTTTCAACCACCACATTACCCTTCAGAATCTTATCAACAAAGGACGAAGGAAGATTCCAACTCAGAAACATCGAGAAAGGAACTGTACATACATAATAAGGATTACACTCATCATACCCCACAATCTGATGAGGTATCAGTCCCCAAAAAACTATAAGTCTACGTGGCGGTACAACAATCTTTTTATCATGAAAAAGATATGTCATCTCGCCCGAAGGAAAGAAGTTTATCTATATTTCATTATGCCTGTCCTGATGAGGCATAATATTGGGCAACCACTTCTCACACGACAGACCATACTCGTTTATCTCACTTCCTGTATTGTTAAACTTCTTGAAAATCTCGGTATTCACTATGTTTACAGATAAAAACAGACAAAATCTATACATTACACGGCATAAATTTGCAATAATAATTTGAAAAATGCAAATATTATGAGAACACCGAAACTTCTTTTATCATTCCTTATGGTAACAGCATTAATTTGCCAGCCTTCTAATGTAATGGCAAGAAAAGACTCCAAATGCCTGAAACCGCGAATTGTAGTACTGACCGACATTGCTCCGGTAGACAGAGAACCAGACGATATGGAATCTGCCATAAGACTTCTTTCACACGCCGACCTTTTCGAAATAGAGGCTATCATAACTACAAGCGGGTGGAACAGCAGCGGCGGAAAATATCCACAAGGATGGATGGACAGCCTGAAAACCGTTATCAATGCATACGAAAAAGACGTTCCAAACCTGATGAAACGCTCTCAGCAAAACGGATTTCTGGATATCAAGAAAGAATCAGAGAAACAATCAATCGGTTACTGGCCAAGTCCGGAATATCTGAAAAGCCGAATCATGATGGGAAGTCTTGACTTCGGATATAACTCTTTGGGTAAAGACAATAATTCAGCAGGAAGTGATTTCATTATCAAGCTGGCAGACGAGGAAGATGACCGTCCGCTGTTCATAGGACTATGGGGTGGCGGAAATACCATAGCGCAAGCCATATGGAAAATAAAACAGGAAAGAAGCGAAGCCGAACTTGAAAGGTTTCTGAAGAAAGTATACATATATGCCATCACAGACCAGGACGTAGCATGGGGAGACAGAGGAAAATATACTCTCAGTTCACACTACTGGCTGAGAAAGGAATTCGGCGATAAAATCAATTTCATTTGGGACGAAAGTGCATGGCTGTCGCAATGCAGTCTTGGAGCAGGAAACTGGAACGAGTATGCCAAACATATTCAAGGACACGGGAATATGGGTAAGATTTATCCCAAAAACAAATATGGTGTTGAAGGCGATACTCCATCGTTCCTGCATGTCTTGCCAAACGGACTTAATGACCCTACAGTAGCCAATCAGACAGGATGGGGAGGATATTTCGTATGGGACAAAACCTTGGACAACGAAACTTATTGCTACACCAACACTTCTAAAGAGGCTAAAGCCATCTCACAGAAATATGAAAAATATTTCTACGAGGCGTCTTTCAATAATTTTGCTGCCAGAATGGATTGGGCAAAGGATGGAAAAGGTAACAGAAATCCGATAGTAATCGTAAACGGAAAGAAAGGGCTTGAAGCTATACCGGTAAATGCCAAAGCTGGAAAAACTGTAAAACTAAATGCCTCGAAAACATACGATCCGGACAATGACCGGTTAACATATAAATGGTGGTATATGCCTGAAGCAGGAAATTATAACGGAGATATAACAATAAATAATGCCGATAATTCAAAATCTGAAATAAGTATTCCTACCGACGCTAAAGGCAAGACAATACATATCATATGCGAGGTGACCGACAATGGTGAACATAACCTCAATGGTTACAGACGAATAATAATAAACGTAAAATAGGAATTTACCGGACATTTTTTGGTGCCGACTATAGTCAGCAGTGCTACCGACATTAGTAAGCAGCATTGCCGACTGTAGTAAGCAGCTTTACTGACTACAGTCGGCAATGAAAAATATGCAGTATAAAATCAATAAGCAAAAGTTTCTTCTATATGGTCTAGAATGGAGTTAAGTTCTGCAAGTGTCTCTGCCCTAAGCATGGCAATGCGTGTTTCCTTAAAGTTAGGAATACCCTTGAACAATGGTGATGCAGCAAGATGGCGACGTACATGCAGAATGCCGCGACGTTCGTCAAGCAAATCAACACTGTCCTGCACCTCACGACGAAGGACGTTCATCTTCCAACCGAAATCAAGCCCTGTAAGTTCTTCGCCTGTCTGCAAATAGTGTTTCACCTCCTTGAAAACCCACGGACGACCGAAACTTGCACGACCAATCATTATTGCATCCACACCATATTTGTCGAAACATTCCTTTGCCCGTTGTGGAGTAGTTACATCGCCGTTGCCAATGATAGGAATACGCATACGCGGATTGTTTTTCACCTCACCTATAAGAGTCCAGTCAGCCTCGCCGGTATACATTTGGGCACGTGTACGTCCGTGTATTGTCAGAGCTTCAATACCGCAGTCCTGCAACTGTTCTGCCAGTTCCACTATTATCTTATGTTCCGAATCCCATCCCAGACGGGTTTTCACAGTAACAGGTATATTCACGGCATTGACTACAGCCTTGGTTATTTCAAGCATCTTAGGAACGTTCTGCAACATACCAGAACCTGCTCCCTTTCCAGCTACACGCTTTACCGGACATCCAAAGTTCAAATCCAAGATATCAGGCTTAGCCTGCTCAACTATTTTTGCAGCCTCAACCATAGTCTCCGTATCCTTGCCATAAATCTGTATGGCCACAGGACGTTCTTTCTCGCTGATGTTCAGTTTCAACATGGTTTTGCCTACAGAACGTATCAGCGCATCACTCGAAACGAACTCTGTATATACCATATCAGCTCCAAATTCCTTGCATAGAAGTCGGAATGCAGGGTCGGTAACATCTTCCATTGGAGCCAAAAGTACGGGCTGTTCTCCTAAATCTATATCTCTAATCTTCATAAGTAAGTTTTATTAATCATTTGAAAGTAGGTGTAATAAACCATTTGTCGTACATCGATACGGCTATATGGTAAACGAAAAATGCAGATATAAATCCTGCAATTGCATCTATCAGATAATGAGCCTGTATATATACAGTAGCAAGACACAATAAAATATAAAATGGAAGCAGGATATATGTAAGCCTTCTACTTACCTTTGACGACATTATCATTACTATAGTCGATATGGCAACATGCGAACTGGGAAATGCCGCTGTAGGACGTTCACCTATTTCCTGCGATGCCTCCACCAGTTTATAAAATAATCCATGTTCATAACCCGGAGCCGGAAACAGCAGGACATTATAATTGAAATAATCGCCCAGCGGAAGAAACTCGCAGGCATTGACTCTATCCATTCCTATTGCCGGAAAATAGAACTGCGGACCTGCCACAGGCACAAGCAAATAGAACAGATAGTATATGAAAAACGAGGTGACAAGCACAAAACAGACTTTTTCGAATTTCATATAGTGCTTAATAAAATAATATACCACCAGTATAAACATCATAGGATAATAAAAGAAATATCCCATATTAAGCGGTTCGCTGAACCATATTGAAGGACAATGTTTACTAAACTCAACTGATGGTTGACATTCGAATACTGCTTGTTCAATAGCAGCAAAGATATGGTCCAGATTATCAAATACACGGTTGAATTCGTATGTGTCAGGATACCAGTACGCCAATAGCGACATCTGTACAACCATACGTACAAATGCTGTAAGCCTGCACGGAAATGCTCTATAAAGATACATCAAAGCAATTGTAAGTATCACTATCCCAACACGTTCAAGAAGCATAATGCCGGGATGATCCATGCGTGGAAACAAAATTAATATAAGAATTGAAGTAAGAGCATTATAAATAAGGCTAATACTCTCCACAGCAAAAAGCCCTTTACCGCTTTCCACTCTTTCCAACAGTTTTAAATTTATATCCATCCTTCCTTTTTATACCAGCTTATTATTTCTTTTACCCCACGCTCCAGTTTATATTCGGGTTTATATCCCAATTCTTTTACCAATGGATTAATGTCACATCTCCAGTTGCGCTGCTTCATTATATTATATTTGTCTCTATTCAGCGTACTCGGTTTGTGAGTGAAATGTGAAAAGAACTCAGCTACATATGAAATGGCTTTGAGCAGAAACAACGGACAAACAAACCTTATCATCCAAGGATTTCCCAGTTCCTTACGTATAAGGTCAGAAAAAGTACGACTGTTATACACATCTCCGTCGCTCACAAAATACGAACGGCACTTCACGTCCTTCTTTATTGCCAGATAAACAGCCTGAACCAAATCCTTTACATATATGAAAGTAATGTCCTGCCTTTTATATCCAGCCACAAAATCTACATGATTGCATATCGACTTTACCATCAGGAAGTAATCCCTTTCACGTGGACCATATACTCCCGTTGGACGGAATATTACGTATGGAAAATCCTTAAGACCCTGAAGATACTCTTCGGTCTTGAGTTTGCTCACACCGTAGGCTGTGTTCGGGGCAGGCTTATCTGTCTCACATATAGACGAATAGTCCTTCTCGCGTATCGGTCCGAAAATACTGAGTGAACTTATGAAAATAAAATTCTTCGGAGTCATGCCAAGCTTCACAAGAGTCTCAATGAAATGACGTGTAGCCCAGTAATTGCCAATCTCAAAGCCTGCCTTGTCCAGACACTTGGTGACACCGGCACAATGTATGATATAATCCCATCCGCCGTGTTCCTCCTTATGTTTGAGCAACTGCGCCGCCAGCTTGTCCGAATCGGTAAAATCGAGTTCAGCAAAACGGATTCGCTCGTCCTGCAAATATTTTCTGCTACTGCTTTTACGCACTCCAGCCCATACCTGCATTCCTTCGGCAAGGCCACCTTCAACCAAAAAACTGCCAATAAATCCGCTGGCGCCTGTTACTAATATTTTGTAATTCATTACTTTCCGTATTATAAAGGTACAAAGATAATGCAAACCGAGTGAAGCACAAAGTGAAAACAAAGTTTTCAGGCTTTTGCCTTCGAGGTACAGCCTATCTTATCTAAAGATAATGCTTTCCATCTATAACAAAACAATCGAACTCCACTATTGTTTATATTAATAATAATAAATTGTATCTTTTAGTTTTTGTAAGTATATTTGCGTATATAACATACATACAACTATGGATAGTGACATCAAAGCATACGATACGTACCGAAACATGACTTTCGGAGAAAAAGGAATGCCTGAAAATGTACGCCACGAACTGAATATCGACAGTCTGTGCGAAAAGCTTGATTTCACTTCGTCATGCATAGGCAGGCAGTATTTATATCACATCGTATGCAAAGATGAGATTTCACAGGCCAGGGATAACGAATCTCTGATAAATGAGCTCCATGATAACAATTCATTAAGGAAGCAACTTGTAGAACTACTAGGGAAACTGAACAAACCTGATGCTTACACAATAACAGAGTTATTACACGGAAGGTATACTGATTATTCGCAAAGCTACATCCACGCAATCAACATTTGCCGGTGGTTGCCGTTGGTTTTCCTGCTATGCGCCGTTATAAGCAATTCGCCGGGGCAATTTCTAATCCTTCTTCTTGCCTCATATATTGCGAACTGCTATCTGCATCTGAAGCAGAAAAGTCAACTTTCTTTATACTATTTCTCTATTCCGCAACTGTACAGACTTATTCAAACAGCTAAAAAGGTTGCGGGTTTCAGCATATTTGCCGATACTGACAGAAATATCCATCATTACATCAACAATTTAAAGGAACTGACCAAAAAATTGCGCTTCTTCCGAATAAGTATCAGTCTGGACAGCAACGCGGCAATGCCTTTATTCATGTTTACTGAATTGCTGGACATATTCTTCCTTCATACCGCAACAAATGTAATAAACTCATTCCGTATCATTGAGAGCAGACTGAAAGATATTGACGGAGTTTTCCGCTTCATCGGATTTCTGGACGTTATTTGTTCATTATCTTTTCTTCGCGAAGAACTCCCCTATTATTGCCATCCTACAAAACCGGAAAATGACGAAAAACTGTCGGTTAAATCCATTTATCATCCTCTGATAGACAACTGTGTTCCCAATGACATATCAATATCCACAAAATCAATGCTCATTACGGGGTCGAATATGTCTGGAAAAACCAGTTTCATACGCACCATTGCGATAAATTCCATAACGGGCAAGGCACTTAACACCTGTTTTGCACGTGAATTCAGAATTGACACGGACAGACATATCCTCTCTGTGATAAATACTGAAGATGACCTGGAGAACGGGAAAAGCTATTTCCTCACTGAAACCGAAAATGTCAAGAAGGTATTGGACCAGGCTATATCAGGCAATCATCTTCTGGTGTTCGACGAGTTATTTAAGGGTACAAACACAGCAGAACGAATTTCAATCAATGCTGCTGTATTGAAAGAACTGGCAGGGCATAACAATATAGTCCTTGCTTCTACACACGACAACGAACTGACATCACTCCTTAACAACGAATACGAACTTTATCATTTCTGCGAGAATATCGAAAATGAAGCGCTGGCTTTCGACTACAAAATCAAGAAAGGCTCTGCCAATGAAGGTAATGCCATAAGAATATTAAAATTATACGGTTATCCCGATTACATTACAAATGAAGCTGAAAAAACAAGAAGAAACATATGAAAAGATGTTACTTGATTCACCCGAAAAGCAAATATCAAAAATAATAGCCATACTTTAAAATAAATTTATATTTTTGCAATGATATAATAACAATAACCTATTAAGAAATATTTAATTATACCTTGTTATGAAGAAGCTATCTACTACTTTTGTATCACTGCTGGCTTGTATTCTGGCATCGTGCAGCAACGAGACTACTACCACCGTGTTGGAACAAGACTACACTACCTATGTAGATCCTAAAATCGGAACTGGAGGACATGGACATGTGTTCTATGGTGCTAATGTTCCATATGGTTTCATACAATTAGGACCTACTAGTATCCCTCAAAGTTGGGATTGGGTTTCAGGATATCATGTATCAGACTCTACAGTCATAGGATTCCCTCATACGCACCTTAGCGGTACAGGTATAGGTGACCTGCACGATATCAATGTAATGCCTGTTACCGGTGAAGTCACTTATGCACGTGGAGACAATTCTTCGTACGAGACCGGTCTATGGTCATATTCTGACAGGTCGAAAGAAACAGTTGTACCAGGATACTACAGAACTCATTTATCAAGATACAATGTAGATGTAGAACTTACAGCGACAAAACGAGTTGGTTTTCACAAATATACATATCTTTCAAATGAAAAACCTGCAATAGTATTCGACATGGTAAATGGTGGATGTTGGGATAAACCTACCGAAGCACTAGTCAGAATAGTAAATGACAGTACCATCAATGGATACAGATACTCAAAAGGTTGGGCTGACAACCAAAAAATATTCTTCCATGCAGAGTTTTCAAGAAAATTTGACGGTGTAGAATTCATTGTAGACGGAAAGAAACTAAATAATTCCAAAGAAGGTAAGGGAGAAAAAATGTTTGCACGAGTAAATTTTGCCCAAAATGATTCGAAACCTATATATATGAAAGTAGCTCTATCGCCAGTATCAGAAAACGGTGCAAAACTGAATATGCAGACAGAGTTAAACGATTGGAATTTTGACAAAGTTATAGCAGATGCAAAAGATGCATGGAACAAAGAACTTGGTAAAGTAAAAATCAACAAATGCTCTGACGAAAATGCAAAAAAGATTTTCTATACTGCATTGTATCACTCTATGTTTGCCCCATCTGAATTCTGTGATGTAAACGGCGACTATTACGGAGCAGACAATAAAATGCACAAAGGAGAAGGGTTTAAGAATTATACTACATTCTCACTTTGGGACACATACAGAGCAGCCCAACCTCTTATGACTATTCTTCACCCTGAAAAAATGAGTGATATCATAAACACTATGACCACTATATACCGACAGCAAGGCAAACTTCCGGTATGGCATCTAATGGGTTGTGAAACAGACTGTATGGTTGGTAACCCAGGTGTTCCTGTAGTTGCAGATGCCATACTTAAAGGCATAGAAGGATTTGACTATGAATTAGCTTACGAAGCACTTAAAGAATCATCCATGCTTGCAGAAAGAGGTATGCAACACAGAATAGAATATGGATTTATCCCGTCCGACAAGATGCTGGAGTCAATTGCATATGATATGGAATACGCTTTAGCTGACTGGTCAGTAGCACAAGCAGCTCTTAAATTGGGTAAACAAGAAGACTATGAGTATTTCCTGAAAAGGAGTAAATCATACAAAAACTATTTCGATCCTTCAACAGGCTTTATGAGAGGTAAGATGTTGGACGGCTCATGGCGTACTCCATTCAGTCCTTATAGTTCATCACACAGAGATGATGATTAC
Source organism: uncultured Phocaeicola sp. (assembly GCA_944322395.1). Taxonomy (GTDB): domain Bacteria; phylum Bacteroidota; class Bacteroidia; order Bacteroidales; family Bacteroidaceae; genus Phocaeicola. The sequence goes on from CALUPA010000008.1 coordinate 21,867, forward strand.
TGTGAAGGTAACGCATGGCAATACACATGGCTGGTACCACACGACATTGAAGGACTTACAGAGTGTTTCGGCAGCAAAGATAAACTAATAGAAAAACTTGACTCCTTGTTCATAGCAAAAGGTGATATGGGAGATTCATATTCTCCAGACATCAGTGGCCTTATAGGTCAATATGCTCACGGAAACGAACCTAGTCATCACATTACGTACTTATACACACTTTTAGGACAACCATGGAAAACAGCAGACCGCATTAAAGAAATTCTAAACACAATGTACAGTACAAATCCAGACGGTCTTTCAGGAAATGAAGATGTTGGACAAATGTCTGCATGGTACATACTATCATCACTTGGTTTTTATCAGGTAGAACCTGCAGGCGGAAAGTTTGTATTTGGCTACCCTCTTTTCGAGAATGTTGAGCTGAAAGTCAAAAATGGAACATTCACAATTGAAAAAGAGAACTCAGGTAAAAACAACAATTATATACAGAGTATAATTCTTAATGGCACAGAATATAAAAAACCATGGATAGAATATAATGATATCATAAAAGGTGGAAACCTGAAATTCATAATGGGCGACAAGCAAAAAACTTGGTACTAAAAATTAACTGTTGTTTTAAATTGTAATACAACAATATAGTAATCTGCCTGTAGTGGTTCTGATTTTTACATATAATCTTAGGAATATGGAGAAGTCAGAACTATTACAGGCAGATTCTTTTCGGACAGTAAAAAACAAGAAACTGTGGAACTTTTATAAGTTATCAGGAAAATAAATAAGACTATTATATCTTTATTCCATTTATTTTGCTTACTTTGTAGAAACTAACAAAGAAAGGAATAGCTATGGCTAAAAATAAAAAAGAAAAAAAAGGCGGAAAAAGAATGAAGAAAAAAGAGATGTCGGAACTCATTATAAATTATTTCCGCAACAAACCGACTGAGGCTATAAGCCTTAAGCAATTATTCCTGGGACTGAAACTAACAACACATCCTACGAAAATGCTATGTACAGACATAGTGAAGGATATGGCAGAAGACAACTTCCTGATTGAAACCGAAAAGGGAAGATGGAAACTTAATGACAAAGGTCAGATTATGACAGGAACCTTCATCCGCAAAAGCAATGGTAAGAACTCATTTATACCTGACGATGGCGGAGAACCTATCTTTATTGCAGAAAGGAACTCGGCTCATGCCATGAACAATGACAAAGTAAAGATTTCTCTATGCGCAAAATGCAAGAAACAAAAGATAGAAGGGCAAGTAATAGAAATACTTGACAGGGCAAAAGCTACTTTTGTAGGCACACTGAAGGTATCGAAAAACTATGCTTTCCTCATTACAGAAACAAGTACACTTGCCAACGACATATTTATACCTAAAGAAAAACTTAAAGGAGCGAAGAATGGCGATAAGGCTGTAGTAAAAATTACTGAATGGCCGGACGAAGCAAAGAATCCTTTCGGTGAAGTTATTGACGTACTAGGACAGGCAGGTGAGAACAATACTGAAATGCACGCCATACTAGCTGAATATGGATTACCATATACTTATCCACAATCAGTAGAGGCTGCAGCAGAAAAATTATCAGCAGAAATTACAAAAGAGGATTATGCAGAACGCGAGGATTTCCGCAGTATTACTACATTCACCATCGACCCTAAAGACGCAAAGGACTTTGACGATGCTCTATCTATCAGACAACTGAAACCGGGTCTTTGGGAAGTCGGAGTACATATTGCCGATGTTTCACATTACGTCAAGGAAGGTAGCATCATAGACAAGGAAGCACTGAAGCGAGCCACATCTGTCTATCTTGTGGACCGTACGATACCAATGCTGCCCGAACGTCTGTGTAACTTCATCTGCTCATTACGTCCTAACGAAGAGAAACTGGCTTACTCTGTAATATTCGATATGAACGAAAAAGCTGAAGTCAAGGACTACCGCATCAGACATACAGTAATAAAATCTGACAGACGTTTCACATACGAAGAGGCTCAGAATATTATAGAAACAGGTGAGGGTGACTTCAAGGAAGAAGTACTTGAACTGAACAAGCTTGCTCAGATTCTTCGTGAAAAACGTCTTGCTGCGGGAGCTATTGACTTCGACAGATGTGAAGTAAGATTCGAAATAGACGAGAAAGGAAAACCGTTGAGCGTTTATTTCAAGCAGTCCAAGGAAGCCAACAAGTTGATAGAGGAATTCATGCTTCTGGCAAACCGCACTGTAGCCGAACATATAGGAAAAGTGCCAAAGAACAAAAAGGCGAAAGTATTCCCATATCGTATTCATGACCTGCCGGACCCTGACAAGCTGGACAACCTTAACCAGTTTATCGCACGCTTCGGATATAAAATCCGTACTAGCGGAACAAAGACTGAAGTATCAAAGTCTATCAACCGTCTGTTGAAGGATGTAAACGGAAAAGGCGAACAAAACCTAGTGGAAACAGTATCTTTGCGCTCAATGCAAAAAGCCAGATATTCCATTCATAACATAGGTCACTACGGCTTGGCATTCGACTATTATACTCACTTCACTTCGCCTATACGACGTTATCCTGACCTGATGGTTCATCGTCTGCTTACACGCTATCTGGATGGAGGACGAAGTGCGCAGGCAGATAAGTATGAAAGCATGTGCGAACACAGCTCTGCAATGGAACAGACAGCAGCAAGTGCAGAACGTGCTTCCATAAAATATAAACAGGTGGAATTCATGAGCGAACATATTGGAACTGCTTATGACGGAGTTATCTCAGGAGTTACAGAATGGGGTATTTATGTAGAGATAAACGAAAACAAATGTGAGGGTATGATAGCCATGCGCGATTTGGGTAATGACTATTATGAGTTCGACGAAAAGAACTATTGCCTTATCGGCAGACGTTATCATCAGAAATTCAGCCTTGGTGATGCCATCAAAATAAAAGTGGCACGCGCCAATCTGGAAAAGAAACAGTTGGATTTCGTCTTGGCTGAATAAACAACAATATAATATTGTTATGGGAGGGTTATTTTATCCTCCCATTTTTGCATACAAACAATTGTAACAATCGTTTAACAGCAACGTAAAACATATCAGATACTTTTGCGGGAAATTAATTTAAAACATCAAGATATGAGAAGATTTTATTTATTTCTTGCAATGACAGGAATGCTACAGGTTGGTTTTGGACAAACAAAGGACAAAAACATCAATATCCCTGATTTGGATAATTACAAAACACTAAAATGTGATTTTCACATTCACACAGTATTTTCTGACGGATTAGTTTGGCCTACAGTAAGAGTGGATGAAGCATACTCCGAAGGGCTTGACGCTATATCTTTGACAGAACATATAGAGTATAGACCTCATAAAAATGATATAAAAGCGGACCATAACCGTTCATATGAAATAATAAAACAATACGCCAAGGATAAAGATATAATCCTCATTAAAGGAAGTGAAATAACAAGATCCATGGCACCAGGACATCATAATGCAATTTTCATTACAGACAGTAATCCACTTGACACAAAAAATTTCAAAGATGCATTCAACGCAGCTAAATCGCAAAATGCATTTATCTTCTGGAATCATCCAGGTTGGGACGCACAGCAACCGGAAAAAACTCTTTGGTGGGACGAGCACACTTACTTATACGAAAACGGATGTATGCATGGAATAGAGGTAGCCAATGGCAAACACTATTTCCCGGAAGCACAACAATGGTGTATTGATAAGAAACTTACAATGATAGGGACATCTGATATTCATCAGCCTATACAGACTGACATTGATTTCAACAAAGGTGAACATCGTACAATGACTTTAGTATTTGCAAAAGAGCGCAATGCTGAAAGTATAAGAGAAGCCTTGGATAACCGCAGAACAGCAGTATTTGTAGGTGAAAAAATTATCGGTGAAGAAATGTGGCTAAAAGATTTATTCGACAATGCAGTTAAAATTGAAAATATTGAAAGGAAGGAGAAATCTGTAAGTTTCACAATCTACAACAACTCAGATTTAACATTCTATCTAAGAAAAATAAAACATGATTCTGGATTGACATATTTCAGAGATTATGAAATTGAACCTAATTGTAAACATATTATCAACGTCAAATTAGATAGTGGTATAACATCCGGAAAAATTGACTTTGAAGTTACCAACATGCTAGTAAGACCTGATAAAGGACTTGACTATCAGTTCAGTTTCTAGAAGAACAAACACAACATATAGACAGCAGGCATGATTATTCTAACCATGTCTGCTTTTTTTATTATCCGTAAACACTTTGTAACAGATTAATAATTAAAATGTTATTTTATAGAAATGAAACCTTAAAACGTTTTATAGTACTTTGCACTCGCAAAAACTTTAACTTTTCAATTATGATAACAAAAAACAAAACTGTTCTATTCATCCTATTCCTATTTGGAATGGTACAAATGTCTTTTGGACAAGCATCTGTCACAGCTACGGTAAAAGGAGTTGTCACAGACAAAGAAAAAGAGCCACTTATTGGCGCTACAATCGAAGTGAAAAATGAATCTACAGGATTCAGTACCGGAACAATTACATCGCAAGACGGAACATACATCATCAGACAATTACCGCTTGGTTCACCTTATACAATAAAAGTCTCTTATGTAGGTTTTGGTGACCAGACAAAAGCTAATTACAGTTTGAACCAAGGAGACGTACTGAATGTGAATTTTGTGATGAGTGAAGAATCAATGAATATTCAAGAAGTCCAGGTTGTAGCTAACAGTCTAAAGAAGCAAGCATTGTCATCCGGTGCTGGAACTTACATCTCAGCACATGACCTTAAAACAATGCCGGTAAACGGACGTAACTTTACAAATCTTATGGATTTGTCCCCATTAAGTAATGGCAGTCAGATAAATGGTCAGCTAGCATCATCTACATCATATACAATAGATGGTATGACAGCCAAAAGTCCAACTTCAAGTGGAACAACAAACCGCGGACCGTATTTGGTATCAATGGAGGCCATACGTGAATTTGAAGTTGTTACAAACAATTATGATGTAACTATGGGACGTTCCGGAGGAGGAACAATAAGTTCTGTCACAAAATCAGGAACAAATGAATTCCAAGGTTCAGCATTTGTTTATGAACGAGCAGATTTCCTCTCCAGTCCGTTCGACACAAGAGGTAACCGAGTAAATAACCAATATTCAATCTCTCAGTTTGGAGCAACTCTTGGGGGTGCGATAATAAAAGACAGATTACATTATTTCGTAGCATGGGACCAACAGCTTGACGCACGCCCACTTCAGATAGGAGATATAAGATCTGTAGAGGATGAAAAGCTATATGGAATCTCTAAAGATGTACTTGATCAGTTCGTACAGGTAGGAAGGGACAAATATGGTGTTTCTAATAATCCACAAACAGGTTCATTTGACAAAAGAAGAAATACAACAAGTTTGTTTGCGCGTTTAGACTGGCAAATAAATTCAAGAAACCTCCTCACTATACGAAACAATTATAATCGTGACATGAATAACCTGGGAGTAAACGATAATTCAACAATCAATTTATACGAGGTATATGGTTCACATCTCTCTACAGATAACAGTCTTTTGGCATCATTGCGTACAGTGGTAGGTCCTAATGCAACAAACGAACTTAAAGTACAATACCTATACACAAATGATCATGGAACTCCAAATGATGAATTACCTCAATCTAATATTCCTAGAGCAATTGTGCAAAATGTAAAATCAGTAATAGACGGAGAAGAGTATACAATAGGTAGCCTACAACTTGGTGGACAAAGATATTTGCCGGAACAATTCAAAAACCATGTAGTACAAGCTGTCAATAATTTCTATCTTAATACGGATAAAATAGATTACACCTTTGGTGGAGACATTATGTTCACACACCTGAATTCTATGGCAACAAGTGAAATGAACGGACGTTTCTATTATGACAGCATGGAGTCATTCATAAACAACCAGCCTTACAGATATGCAAGAGAAGTAGCTGTAGGAGATCCTAGAGTTAAACAAAATGTATTAAATGGTGCATTATATGCTCAAGGAAAGATAAAACTAATGCCAGGAGCTGATATAACAATTGGCCTTAGAGGTGACTATACACACTATTTTGCAAACCCGGAAAGAAACATGTTATTGGAACAGGAACTTAACCTTAGTACAACAAATAAGCTGAAAGCATTCCAGCTGCAACCACGTGTACAATTTACATGGGATATCAACAACCGTCATACTGACATTATTAGAATCGGTGGTGGTATATTAGGTTCAAATATGAACAACTATGCAATGATAAATAATTTACAATTCGACGGTAATAAAGTACTGTCAATTGATATAAGCACTCCTACCTACAATATTCCTACACCTGATTTTCCAGCATATAGAGAAGACCCATCGAAAGCTCCAGGCGTAGAACTGTTTGATCAGTTGAATTTAAAAAAGATAGCTACATTTAATATAAATTCAAGTGACATAAAAATGCCTACTGTATATAAATACAATCTGTCATACACACATTTTTTCACCGATAATCTCAAAATGGGTATAGCAGCATATGGAACACATGCAAGAAACAACTATATGTACGTTGACAGAAATATGGTAGAAGAGCCTTACTTCAGACTCGCAAACGAAGGGAATAGAGGTGTATATGTACCTGCAGAAAGCATAAAAGCTAATGGAACCACTGACTGGACTAAAGGAAAAATATCACAAGAAATAGGACGTGTACTTGAACTGGTAAGTGAGGGAAAAGTAAACACCTATACTTTTGTAGCAGATGTGACGTACAGATATTTCCGCGATGGAGAGGTTACATTAAGTTATACATGGAATGACTCTAAAGACAACACATCGTATAACGGTAATGTGGCAAACAGTTCTACACTTTATCAATATATAGTAGATGATCCACGTGACCTATCGAGAATGACATATTCCGACTCACAATTCCGCCATAAAGTAGTTTTCTATGGTAGCAGTCCAACTTTCTGGGGTATTAATATAGGTGTAAGATATAGTGGCATAGGAGGAACAAGATATTCAGCAGTAGTCAATGGAAATATTAATGGAGATTTCGTTACCGGAAACGATTTGGCATATATATTCGATCCTAACGACAGCAATACTCCGACCGAAATCCGCGATGGACTGAATGAACTGTTAAATGATCCAGACGTAGAAAAGAGTTTCAAAGATTATATTACAAGCAGCTATGGCAAAGTAGCAGAACGTAACGGAGGTATAAATAAGTTTTATGGAACATGGGACTTGCGTATAGCCAAAGATTTTGAATTCCGTAATAAAAATAAGATATTACTATCTGTCGACTTCTTTAACGTTGCAAATATTCTGAACAAGGACTGGGGGCTAGCTCACACATTAGGAAAGCAATCCCTATACACAGTAAAAGGATTCGATGCAAATACCAAAACATATACATACAGTGTAAATAAAAATGCCGGTAAAGTAAGCCCGTCAGGTAATCCTTGGCAAATACAGATAGGTTTAAAATACACTTTTTAATCAATAATCAGAATAAATATTTATAACAAAGATATCTCAATAAGCTATTGGGGTATCTTTGTTCAATAAAAAAATACACAGTAACCATGAACATAATAAATAAAATAGCAATATTATCATTATCTCTAATCTTCCAAAACACTTTTGCAGAAAATATTGAAATAAAAGGAAGTGTAAAAGATATACAAGGAAGCCCTATACCAGATGTTGTAATAACGGATGGAATTAATTTCACATCTACTGATACGGAAGGAGAATATCATTTAACATCAGATACCGATATAAGCAGGTTCGTATATATTTCTATACCATCAGGTTATGATATTCCACATAATAAAAACATAGCTACAGGTTATTACAAGGAACTAACAGGGAAAGACTATAACTTCGTACTGCAAAAACGTAAAGAATCGTCAGAAAACTTTATTTTTATCCCAATTTCAGATCCTCAAATGAAAAATGAAGTACATCTCACAAGATATAAAACAGAAACTATTCCTGACATTCAAGAAACAATAAATTACTATAATGGGTTACCGTGTTATGCTATGTTATTGGGTGACATTGTTTTCGATGAAATGAACCTTTTCAATGATTATAAAGATGCAATGTCTGAACTTAAAAATATAACAGCATTCCATGTCACCGGCAATCATGACTTGAATCTATTATACGATGATCGTGATAATAGCAATGAAGGAAACAGATATGCCGAGAAAGATTTTGAGGATCATTTTGGACCGATAAACTACTCTCTTAACATAGGTAAAATACATATTATCGGAATGAAAGACATTAACTATCATAAAGGAAAAAACTATAAAGAAGAATTTGGAAAAGCACAATTAGAGTGGTTAAAAAAGGATTTAAGTTATATTACACCAGGAACTACTGTATTCATAAATCTTCATGCTCCAGTTTTCAATTCCAGTGAAGGTGAAACAGATTCAAATACTGATGACTATGCCGAATTTAGAAGTATTATATCTCCTTACAATGTACACTTATTTGAAGGACATACACATTTTTTCGAGAATAACCACCTTAGCCCTAATCTTTACGAACATAATATAGGTGCTGCATGTGGAGCTTGGTGGAAAGGAAATGTTAACCGCTGTGGCACTCCTAATGGCTATATGGTAGTAGAAGTAAATGGCGACAATATAAAATGGTACTACAAATCCACTGGTATGGATAAAAGGAAACAATTCAAAACATATCGTCAAGGCGAATTTATATCACAAAAAAATTATATAGTTGCTAACGTATGGGATTGGGATGTTGATACAACAGTAGAATGGTACGCAGACGGAATATACCAAGGATATATGGAACAAATTCAAGATGAAGACCAAAGTTTCATTAATCAGAATGGTAAAGCACTAGGATACAAGACCAAACACCTATTTCGTGCAAAACCAACCAATAATACAGAGTTTATCGAAATAAAAGTAACAAATCGTTTTGGAGAAATATTTATAGAAAAGATTCCACTATAAAAGGTTTCTACTTACATACATATAACAAAAAGGCATGTGAAATGAATCTGCAAATCATTTACACATGCCTTTTTTAGTAGAGGGATAAGCTCAAAAGAATCCCAGACTATTCTATTCTTATAATATATACTCACAAAGTTTCTGTACTGCCCTAGCACGATGGCTGATCTTATTCTTTTCATCATTACCCATCTCGGCAAAAGTTTCAGAATAGCCATCCGGCATAAATATAGGGTCATAACCGAACCCTGCACCACCTTTTCTTTCAAGGATAATGCTTCCGTTTACAATACCTTCGAAGAAATGTTCCTTACCGCCCTCAATCAGGCAAATAACAGTACGAAAACGTGCATTACGATTTTCCTTGTTCTGCATTTCCGAAAGCAGTTTCTTCATGTTTGCTTCAGAGTCATGTCCCTCTCCTCCGGCATATCTGGCAGAATAAATTCCCGGCGCACCATTCAAAGCCTCAACTTCAAGACCAGTATCATCGGCAAAACAATCCAAGCCATAATTCTCATATATATACTGTGCTTTCAATGCTGCATTACCCTGCAAAGTATCTGCCGTTTCTGGAATATCAGCATGACAGTTTATATCATTAAGACTCAGGATTTCTATTCTATCGCCTAATATAGCACGAATTTCCTCAAGCTTGTGTGCATTATTAGTTGCAAATACTAATTTTCTCATAATCTTACTTTACTTTCAATGGGTCAAAACCTTCTCCATATACTCCTACCACATTACTCTGCGATATAAATGCATTAGGGTCAATATCTTTCACAAGGCGGAAAATATCAAGCGACTGACTTTTCTTGGCAAGAACTACCACAACCTTGATATCCTGCTTGCTATACCATCCCTTACCATCCAAAAGAGTAACTCCACGATTAATCTGAGTAGAAATACCTTCAGCAATTTCATCATGTTTTCTTGAGAAAATAAGGAACTGTACGGACTGGCGGGCACTATTTACTACATAGTCTATAACGATACTCATAACAAATAATACGCAAAAGCCAAACAGGACTCGTCTCCAGTCATGGAAAATAAAATAGCAGGAAGATATTATCACAATATCGCAATACATTATCATTCTTCCTAGGGTTACATCCTTATACTTGTTTATAATCCATGCTATGATATCAGTACCACCTGTACTACCATTATTACAAAACACAATTCCTATACCAAATCCCAAAAGTCCGGCACCTACGACGCACGCCATAAAATCCTGACCAGGGCCGAGCAACAATGGCAATTTACCATCATCTCCTTCTAAAAGTCGCTGAAAAAACCACAAGAAGAATGTAAGGACAAGTATTGCAAATATGGTCTTAAGACTAAACTTAGGTCCAAGTATTTTCAATGCAAATCCCATTAATATGGCATTAATAATAAAATATGACACTTGTATCTCTATACCTGTGACATAATATATAATCGCACAAATACCTGTAGCTCCACCGGTTGTTATCTGATATGGAAGCATAAAAGCTACCCAACCAATGGCATAACACATCAAACCAAAAGTGATGGCCAGGTAATCCTTAGATTCCCGGCCAAGTTTCTTTATCAATGATACCTCCATTATATCAAGAGATTATTATAATACTATGTTTACAATCTTCTTCGGAACGATAATCACCTTCTTTGGAGTCTTGCCCTCAATCCATTTCTGAGACTGTTCGTCGGCAAGAACCGCAGATTGGATTGTATCATTATCAGCATCAGCAGCAAATTCCATAGTGAAACGTGCCTTTCCGTTGAAAGAAATTGTATATTTCACTGTATCTTCTTTCAGATAGTCTTCGTTGAATGCAGGCCACTGAGCATCACAAACCGATGTTGTGTTCCCTAGTGCAGCCCAAAGTTCTTCTGCCAAATGTGGAGCAAACGGAGCTATAACAACCACAAGGTCGCTCAACACAGCCTTGTTGCGGCATTTCAATGAAGTAAGCTCGTTCACACAAATCATAAATGCACTGATAGAAGTATTGTAAGAGAATGTTTCTATATCTCCTGTTACCTTCTTAATCAGTTTGTGAACAGCTTTAAGCTCTTCTTTTGTTGATTCACCGTCCTGTGGAAGGAACTCGTCATTGCGGCTGTAGAACAAGCTCCATAATTTCTTCAAGAAACGGTGAACACCGTCGATACCGTTAGTATCCCAAGGCTTAGACTGTTCTATAGGACCAAGGAACATTTCGTACATACGTAATGTATCTGCTCCGTAACGTTCAACAATCATATCAGGGTTTACTACGTTATACATAGACTTACTCATCTTCTCAACAGCCCATCCGCATACATACTTGCCATCTTCAAGGATAAATTCAGCATTGTTGTATTCAGGACGCCAGTTCTTGAATGCTTCAACATCAAGAATATCGTTTGACACGATATTTACGTCAACATGAAGAGGAGTAACATCATACTGGTCTTTCAATCCGAGAGAAACGAAATTATTTGTATCCTTGATACGATATACAAAATTGCTTCGTCCCTGAATCATACCCTGATTTACGAGCTTCTGGAATGGTTCCTCCTTAACACTTACACCAAGGTCGAATAAGAACTTGTTCCAGAAACGTGAATATATCAAGTGACCTGTAGCATGTTCAGTACCACCTACATATAAATCAACATTCCGCCAGTACTTGTCTGCCTTTTCTGATACAAGAGCCTTGTCGTTGTGTGGGTCCATATAGCGCAGATAGTATGCACTTGAACCTGCAAAGCCAGGCATTGTATTAAGTTCAAGAGGGAATACGTTTACATTGTCTATCTTAGAGTTTTCAACTACCTCGCCGGCATTTACATCCCAAGCCCATTTAGTGGCATGACCCAATGGAGGTTCGCCTGATTCAGTAGGAAGGAACTTGGCAACTTCAGGCAACTGCAAAGGCAATTTGCTTTCGTCAATCATATATGGCATACCATCCTTGTAGTAAACCGGGAACGGTTCACCCCAATAACGCTGACGTGAGAAAATGGCGTCACGCAGACGGAAGTTAACCTTTACACGTCCTAAGTTATGTTCTTTCACATACTTTTTGGTAGTAGCGATAGCTTCCTTGATAGTAAGACCGTTGAGGTTCAAATCGCAATATGGAGTCGCTCCAGCCTTTGGAGAGTTACAAACGATACCTTCCTTTGCATCGAAGCTCTCTTCGCTTACGTCGCATCCTTCAACCAAAGGAACGATAGGCAAGTTGAAATGTTTTGCAAAAGCATAGTCACGGCTATCGTGAGCAGGAACGGCCATTATAGCACCAGTACCATAACCAGCAAGTACATAATCACTTATCCAGATAGGTACAGCCTCACCTGTAAACGGATTTACTCCATACGAGCCACTGAATACACCTGTTACACGGCGGTCTGCAATACGTTCACGTTCAGTACGTTTCTTTGTACGGTCAAGATAAGCCTCAACTTCAGTTTTCTGCTCCTCTGTAGTAAGTTGTGCCACTAATTCGCTTTCAGGAGCAAGAACCATGAAAGTAACACCGAACATAGTATCTGCGCGTGTTGTAAAGATAGTAAATTCCATATCACTGTCTTTAACCTTGAAACGAACCTCAGTACCTTCAGAACGGCCAATCCAGTTACGCTGTGTCTCTTTCAGAGAGTCTGTCCAGTCGACAGTTTCAAGTCCGTCAAGCAATCTCTGTGCGTATGCAGAAACTCTCAAACACCACTGGCGCATTTTCTTTTGTACTACAGGATGTCCGCCACGTTCAGAAACACCGTCTACAACCTCATCGTTAGCCAATACAGTACCCAATGCAGGACACCAGTTCACCATAGTCTCACCAAGATAAGCAATACGGTAGTTCATCAGAATTTCCTGCTGTTCTTTTTCAGATTTTGCATTCCATTCTTCGGCAGTGAAGCTCAATTCTTCGCCGCATGCAACATCAAGTCCTTCAGTACCCTTTGTTTCGAAAGCCTTAACCAAATTTTCTATTGGCTGAGCCTTACCGCATAAATTGCAGTAATAACTGTTGAACATCTTTTGGAAGGCCCACTGTGTCCAGTGATAATAATCAGGTTCACAAGTACGAACTTCACGGTCCCAGTCAAAGCAGAAACCGATTTTGTCGAGCTGTTCACGATAGCGTGCGATATTAGCAGCAGTAGTTACAGCCGGATGCTGTCCTGTCTGAATTGCATACTGTTCTGCAGGCAATCCGTATGCGTCATAACCCATCGGATTAAGAACATTGAAACCCTGAAGTCGCTTGTAGCGAGCATATATATCGCTGGCAATATATCCCAGCGGGTGACCTACGTGTAGCCCTGCTCCCGACGGGTAAGGGAACATATTCAACACATAAAACTTCTTTTTTGATTCATCTTCTGTAACTTTGTAGGTCTTGTTTTCCACCCACTTCTGTTGCCATTTTTTTTCTATCTCCCTGAAATTATATTCCATAGCGATGTACTTTATATATTTGATTTTACGTTATTTATCCAATTTGTTTGCAAAGATACAATAAAAAAAATAAAGATACCCCAAAATACAATAGAATGAAAGCAAAAAGCAGCAACAAGAGAAAAAGTATAATTACTCTTGTTGCTGCCGATAAAATAAAAATCACCCAAGTATATTTAAGATTGTCCCTATTTTTAACTATATAAAAAAGATTATTTCGAATTCAGGAAACTTTCAGCTCTTTCCGGTGTAAGTAATTCCCACAAAGAGGCAACAACCCAGCCAGGAGCAAAAATATCATTATAATAACCTTTTCCATTCTTACCATAGTCCCAATTGGTATGTTGTACTACTTCAGGATAAAATCCTGGTTTCGCTATATTACACAAATGGCCGTCATAAGGTAATAACTGACGCATTGAAGTATTTATCACTTCTGCAAAATCAAGAAAACGTGGTTCATTATATTCCTTTGCCAACCATCTAAGTACATCAGCAAAATCAAAAACAAAAACATCAATATGATTATTCTCTACAGAAACATTTCCCCAACCACGAGTCTTCAAGCCAACATCACCTAACATTTGCCCTTTAGCGAAAGGAACATCCCATGTATAATACCATGACAGTGCAAAATATGCAGATTTTCTACCCAAATCAGCATAATGCTGTTTTTCTTTTCCTTTTGTTACAAGAGCCAAATAATAAGCTGCCGTAGAAGCATATAATGATGCCTCTTTATCTTCACAATTTGCATCAAGAGTCGATGAAAAGTAATCAGCTTTTGATATTATCTCACCTTCAAGATATTTTACAGAACGTTTGGCTGCTTCCAAATAGCATTTCTCATTAAAATATTTATACCCCATAACCAATGGTAACGTCGCAGAAGGAGTACTACCACCACTATAATCAACAACAGTAAAATCATCCTTGAATTTCCTTGGGAAGCTACCATCTTCCTTTTGAAGTTTAATAAACATATCGAGCATATGTCTTATTTTTTTCTCCCATTCAGGATGTTTCCGTCCTTGTTTTTTTTCGTAGTTCAAATAATACAAAACAGCATAGACACCTTCCGATTGACGACGGATACTATGAATCGGATCATAAATATTCCGTTTAAAATCAATTACTTCATTAAAGAATCCCATTTTAGAGAATCCATGAGTTAGATAAGAATCATAAATAGCCTTTGCATTTATCACAAGATCTTTACGATTCACACTTTCTCCATACTCCAAAGCATTAAAAGCATTCAACAAAGTACGACCAACAAAACCAATCTCAGCTACCTCAAGTTTATCACAAGTAGATATATTCAAACCCACACCAGAATAATACTTGACTGGAGTATCACCAACAAAGCTCTCAACAAAGAAATTACTTAAGACTTCTTTCATCTTATCATTGGTATAAAGAGTCTTTACCGGTACTGGTTTATAAAGATCATAACTATATTCCCATACAGACTTTACACAATCTGAAAAATCAGAAACATTACTATCTCTTATTTCCCAAACCAATTTTATACTTTCACCTTTTTTCAAAAACTGATAAGCTGTAACAGATGGAGCCAATGTTAATTTACGAATATAAGTATTGGGAGCCTCTTTATAAGGATAACCAAAAGATAATGCAGCTTTTCCATCAACATTCTCAAAACCAGTGTATCCTATTGACGTTTTACCAGACAATATAACTTCTCCTTCCTTGTGTGAAGTAAGAGCGTCATATTTAAAACTGTCAATTCTTATTACAGAATACTGCTTACTGCTTTTCGTATCAAAAATAGATGTTAACGGTGTACTAAGTCTATCCTCACGTACTACCCAGCTATCAGATGTATGAAATGATGGTGCCTCTTTCGGTGAACGCAAATTTTTACGATACCAGAAACCAGGCATATAAAATAAACAATCATCATGACGAGCCTCAGTTGTTAACAACTCCCCAAAATTAAAATATACATCTTCCGAAGCAAATATAAATAAAGTTATACGTTTGTTACCGGAAACATTTTCAATATTTTGGAATAGTGTTACGGGAATATCAGCATCACTTGTAAGTTGATAATCAAATCCCCCACTCTTCATCTCATTCATCACCAAAGGATAATGTACTGCATCATTCCCTGGAATCTTCAAAGAAATTAAAGCAGATACATTAGACTGATTTATTTCAATGGCATTTACCAATAAAAAGCTCAGTAAACAAACAACTAATGTAAATATCTTTTTTAAATCCATAAATCATTCTTTAAATAATTAATAGGAGGCTGTATTAAAACATCCCCCTATATTATCCTAAAAACATATTTATATTATTTACCAATTCTATTATGCCAGTTAATCTGTTTCAAGAACCAATTTGAATTATCTTCATTAAGTCCTTGTTCTTTCAAGATTTCAGGCAAACGTTCAAAACTATTCCAAAACTCCGAAACCAACTCTTCTATTCTTTCCGGATTATAGGTCACAGCTTCTCCCAAACTTCCCATTTTTGCAAAATGTTCTTTCATGGCAAGATAAGCATCACGATATTTTAATCCTTCCATAGACTGTGCTACCTTCTTAGCAGCTCCATACAAGCCATTGAAATTAACATTCTTGTTCGGATATGTAATTTTTATAACTTTCTCTTCCTTACAAGATGAAGATGGAACATCAATCAACAAAGCAAACTCATCACCTAAATATTCATATTCCAAAGATTTTCCATTCATAGTTATATCTACTGGAGGTAAAGCAGAAATAATTTTCAACTTAAAGTTTCTGTTCTTTGGCATTCCTGCATATCTTCCTTCACGTTTTCCTATTACAATTTCTTGAATAGAATCCTTATACGATGAATTTAACTTAGTCAATGCATATTCAGTTGCATAATTTTTGTCATTACCATTATCCTCATAAACTGTAAATGAACTATTTCCTTTTCCTCCTGGGAATACTGTCAATACTAAAGTTTCATCATTGTTATTCAAGTTCATTACTTCCTCAGAATACATAGGAAGTATAGATCCTGCTTTAATATAAATAGGATATTCATCTATTGAGAAATATCTTTCTATAATCTGATTACCACTTAAAATGGCACCTGTATGCAATTCATACCATTCGCCTTCTGGTAACCAAACTTTTACAGTTGCATATCCATCTTCAGCAGGAGCTGTAATAGGCGCTACTAATACATTATCTCCAAACATATATTCATTACGGAAATCATAAGCTTCCTGCCTTTCAGGATAATCATAATACATTGGACGACATAAAGAAAGACCTTCATCATAAGCTTTACGAGCCATTGTATATATATAAGGAGCCATTTCATACCTCTGTCTCACTGTTTCACGAAGAATACTACAATGCTCTGCACTGAATCCCCATGGTTCCTTATTCATATTTGCATTCTTCTGCGAATGCGTTCTCATTACAGGGCTAAGTGCTCCAAACTGCATCCAACGTATATACATCTCAGGATCTATATGGTCACCAATATGTCCACCTAAATCATGACTCCAATAACCATATAAAACATTAGAAGCCGTTGAATTAAAATAAGGCTGATAGTCCAATGATTTCCAAGACACTACGGCATCACCGGAAAAACCTATCTGATAACGATGGTTTCCAAGCCCTCCCCAACGATGATATAACATAGGACGCTTATCAGTATTCTTTTCCATATAACTGAAGAATGCATAGTTCAACCACCATGTATTACTCAAATTATTTATCTTTGAATCATACAATCCTTGCTGCCAGTCAAGCCACCAGAAATCTACTCCATCATTTTCCATAGGAGTAAGTATATTTTTAAACATACTCTTAATAAACTTCTTATCAGAACTTACCCAAGGAATAGTCTGCTTAGTTTTAGGATCTACTCCCATATCTTTTGCTACAGACTCATATTTTTCCTCATAAGAAGCAACCCCATCTGCAGGATGTAAATTCAGTGTAATTTTCAGGTCATTATCCTTTAGATATGACAAGAACTTATCAGGCTGCGGGAACAATCCACGATTCCAGGTCCACCCTGTCCATCCTCCTTTTCCCTGCTCTGTGTAATGCCAATCCATATCAACCACAAGAACATCCAAAGGTATCTGATATGTATGGAAGTTATCAACAAGTTCACGGAACTCCTTATCTGAATAAGACCAATATCGAGACCACCAATATCCAAATGTAAAACGTGGAGGCAATGGCACCTTACCGGCAAATACGGTGAAGTCCTTTAGAGCCTTTTTATAATTATGTCCATAAGCCATAAAGTACCAATCCTGACCTTCAAGGTTCTTACGTTCCTTCACCCAACTCCATTCAGGGTCATTGTCAAACAGCAATCCTTTAGAATCGTCTATAAATGTCCATCCATCTGTTGCCAAAAGACCATCCTCAAGAGTTACTTTTGTATTTACTTTAGAATCTGCCATCCAACTCTGTGATTGCTCATCTCCGTTCAGACCATCAAGAGTACGAAAAGTTCCTTTAAGATTTCCTTTCTGTTTAGTACCTGGTTTCCAGACAAAGGAAACATTTTTATCGTTAGATACTACTTCAAGATTCTCAGATGTAAACTTACCGCTATTCAATTTATAGCGCAAATTCATTTTCTCCGTACTAATTTCTACCCATCCTTTTTTCTTTTTAACTTTAAAATCTACATCTGGATAGTTTCTGTTTACAGCTATAAATGAAGGATCGTCCACAAAAATACCATCCGGTGTATATTCCATTCTGACAACTCCATCGGTTATTACAGTAAATCTTACATTACCATCTTTATATGCTACATTGTTATTCTTAGTTTTTGCATATAATACGCATGATAGACTCTGCAACACACACAACAATATGACAAACAATTTTCTATACCACATATTTTTTATTTTGTTATATTTAATATTACATCATTATTTTTTAAAGAACGGAGCCTCTGCTTTTTTAGAAGGACTGTTTTCCAATATATATGGCCATCCATCATTATCCCAATACACTCTTTCAAGAAGTACCATACGCTCTTCTTCTATTTTAGAAGTATCATAACCATGGAACAAAATCCAATCATGTCCAGCATCGTCTTGAATTATCTCAGAGTTATGTCCGTTTGCAATGAAGTTTCCATTATTTTTAATAAATATCTCATGTTTGTTATCAAGCATTCTTTCACCAGATTTTGTCACATAAGGTCCAAACAAATTCTCAGAACGGCATACTACTGTCTGATATGTACTGTTTGCGCCATCACAACATGTACCTGTTGAACAGAACAAATAATAATAATTTCCTCTTTTATGAATATAAGGTGCTTCATAGGATCTGGTATCATATGTTCCTGCAGCTACTTGAATCTTGTGTTCCTTTGCATAGTCTATTCCACCTTCAAGTGCCAAGCCATCATTGGTGAGCTGAACACCCCATATGCCCCACCAACTACCCCAAAAGAGGTATTTCTTACCATTATCTTCTATATAAAATGGATCTATACTGTTGTGTACATCTATTTCATTACTACGGAACAATTTTCCCAAATCTTGGAAAGGACCTTGTGGAGTATCAGATACGGCAACTCCTACACCACAAGTTGCACCTCCCCCCCAACTCGACATAGAATAATACAAGACATATTTTCCATTAATAAAATTAATGTCTGGAGCCCATATACCAGCCTCTGGTTCCCATTGAGGTTTATCCTCTTCTGTAAAAGCAGTTCCCAGAAACTCCCAATTATATAAATCCTTAGAACGATGATAATAAGTGTTTCCACCCGTATTATAAAGATAAAAATATCCATCATCGGCCTTAATAACACTTGGATCAGGTGTATTACCACCTATTACAGGATTAGTATACCAAACTTTATCTTCCACAGGACTCTGTACTCCACCATTAGCTTTTGTTTCGTTGTCAGAACAAGCAAACAAAGCAGCAGAAAGTAAACCTGTCATTAATAATTGATGCATATGTAACATTTTTTTTAGAATTAATCAGTTAGACCATTAAAATTCAAATCACGCGAAAGAACGACACGGATTGTTGCAGTTGCAGCTGCTTCCGTTTCTTCTTGTTTTATAACTTCTCCAGCAGCATTAACTGCAGAAAATTCCATTATCAAATTAACTACGGTTTCTTCTTCTTCATTCAACGATATGCCAAGTGACTGTACATATTCGGTCAACTGTCGATTAGTAACCTGTAATTCTCGCACATTATTATTTGTCAGAATACTTGTATCATCTATCTGTACGGTTTTCTGTTCTGTTTCATCATCAACTTCTTTAGATTCAAACATTGTAAATAAATACTTAGCTCCTTCGATATTTATCCAACGATAGACAAAAGCCACACCATCAATATTTTCGTTTGTTATCTGAACATAATATTCATCAGACTCTACTTTAAACTTTGCTGGAAGAGGTATACCTACCTCTTCCACGTCACTACATGCTCCCAAAACCATGAGTCCGCAAAGTAATATTGCCATAATATATTTCATAATCGTTATTTTAAGATTAATAATTTTTATTCTACCGGCTGCAAATCTATTGTCATTTCACTCAAATCAACAACCAATGTAAATACTCCACTTTCTGTTACCTTCCACTTATTATCTCCACCATTACTCTGAAGACGAGCTTCTCCCAATTCATGAGTTGTAGAAGGATTTGCTCCATTATTAGGTGCAAAGAAATACAATCCGTTATATCCCTTACTTAATTCCACACAAAGTTTAAACGAAGACTCTCCTACGTTATTATAAAAATTTCCAGTATAAGTCCAGCGTTCAGGGTAACGTGGATCATCATTTTTTAGTGCTCCTTTTTCTTTAACCACACCTTGAAAATCTTGCGAATAACCTACATCACAAGCATCACCCACAATCCATATACCATCCTCTGGAAGCTCATATATAGGTTTAATGATTCTTACATCCATCATTCCCAAATCTACAATGACTTCATGTTGTCCTTCTAATGTGTTACGTAACATCTCATAAGAACCTTCTGCCGATGCGAATTTCAAAGAATTATCTCCATTATCACCAAGGAAATATCCTGGATAGTCTGAATCAGACTTTTCCGAAAAGAAATAACTGCATTCTGTCATATTGATAGAAGTACGATAAATACCTGAACCTCTAACAGACTCTCCCATCCTTATATACTGCTTTTCTGTTCCATCATCAGGTACAATCACCATATAAATCTGTTCCAGGTTATCAAGATAACCATTAACATCTATGGTTGTTTTTGATAATTCCGGTAAATAATATTCTTTATCAGAAACCACTTGTGCTATAACTTCAGCCTCAATAGTAATACTATTATCTGAAGAAGCGCCCCAACCTTTTAGAATATCATTTAATTGTCTATGGGTAAATGAAATAGAATACTGTTCAGCAGGAATCTCATATAAATCTGTTTCATTTTCTTTATTCTCAACCATATACATACGGAACAAATACTTAATCTGAGTTCCTTCTCCTCGGTCATTCGCTTTATTCCAAGTAAAAGTCAAAGCATCTTCATTCTCTTTTGCTTTTTCCAAAATAAGGTCTGTAACCGAAGCTGTAAGTTTCATCTTGTCATCAGGCCTTTCGAGTGAATACATTTCCGGTTCTTTATTACAACTGGCAATCAGTAACAATGTTACTAAAAAGCATAAATATTTAAAACTACAGTTCATAATCTATTTAATTTAAATTAATTCCAAAATGGGGCTTGAACCAAATTCGGGTTTTTATTCATTTCGTCAATATAAACAGGGAACCAATAATATGATTTTTTCCATACACGAGTCTGGAAAACTGTCCTTTTATAAAAGTTCTCTGCATCAGTCGCTCCAAAATCCATTCCATAATCATCTCCGCACATTTCAGGAAGTTCTTCTGCTATTTTCCAGCGTCTGATATCCATCCATCTTGAACCTTCACAACACAGTTCTACGCGACGTTCCATTCTAATAAGTTTTCTTACAGCTTCTTGAGAATCATCAGCATGAATATAATCTTCAGAATCAGAACCATTCAGTACATATTTTCTTACTCCAGCACGTTCACGTACCTTATTCACATACTCTAATGCTTCTTCACGAGATGCTGTGTTATCATAAGCTTCATTCAAAGCCTCTGCATAATCTAGATATGCACTTGATAGCCTATATAGGAAAACCTGTCTCCATTTCCAACTACCTGTTTTTGGATTATCATCTGCATATACCTTCTTTCTTGCCAGATATCCATTTTGAGGAGCATCGTGTGTATAATCATTATCCTTTCCGTTCTTAAAGAAATCAAATTTACGATTAGCAATCGCATACCATGAACCATTATAACTTACAGCCGTATAGAAACGTGGCTCCCTATTACAATACATATTGTATGTTCCCGCTGCTGTTATTTCTCCTTCTTTTCCGGTTCCTCCTTTCCATTTGGTATTTCTTCTTTCTATAGAATTAGAAAATCCTTTTTCACTATATTCACTGTCTTCGTCAATAGGAAGGCCATTCTTTGTAAAAAATGCATCAACAAGGCCCTGATATACTCCAAGGCCACCACCTCCACCAAACTCTTTTGTTACTACCTTGTTTGTATAAAATTGGAAATTGTTATAATCATTCTTTTTTGTATATGGAAACAATATCTCTTTATTACCATCTTGAAAACTTGTAAACCATACATTTTCTAACGAGCAGAATGGATCTATTGTACCATCATCATTATACTCTTTATACAAAGCATATCCTGCTTTGTGTGCCTCTTCAATCAGTAACTTACAAGCCTCAACAGCTTTTACCCATTTATTAGGGTCATAAGTTGTATTATACAGTTCTTTACCTTCGTTATTCACATATCCTTTATACCATTCATTTCCATTTACCAACGGGCTAGCAGCAAATAACAACATCTTTGCACGAATTGTAAGACACATTATAGATGTTATTCTTCCATATTTTTCTACAGTCTGCCATACAGGAGGTAATTGTTTTGATGCTTCTAGCATTTCTTTATCACAATAATCTACAATTTCATCAAATGGTGTCTGCCCTACCTGTAAATCTGCTAGGTTAAAGTCTGAAGGCGCAATATAATCTGGTTGAAAAGGAATAGCACCATACGTTTCTGCAAGCTGCCACCAATAATAGGCAGCCAAAAAACGTACTTCTGCCTTCATATAATTCACTTCTTTCTCAGGCAAATCATCATCAGGTAAAGCATGTATGCGTTCATTAAATATATATGCTTCACGAATCTTCTGTGGAAGTATATGCCATAAAGAACCGTCCCACTGTGTATTAGGAGTCCACTCACCAAATATTTTGGGTATATTCTTCCACTCCCATTGTTGCCAACGCTTAGAAGGTGTTAGGTCATCAGCATAAATTTCCCAGCCATAAGAGTTAAGCCATTGTATTCCTGGGTTTGGAATACGACTATACACATTAGCCAACCAAGATTCTACTTTTGTTTTACTTTCAAAAACCATGTCTATATCTATTTCAGTATCCGGTTCCTTATCAAGATACGAACAAGAAGCCATTAATAAACTTCCTAAAAGACATGTTGTTATATTTCTTAAAATTCTCATTATTGCTAGATTTTAGATTAATTAAAAATTCAAATCAATACCAACCAAAACTGAACGCATTGCAGGATACTGTAATCCATCACTTGTATTTAATTCCGGATCCCACAAATCAAACGGTGACAAGCAGAATAGGTTATTACCGCTTAAATAAACTCTTATAGATTTTGTATGCATCTTATCATTCACAGATTTAGGTAAAGAATATCCTATCTCAAGATTCTTCAAACGCATAAAACGCATATTTTCCTTCCACCATGTAGAAGCACGATAATTCTGCTTATTAGGACTTTCAGACAATCTTGGCCAGAAAACATCTTGAGAAGGATTTTCTTCTGTCCATCTATCATTATAATTAGAATATATATTACCCATCAAACCTTGACCACTACCAGGTATAAAATACTCTGAACCTCCAATAATACGGTATGTATCACCTGCACCTTGGAAGAAAAAGTTCAAATCCCAATTCTTGAAACGTATATTACCTCCCCAACCATAAACTATACGCGGATCAACAGTTCCACCAATAAAGCCTTCATCTGCATCTGTAATAATTCCATCACCATTCATATCTTTATATTTTATATCACCTGGACGAACTTTATCAGCTCCTACTTCCTGAGTAGGAATACCAAATTTAAGATTTCCATTTTCATCAAAATCATCTTCAGTAAACAATCTCTCAGCCTGTAAACCCCATAATGTGTTTAAAGATCTTCCGGTAATACCTTTATATGTTCCTATAACAGATTCCGGTTCATCATATTCGTCAATACGATTTATTGCATACGTAAAGTTAGATCTTACACCAACATACCAATCTTGATTTATCTGTTTACCATAGTTTAAAGAAAATTCAACACCACGGTTTGTTACTCTACCGTAATTTGCCCATGGACTATTCAAGAAACCTGTTTGAGAAGGAATAACCTTACGTTGCATAAAAATATTGGTACGTTTTTCCTTGAACAAATCTACTTGTAATTCAAATGCATTCCACAAGCCAAGCTCAAAACCAATATTTTCCTTTAAAGCCGTTTCCCAAGTAAGATTCGACACTCCTACCTCACCTTCAGAAATACCTGTTCTTCCTATCTGACCGGTATCTCCCCAGTTATAACTGTCTGCACCTGTATTAAGTGTTGTAATATAAGCAAAACGACGACCACCAATATTATCATTTCCGACTTTACCAATAGAAGCTCTTATTTTCAACTTACTTACTGTATCCAAATAAGGTTCCATAAACGATTCACTAGAGACAAGCCATCCCAATGCTAAAGACGGGAAGAATCCAAAACGTTTACCTTTTGCAAAATTCTCAGAACCATTATATCCAAAATTTACTTCCGCTACATAACGACTATCATATGTATATGACAATCTACCGGCTATACCTTGTTTTCTATATGGTTGATAACTTCCATCATCGTAACTCTGCTGATTATACAAGAACAAAGCATCAACATCATGATCACCAAACGTTCTGGTATAACTTAATGAACCTTCAAAATATACTCTGGAGTTTCCATATTCTCCTCCATTTGAATGACCCAACGATTCATCTCCATAAGACAATATTGTATGTAACAGATTCCCTTCCACATCACGTCCTGTTGATACGTTATAGAATGTTGGATTCTTAGAACGAGTCATTGTACTCTTATTCCAGCGGTCAAAAGAAAAAGTAACTTTAGCCTTCAATCCAGGAGTTATCATTTTCAAGTTCTGTTCTATAGCAAACAATGACTGAATTTGAGAAGCTGTTTCTGTACTGTAACCACGCTGAGTAAGGTTAGCCCAAGGATTCTGACGGTTAGTTACAACTGGAATAGTTCCATCTGAATATCGTGTTGGATGTACGAACGGTGCAGTTGTAAATGCTTCTGAAAAAATAGAATTTGTAGCATAAGACTGTTTGCGCAATGTTTGCAGATAACCACCAACATTTACACGAAGCAATGTAGTTTTTGTTAAATCCAGATCTACATTTGCACGCAAATTGTAACGTGTTAATTTTGTACCAGTATCATAAGGCAATTCATGATCTGTTTCCATAATTCCCTTTTCACCGAAATACGAACCAACTAAAGAATAACGTAGGAAATCAGAACCACCAGATACTGTCAAATTAGCACGAGTTGAATATGCATAATCTTTAGTTATTGCATCCAACCAATTTACATCAGGATACAAATCCCTATCATATCCATTACGTGTTCTATCTATTTGTTCCTGCGAATATGGTAAATGAGCCTTATCTTCTTTAATCTCATTTAGTAATTCCATATAATCTGCAGCACCAATAAATTCAGGAAGCTGAGTTGGTTGTGAAATTGATTGTTCTACATGAAAGTTTACTGTAGGAGCACCTATTTTTCCACGTTTTGTGTTAATTACAATTACTCCATTTGCTCCTCTAACACCATACATAGCACTTGCAGATGCATCTTTCAATACCGAGAAAGATTCAATTTCTGCTGGATCAATATTATTTAAATCGCGTTCTATACCATCTACCAAAACCAAAGGACTCTGATTACCTGAAAAAGAAGCAATACCTCTAATCCAGAAATTAGAAGAATCATATCCAGGCTCACCTGAACGCTGAACAGCAATTACACCAGCAATCTGTCCTGCCAAATTATTAGAAAGAGAACGTGTAGAACCTACCTGCAAACGTGAAGGTTCCAATGTTTCAATAGAACCAATAACAGACATTCTTTTCTGACTTCCGTAACCTGTAACAACTACTTCTTCCAACGTTTCAACATCCTCTTCCAAAATTACATTAAAGTTTATATTGTTACCGACCTTTATACGCTGAGTTTTAAAACCAACGTAAGAAATTTCCAACTCAGATTCCTTGCTTCCTACATTAATATAGAAATGTCCATCCATATCAGTAATAGTTCCTGCAAAATCGGTTTGCCCTACTACAGTAATATTTACCCCCGGCAAAGGATTCTTCTCCTTATCCAGAATAGTTCCACTAACACGAATACCAACCTGTTCAGAAATCATTGACCGGGCATCCAAACCTGAATAATCCTCAGCAAATAAAGGACTAGTTCCAAGACCGCCACAAATTAAGATTAAAAACAATACTTTTTGAGATTTCATAATACTATAATTAAACTTTTAATTTTAATTCTATTTTAAACGTTAACGTACAATAGTATTCACTTTTTAAGGTTCATACAAATATTCCCATTTTCACTCAACCTATTATTTTGAAGCGAAAGTACTACAAATACCACATAAGATACAAGAACAAAAAGAGCAAACAATGAAACATTAATACCAAAAACATGTAGCATTAACAACGAAATCCCATAATGAAACAATTCTTCTATTTCATGCACCAATTATTATATTGAATAAAGAAAAAAAATGCCTGACTTAATAATATCAGGCAATAATAAACTGTTATGGGTAAAAAATATAAATAACAAATACAATAATTCCATATAATATATTTATGCTTATTTTTCGACTTTGGATGTACTCTCAATATTTATATTTTGACATTCCCTCTTATTTTAAATTCACAAGATTGCTATTTGTCACCAGTCAAAAAATCTTTAGGTAATACACCAAACTGTTTTTGAAAGCACTTCGTAAAATATGATGGTGTATTAAATCCTACCATATAACACACTTCATTAATTTTGGTATTTCCTTCCTTAAACAATTTAGCAGCTTTTTTTAAACGTTCTATTCTTATATAATCATTAGGAGTTACATCGAGAAGCCCTTTTATTTTTCTATTCAGACTAGAACGACTCATACACAATTCATCAGCGATATCCAATAAACTAAAATCAGGATTCTGTAAATTAACTTGAACAATATCATTTAATTTCTTTAAAAACTCTTCATCAGCTCTATTGATGGCGATGCTATTTGTAGGCAAAAATGGAGTGTGCATAAATGCCAAATGCAACTGTTCCCTATTTTTTAAAAGATTTGCTATACTTACAAACAGAAACTCCATTGAGAAAGGTTTATCCACATATGCATCAGCCCCAATTTTTAACCCTTCTATTCTTGATTGTAAGTTTGTTTTAGCCGTTAACAATATTACCGGTATATGACTATAATCAAGGTTTGTTTTAACATAATTACAAAGTTCAAAGCCATCCATTTCAGGCATCATAACATCCGATATTATGAGATTAACAATGTTATTTTTCAAAATTTCTAATGCTTCTACTCCATTTTCAGCAATCAAAACATTATACTTTTTAGATAATTCCTTTTGTAGGAAATTACGCATATCTATATTATCATCAACAACCAGCAATGTATAATTATATTGAACAGAAACTTCCTCTATAATAGAACATTCTTCAGACAATACAGAATCTTTTTTATGTTCATTCAATGATGAAGAATCCATATCCTGTTTATAAAGAGGTATATTCAATATAAAAATGTTTTTATCAATATCATTTCCCATAACAAGTGTTCCTCCATGCAACTCTGCAAGTGAACGTGCCAATGCAAGACCTATACCTGTTCCTTGCACATGCATGGAAATGCCATTATGACACTGCGTGAAAGGCTTGAATATTTCTTCTCTCATTTCTACCGGTATCACATTACCATCATTCTCAATTTCCAACTGGAAAGAATTATTCTCTATAACATATGCTCTTACATTTATATAAGTCTTTCCATATTTTATTGCATTAGTAAACAGATTACTAATTATCTTCGTAAATCCTTCTTTATCAACAGATATATTTAAATTATCAGATATCTGAATATTAAAATCTATCTTTTTGTCACGAGCTGTTGGAGTAAAACGTTTATATGTACTACGGATAATTTCTGTAACATTACATTTAATAAAATCAAGTTGAAAACCTTTAGTTTCAGTTTTCCTAAAATCCAACAATTGATTTACCAAATCCAATAATCTATTGGTATTTAAGTTCATTATTTCCAGATCTTCTTTTACATTATCATCTATTCTACCTGATTCAAGAACATTCTCCAATGGATTCTTTATTAATGTAAGCGGTGTTCGTATCTCATGAGCTACATTTGTGAAAAAATCTATCTTAGCATTATATATTTCCCTTTCTTTTTCATACTGAAGTAATTCGACAGCCTGTATGTGTTTACGTAAACTACGTTTCTTAAAATAATATACTGAATAATATACACTTACAATACCTAATATAATGTAAATGAGATATGCCTGCCATGACAAATAAAAAGGAGGAAGAACTTTTATGTTTAGTATTCTCTCATCAATTGTCCATACTCCGTCACTATTAGCTCCCTTAACATGCAATACATACTTACCATAAGGCAAATTAGAATAATTTATGCGTGAATTGTTCTCTGTAATATAATTCCATTCCTTATCAAAACCATCTAATCTGTATGATACTATATTAGATAAAGGAGCCTGATAACTTAAGACTCTTGCATTCAGTGAAAATGAGTTTTGATATGCCTTTAGTTGTAAATCATCAGCAAAAGTTATACTTTCACTCAATGGGGAATATTCTTCCTTTATATCAAGACGTTTATTATAAAGGAAGAAATCTGACAAAACTAAACGCGGAGTATCAGGAACAGATGCTCTATCAATTATAAAATCATCCGGATTAAATGATACAAAACCATTAATACTTCCAAAATACAATATTCCATTATTATCCTTATATCCTGATTTATAATTAAATTGATTCTCCAATAATCCGTTTGCTGTAGAATAAACATGCTTATTCCCTGTTTCGGGATTAAATGAAACAAGTCCATTATTGGTTGATAACCATAAAAGTCCTGAATTATCCTCTACAATGTCATAAATTATATTACTTGGGAAACCATCATTTACACCATATGTAACAAAATTATCTTTTTCCTGATTAAACATACAAAAGCCATACCCCTGAGTCATTACCCACAATCTTTTTTTACTATCTTCAAAAAGACCTATAATCTTATCATAAGGCAACGATGCATCCTCTTTGGAATGGTTATTATAATGTTTCCATTTCTTATGAGGTAAATCATAACAATAAATTCCATCAGAATATGTAGCAATCCACAATCGCCCTTTGTAATCTTCAATTATATCATATACAAATACATTCTTTAACTCATGAATTTGAATAAAATTATCTTCATTTCTATTATACTTTTGCAAACCCGATGTTGTACCAATCCATAATTCTCCCGTACTTGTTCTACACAAAGAAAAAATATTATTTGCATTTAATGAACCGATATATTCATTTCTGACATAATGTTTTAATGTATGATTGCGTAAATCTATTCTATTCAAGCCACCAGAAAAAGTACCGACCCATAAATAATTACCATCCAAACATAATCCATGAATATTATGATACAATAAAGGATGATTAAAAGGTTTCAACTGTCCATTCTGAGGATTAAAATTAAACAGGCCCTTATCTTCTGTTCCAATCCAAACAGTGCCATCATTACCAGGACAGAACTCACGAACACGTTTTCCAAAATATTTTAAATTATCACGAGGATAATATTTCTTAAAATATGAGAATTTCTTATTGTAATAATCGACACCTCCAAAATAAGAACCTACCCATATTCCATCTTCATTATCCTTAAATATGGAATATATTGCATTGTCAGACAAAGCATACTGATCATCAACTTCTGATGCACCTATTAAATCAAATGACTGTTCCTTTAAATCATAAATATAAATACCTTGCTCCGTTCCTGCCCAAAGCTCATTTTCAGAACTGAAACAAAGACTACGCACATAAACATTCGATAATTTTTTAACAACAGAAGTAGTCATATTAACTTCAAACAATCCTCCGGATGAGGCTATATATAGACAATTATGGAGTCCTTCAACACAGTCATTTATTACAAAACCATTGAATGGTTCGGAACCATTATTATCTTTAAAGGTTCTGAAATTAACGTAATCATCTGAATTATACAGATTGTCTTCATAACGACTTACCCATAGTTGTGATTTTGAAAACCAAAAATGAGTAACATTAGATTTTTTATTACCTATATTTCCATCAACAGAACATAATTTATCTTTGGACTTATCATAACAAAACAATCCCTGATAATCTGAAGCAATCCAAATATTGCCATTACTATCACCATCTATACAAGTAATAGCACGATTAATAATATTTTCTGTACCATTTATAGGACAATCGAAAAACTCAAAAGTTTCAAACAATGGATTATAAACATATACTCCTACGTCTGTTCCAACCCAAAGTTTGCCATCTGTATCTTCATATATTACAGTAACAATATTATTACCTAATCTTGAGTTTTCCTTTTTAAAAACCCGAATGTTAATTCCGTCATACTTATTCAAACCATCTTTTGTTCCAAACCATATGAAACCTGTACGATCCTGATATATTACATTAACAGTGCTATGAGACAAGCCCTCTGTTAATCCAATATTTCTAAAATAATAAGAACCTATATCTGCAGATAAATGTACAAAAAAAGAAAACAATAAATGTATTATTACAATAAATCGTGCGACAAGAAGTCGTACAAGTAATTGTTCAGCATGATGTCTGAACCTGTTGTTCCGTCAACAGTAGCCTAA
>CALUPA010000009.1 GCA_944322395.1 uncultured Phocaeicola sp.
AGGCTACTGTTGACGGAACAACAGGTTCAGACATTATGCTGAACAATTACTTGTACGACTTCTTGTCGCACTTATTTGTGCAAAGATAGGAAGTTTATATCTTATTTAAAAATGTTAATCATTTAATTTTTAAGGGTGAAACTTACTATTGTTTATTAAAATGTTATTGTTAAGTTTATAAGCTTGCGTATTTTGTAACTATTTGTAAGGTGGTACGTTTTATCTTTGTTTATTATGTTATATAATTTGTATATATTTTTGAATGTTGTTCTAATGATAAAAAAATATAATTTAATTTTTTCATGTCATTGATACTTTTATTTGCTTTAATGAAAAATCCCTATTGACTTAAAAAATGATTTATAATCAATTAAGTCAATAGGGAATGGTTTACAGTATAGGCTTTATATTATTTTGCTCTCACATAAAAGTTATTTGTAGCTAAATCTATAATATTGTTCGAATTATAGATTTCGAAAACTTCTTGTCCGTTATAGTATATTTTATTTCCGTTTATTATGTATTTAGTGTTACTATAACTTCCAGGGTCTAGGTCGGTCCAATAAACAGTTTTATTATCCGAAGTGTGTATTGTTTTAAGAAGAGGATACCCACTGTTATATACGGTTCTCATATAGAAATCGAGTTCTCTCATTCTGCCATTTTGGTCGAATTCCATACCAAAGACTCTAAAGTTTCCTTGGTAAGCATTATTTGTATAAACATCGCTTCGCGAGTTTTGTGACTCATAAACTGAGATTTCCGCTTTCATTGCCTCGTAAGATTCTTCCATCCAGATACCCTTCATAGTTGACCATGAATATGATGATTCTTCATCATTATTTCCTGTGTCGGTGTCTTCGCCTGCTTTCAGCAGATTCCAGATTCTGTCTCCAGCATTGTCAATCAATTTGTTGCCTGATGGGTATAAGGTTATTTCACTTCCTGATTCCTGGTCTGTTAATATTATATTATCACCTGCTACAATATAGCTGTAGAAAGCGCTGCTTTCTCCGCTATAAGATTTATATTCTTCTATGTCCAAATCATAATTGTATTTCCATGCTTTCCCATTGTAAACATTATGGATGGTTGCTGCTGATGATGAGGTGAATGTCAGTTTGCTTGTACCTTTTTCATAATCTCCGTTATCTTCGTCCATCCATTCATACTTGTTTTCCCATTCGCTGCCTACCAATTGTGACATCTTGAATTCAGAATTGTTTTCATCTTCTGATGAGCAACCAGGGGTTATCATGGTGAGTAATATACAACAAAAAAATGTGTATAGTTTATACATTTGTTTCATATTATTTCTTTTAATTATTATTACCATGCAATTACTAAACCAAGATTAAAATAGTCTCCCGTATGGTCACTGTCAAATTTAAATTCGGAGAAATCCCAACGGTAACTTGCTGTTAATGAAAAGCCATTATATATGTTTATTCCAATCTTTGGGGCTATAAAAAGACCGAAATTACCTGATGAATTGGAAGTCTTGTCGTATTCATATTCTGGAATATATACTCCAGAAGGGGTCGTATGTCCACCTGTATTTTCTTTTGTGGTATATTCTGTAGTCCATTTGGCATATCTCACACCTAAATCTGCGTCAATAAACAAAACGTTCTTCAACCAAAAGCGATAATGAGCTCCGACACCGATATCCCAACCCGAATTTTTTGTTACTGGAGTTTTTGTTTCTCCATTTTTTAAGGATCCGTTTATTAGGAAATGGTTCAAAGCTAATCCAAATCCTAGACCATAACCACCTTCAAGAAACTGATAATCGACATTGAGGGATGATTGTTTGTTCGATTTCTTTTTCTCATCCTCTTTAACATTTTTCTCTATTCCATTTTCGTTTTTACTGCTAGTTTCTGAACTGAAACCTTCGTTTATTGTGTTTTGAGAATACACTCCTACAGTCATAAACATGGTTATACAAAATATCAATCCCTTCATAATGAGTAAATATTTAATAAATTAATTTATAATTTTTACTCAAAGTTATTACTAAACTACTTATAATGCAAATAGGAAAATTGCGGTTTGTGACTATATGGTGACTATCATACCCTATGAAGTAAAAAATAAAAACTATGAAGTAAAATATTTTAGTGTCATATACTTTGTAGATATTTCTTCAGCCTTTTAATAGCTCTGTCTGCATCTCCATTTTCTTCGTTCAACAGGGTTACAAAACGGCTTCCTATAATGCATCCTTCGGCATACGATGTTGCTGTCTCGTATGTAGTGCGGTTGGAAATACCGAAACCTATCATGCGTGGGTTACTAAGGTTCATGTCTTTTATCCTTTTGAAATATTCTTGTTTTTTTACGTCGAAATCTTTCTGTGCCCCGGTTACGGCAGCAGATGATACCATGTAGATGAATCCTTTGGTATTTTGGTCTATAAGGCGGATTCTTTCTTCCGATGTTTCGGGGGTGATGAGCATTATAACCTTGATGTCGTATTTTTCTGCTATAGGTTTTACTGATAGCATATATTCGTCAAACGGCATGTCGGGGATAATAACTCCGTCTATGCCTGTACGGAAGCAACTCTCGAAGAACGGTTCTATGCCGTATTGCATTATAGGATTTAGGTAACCCATGAGGATGAGAGGTATGCTTACAGCGTGGCGTATGCCTTCCAACTGAGAGAATAGACTGGTCAGTGTCATACCGTTACGGAGCGCCTGGCACGCCGCATCCTGTATCACCGGACCATCGGCCAGAGGATCGCTGAAAGGTATCCCAATTTCAATCATATCCACTCCATTATTCTCGAGTGAGGTTATTACTTCTACGGTATTGTCGGCATTTGGTGAACCGGCACAGAAATAGATTGAAAGGATGTCACGTTTCTTGATGCTGAAAAGTTTGTTTATTCTGTCCATAGTTGTATTTGTTTTTTATAGTGTCCTTAATTGTCTTATAAATTCAGAGATGGTTTCTGTATCTTTTATTCCCGGTACTGTCTCAAAACCGCTGTTTATGTCTATCCCCGCAAATGAAGGGTGACGGAACGATGACACCGCTTTAAGGCTTTCCGGTCTTATCCCTCCGCTAAGCAGGAATGGGGTTTTGCCATGATAGCTATGTGTTAGTGTCCAGTCGAATGTCTTTCCGGAACCTCCGTAAACGGCACATGGGGTATCGAACAGATAGTATCTGCACAGACCGTCGTATGGCGACGTTATGATGTCTGCATTGTCTGTCTTTAGAGAGAAAGCCTTTATTATGTCTATTCCTTTGCTGTGTATGAATTTGCATTGTTCCGGCGATTCATTTCCGTGGAGTTGCACCATGTCGAGGCCGAATGTTTCCACCTTATGTAATATATAGTCTGTTTCGCTGTTTACGAAGACTCCAACTCTGAGTGATGATGATGGCATATACTCCGGGATTGTCTCTACGAAACGTGGAGATGAAGGATGGAAGATGAATCCGGTCATGTCCGGTTTGAGTTTGTCCAATGCTCTGATATTGTCGGCATATTTCATGCCACATACTTTGATAATCATATTCGTATGTTTTGTATTTTGTAAATGCTTGCATAAAATAGGTGTTACACGTTCGTGTTACTCTAGTCACACGTTGGTGTAACTCTAGTCACTCGCTCGTGTTACTGTCGTTACACGTACGTGTAACTCTGATTATGTCATGATTTTTCGTTCATTGAGGCTGTTTCCAGTTCTTCAATGAGGACTTTCAAAGCATATGCCGGATTTTCTGTTCTCATGAACGATTCTCCCATTAGGAATCCGTTATATCCAGCCTGTCGGAGTGCGATGATGGTGTCTGCTCCGGATATTCCGCTTTCCGATATGTGTGGTATTCCTTCCGGTAGTTTCTCAGCAAGGCGGAATGAGTTTTCCACATCGGTGTGAAAACTGCCGAGGTTACGGTTGTTCACTCCTATGAGGTCGATGCAGTCCGTCACATAGTCCAGTTCATTTTCAGAGTGTACTTCCAATAAAACTTCCAGTCCGAAACTGTGTGCCATTTCAGCCAGGTGTTTGCATTCATCTTTCTCTAGGGTTGCTGCTATCAGCAGTATGGCATCTGCCTGTATGGCTACGGACTGTAATATCTGATATTCGGATATGATGAAATCTTTTCTCAGGATAGGGGTAGAGGGAGCAGCAAAACGGGCTTTAATTAAATCTCCTTTGCTGCCTCCGAAGAAATCAATATCCGTAAGTACAGATAATCCTGCAGCTCCGGCTTCTGCATATCCGCTGGCTATATTTTTGACATCAGCTTTCTGGTTTATCCAGCCTTTGGAAGGAGAACGTCTTTTGAATTCTGATATTATTCCGGTGTGTGATGAGATTATCGAGTGGCTTAGGCTTTGGTGTTCATCGATTCCGCACATGTCTATCATGTTTTTTATAGACTTCATGCTTACGTCTTCCATCTGACGGCTGATTTCCTTGCGCTTGTTGGCTATTATCTTTGTGAGAATATCTTCTTTCATACGTATGGGATGGTTATTGGTTTATTTCGATGAATTTCTTCAGTGTCTGCATTGCTCGTCCGCTTTCGAGTGATTCGCGTGCCTTTGCCACACACTCCTCTATGTGTAGTTGTGGCTCTATGGCCTGTATTGCAAAGGATGCGTTTATGAGTACGCATTCAGTCTGTGCTTTTGTGGCACGGTTGCTCAGTACGTTGTCGAATATCTTGGCTGCTTCGTTGGTGGTATTTCCTCCGTATAGGTCCTCGCGGCGGGCTATGGTGAAACCTATGTCGGAAGGTTTGCAGATAGTTTCATAGCGGTTTGTCATCACCTTAAACTCATCGGTTAGGGATATCTCGTCGTAACCGTCCAAATTGTTTACTACTGCAAAGCCTATTCCAAGGCGTTGCAGTGTGTTGGTGTAGAGGCGCATAAGTGTCAAGTCAGCAACGCCCAACAACTGATATGCCGGAATGCAAGGATTGACAAGTGGTCCGAGCAGATTGAAAATGCTTCTTACTCCGAGTTCCTTTCTTACGGATGCCACAGTCTTCATAGCCGGATTGAAGAGAGGTGCGTGCATATACACCATTCCGCATTCTTCCATCGACTTTCTCAGGAGGGAATTGTCGTTGGTGAATTTCACTCCGTGTTCCTCCATCACGTTGCTGGCTCCGCTTACTGATGTACTGCCGTAGTTGCCGTGTTTGGCGACTTTGTAACCGGCTCCTGCCACTACGAAACAGGCACATGTAGAGATGTTGAAAGTGTTCTTTCCGTCGCCTCCTGTGCCAACTATGTCTATTGGTCTGTATTCGCTCAAATCTACATTGACACGTGTGCTGAGGAGTGCTTCGCGGAAGCCTATTAGTTCTTCTACTGTTATCCCTCTCATCTGGAAGACTGTGAGAAGTGATGCTATCTGCGTGTTGTTGTATTTCTCTCCTGTTATATTTTTCATGAGCGAACATGCTTCAGTACGAGTCAGTTCCTCATGATTGAATAGTCGTTTAAGTATTTCTTTCATTGTAGCATGTTTTATTTAGTTGACGAGTTGACAAGTTTATGAGTTGATAAGGTTGATGTCCGTAAGATAACCTTGTCAGCATGTAACTGTTGCCTTGTTACCTTTTATTATATAGAAATCCAGTTCTCAATCATCTTTTTCCCATCGGGGGTAAGTACTGACTCCGGGTGGAACTGAATGCCTCGCACGTCGTATTCATTATGTCGGATTGCCATTATGTATCCTTCGGCACTGACGGCTGTCACTTCCAGACAGTCGGGGAGCGAATCCCTGTCTACTACCCATGAGTGATATCTCCCTACAGGGATTTCTTCCGGAAGGTTGTTGAAGATATAATCATCTTTGGTTATGCGGATTCTGCTCTGTATGCCGTGATAGACTTCT
Source organism: uncultured Phocaeicola sp. (assembly GCA_944322395.1). Taxonomy (GTDB): domain Bacteria; phylum Bacteroidota; class Bacteroidia; order Bacteroidales; family Bacteroidaceae; genus Phocaeicola. The sequence goes on from CALUPA010000009.1 coordinate 5,883, forward strand.
TTCAGGTTTATAAGCTTTCCTCCGAATGCTTCGCCTATGGCCTGTTCGCCAAGACATACACCGAGTATAGGTTTACGGCCGGAGTAGGTGCGTATCACGTCGAGAAGTAGTCCGGCCTCTTCTGGTATTCCCGGACCGGGGGAGAGGAGTATCTTGTCGAATTCCTCGAGTTCTTCCATGCTGAAACAGTCGTTTCTGAGCACTGTTACTTCTGCGCCAAGCTCCTTTACCAGGTGGCTCAGGTTGTATGTGAATGAGTCGTAGTTGTCTATGATTACTATTTTCATATTTGATGTTATTTAGTTGATGAGTTGAAGAGTTGACAAGGTTGCCATCCGGATGGAGAGCCTTGTTACCTTGTAACTGAAGCCTTGTTTCCTTTAATCTTATAATTTCTCTGCCAGTTCTATGGCTTTTCTCAGTGCTCCGAGCTTGTTGTTTACTTCTTGCAATTCGTTTTCTACATTGCTTTTTGCCACTATGCCGCCTCCTGCCTGAAACCAGAGTTCGTTGTTGCGGCTCACGAATGTGCGTATCGTTATTGCTTGATTAATGCTTTTCCCGTCCAGGCTGATGAAACCTATGCATCCGCCGTAAACTCCACGGTTGTGTGGCTCGTACTTGCTGATGAGTTGCATAGCCATTACCTTTGGTGCTCCGCTCAGTGTTCCAGCCGGGAAAGTATCGATGAATGTATTTACGGCATCTGCTCCGGTATTTACTTTTCCGCTCACACGGCTTACGAGGTGAATCACGTGGCTGTAGTATTGAGGTTCCTTATAGAAATCTACTTTCACTTCGTGGCAGTTACGGCTTAGGTCGTTTCTAGCCAGGTCTACCAGCATGACGTGTTCGGCATTCTCCTTTGGGTCGGCAAGCAGGGATTCGGCAGCTTTACGGTCTGCTTCCTTGCTTCCGGTTCTTTTGGTGGTCCCTGCTATCGGGTCGATGCTTGCTATACCGTCCTCAATCTTACAGTGAGTTTCCGGTGACGAGCCGAAGATTCTGAATCCTCCGAAATCGAAATAGAACAGGTATGGCGACGGGTTTATGCTTCGCAATGCACGGTAGAGCTTGAAGTCGTCGCCTTCGTATCTCTGTATGAAACGTCTTGACATAACTATCTGGAATACGTCGCCCCTCATGCAGTGGCTTATACCGTGGCGTATGTTTTCGCGGTGTTCGTCGTCGGTAAGTGTGCTGGTGGTTTTTCCCACTGCCCTGAACTCATATGCCGTGAAGTTCCGGTTGTTGATGGCTTTTTCTATCTCGTCTATATGACTGGCCTCACCAGATGACTGTAGTTCGAGCAACATCATTTCACTCTTGAATCCGTGGAAAACGATAAGGTACTTATATAATATGTATAGAATCTCAGGTGCGTCGTTCTTTTCGTCTGTACTGTCCGGTACGTCGATGTTTTCGAAATAGCGGACAGCATTGAAAGTGGTATAGCCGTACACTCCGCAGTATGACGAGTATTCACCTTCTATCACGAAATGCCCGAGGAAGGTATTTATGGCATCTTCCACACTTTCTTTATCCTTTACAGATGTTTCTTCTGTACTTCCGTCGGGATAAGTGGCTATGGCTTTCCCGTGGTTGATGCTTATACTTGCTATCGGGTTGAGGCCGATGAAGGATTTGTTGTTTTCTGTTCCGTGATAGTCAGAACTCTCCATCAGTACACTCTGAGGGAAAAGGTCGCGCACTTTCAGATATGTGCTCACCGGGGTATGAAGGTCGCCCAGTATTGATTTGTGGATGGTGGTGTATTTGTATTTTGTATTCATCTTTGAATAATTTAAAATTAATAATTGGGAGTTGTTTGCTTTTAGTTCTTTGTTGTTAGAACCTTGCGGATGAAAACCAATAACTAACAACTAAAAACTAACAACTTTTATACTTCAAGTAAGTCTCAATGTCCTTATCACCTCTTCCCGATACTGTGAGTACAACAATATCTGTAGGTTTGAAGTTCATTTTCCCAAGTGCTCCCAGGGCATGTGCAGATTCCAGAGCAGGTATAATACCTTCCAAAAGTGTGAGCTCGTATGCAGCCTTGATTGCTTCATCATCGTTTATAGCCAATACCGTAGCACGATGTTCTTTTGCAAGATTTGCGTGCATAGGACCTATTCCAGGGTAGTCAAGACCTGCAGAAATGGAGTATGGTTCTAGTATTTGTCCGTTTGCGTCCTGCATCACCAGAGTCTTGAATCCATGAATAATACCGATTTTACCAAGTTGGATTGTGGCAGCCGACATTCCGCTGTTTATTCCGAGTCCTCCGGCTTCGGCAAGCACAATCTTTACTCTTTCATTGTCAAGGTAGTGGAATATGGTTCCTGCAGCATTGCTTCCGCCACCTATGCATGCCATCAGATAATCAGGGTAATCACGTCCTTCCTGCTCCATGAGTTGTTTCTTGATTTCTTCGCTGATAACGGACTGAAGTCTTGCCACCATATCAGGATAGGGGTGAGGACCTACTGTAGAGCCTATCACGTAGTATGTATCGGCAGGATGACAGCACCAGTCGCGTATGGCTTCGTTTGTGGCATCTTTCAGAGTCATGTTTCCGGAAGTTACAGGATATACAGTAGCTCCAAGCATCTTCATCCGTTCCACGTTTACGTGCTGACGTTCCACATCGGTCTTTCCCATATACACTACACATTCCATCCCCATAAGTGCGCATACTGTTGCAGTGGCTACACCGTGCTGACCTGCTCCTGTTTCTGCTATTATTCTGGTCTTTCCCATACGCTTTGCAAGTAACACCTGGCCTATGGCATTGTTGATTTTGTGGGCTCCTGTATGGTTTAGGTCTTCTCTTTTAAGATATATCTTGCAACCATATTTTTCGGACAGGCGTTTGGCAAGATAGAGTGGGGAAGGGCGTCCCACATAGTCCTTCAGTAGCTGTGCGTATTCTTTCTTGAACCCTTCGTCTTCAAGGACTTTTGAGTATGCTTCTTGAAGTTCGCTTACACATCTGTGCAGTATTTCGGGGATATATGCTCCTCCGAATTCTCCGTAATAACCTTTTTCGTTTACTTGATAAGATTTCATATTGTCATTGTTTTAATTGTTTCCGAAAATGTAAAAAAGCAGAACGGGCTGCCGTAAAGTACGACAGCCCGCTCTGCTTTTTTATGTTACTAATATCTTTTAGTTTGGTATATACATGCGACTGATTCCCTTACGACTTTTGGAGTTGTAAGTGGCGCCACCAGAAGAATGTATTTACCATTGAGTTTGTCATAATTGTTATGTTGTTTTTTGTTTCTGTGGCAAATGTATGTATTATTTTTTATAATGCAAACATTTGGCAGATTTTTTATTTAAAATATTTCACTTTGATGCCAACATTCTTGCAATCTGCTCCCATAGGAGGGTTTTCCTTGAATATGGTAATCCCTATGCTTATGATGGTAGGAAAATCATTGAACAGACGTTTTGATATCCTGTAGGCCAGGTGTTCAAGGAGTTTTGCCGGTATATTCATTTCTTCCTTTACAGTCTGATGTATTTCTGCATAATTTACTGTACCGTCAAGATTGTCAGTTGTGGCAGCTTCACTGAAGTCTGTTTCCAGATTCAGGCTTACTTTGTATTCTGCACCAACAGTGTTTTCTTGTTGAAGTACACCATGATATGAGTAGAATTTCATCTCATTCAGGATGATGTTCATTGATTGGGCTTTCATGTATGATATGGTTTAAAAAGAAAAGGCGAAGAATCCGTTTTTACGCGTGTATTCTTCGCCTTAGGGTTATCATTTATGTTTTTAAGTTTATTATCCGCATCTTGAAGAACCGCAAGTGGTACAGATAAGACATCCTTCCTGATAAACTAATGTTTCGTTTCCGCAGTTAGGGCATTTCATACCTTTTGCTTCAGTTCCATCTTGTACATATTTCTTTAGAGCGCGTTCAACACCAACTTTCCATGTGTTGATGTTTTCGCTGTCAAGCTGCAAAGAACCTACAAGTTTGATAACTTGATCTATAGGCATTCTCCAGCGAAGTACTCCTGAAATAAGTTTTGCGTAGTTCCAGTATTCTTTGTTGAAACGTTCTGACAGACCTTCAACTGTCATCTTATAACCACGTTTGTTTTCGAACTGGAAGTCATATCGTTTGTTTCCATTCTCATCAATATTTTTTATGATTTTACCGCAAGTCACAGATTTGGGAAGTACTATACCTTCTTCATCATCTTGAAGTCCTGTGAAAATTTCGTATGGATGTCCGTCTAGCAGCCCTACAAATGCTACCCATTTTTCTTTGTTGTTTTGGAAACGTACAACATCGGCTTCAAGTACTTTCGGTCTTACTTCTACCACTTCTGGACGTTTACATCTGCATTCTTCTTCTTTACGTTTTTCTTCCTTATCTGTCTTTTGTGTTGATACAAGAACACCAGCACGTGAACCATCTCGATAGACTGTACATCCTTTGCATCCAGAACGCCAGGCTTCTACGTAAAGTTTATTTACGAGTTCTTCGTCAACATTGTTTGGTAAGTTTATGGTTACGCTTATTGAATGGTCAACCCATTTCTGGATACGTCCTTGCATCTTAACTTTCATTAACCAGTCAACATCGTTTGATGTAGCTTTGTAATAAGGTGATTTAGCAACGAGTTCGTCTATTTCTTCCTGTGAATAATTCTTGGTAGTATCGAATCCGTTAATCTTCATCCATGTCAGGAATTTATGATGGAATACAATGTATTCTTCAAAAGCATCTCCTGTCTCATCCACAAAATCTATTCTGACGTTTTCATCGTTAGGATTTACTTTACGACGTCTCTTATATACAGGCATAAATACAGGTTCAATACCGGATGTGGTTTGTGTCATAAGACTTGTTGTACCTGTAGGTGCAATAGTCAGACAGGCAATGTTTCTACGTCCGTATCTTACCATATCTTCGTATAATGCAGGGTCTGCTTCTTTTATACGATTTATGAAAGGATTATCTTTTTCCCTTTCACTGTCGTATATTTCGAAGGCTCCACGTTCTTTTGCCATTATAACTGACGAACGGTATGCTTCAATTGCAATAGTCTTATGTACTTTTTCAGAGAATTCTGTTGCTTCTTCTGTTCCATATCTAAGCCCCATGGCTGCAAGCATGTCACCTTCCGCTGTAATTCCCACTCCTGTACGTCTTCCAAGTCCTGATTTTCTGTAAATCTTTTCCCACAGATGACGTTCTGTATTTTTTACTTCATCATTTTCAGGGTCTGAATCAATCTTATCAAGTATAAGGCCAATCTTCTCAAGTTCTAGGTCAATTATGTCATCCATTATTCTTTGAGCATATCTTACGTGTGTTTTGAATAGGTCAAAATCAAAATATGCATCTTTAGTAAATGGATTAACAACATACGAATATAGATTGATGGCCAATAGACGGCATGAATCATATGGACATAAAGGAATTTCTCCACATGGATTGGTTGATACTGTTCTGAAACCAAGGTCTGCATAGCAGTCTGGCACTGATTCTCTTAAGATAGTATCCCAAAACAAAACTCCCGGTTCGGCAGATTTCCATGCATTGTGTACAATCTTTTTCCAAAGTTCGTTGGCATTGATTTCCTTAACGAACTGTGGCTTATCTGAATCAATGGGGAATTTTTGTGTATAAAGCTTGTTTTCAACTGCTGCTTGCATGAACTCGTCATCAAGTTTTACAGAAACATTTGCTCCTGTAACCTTGCCTTCTGTCATTTTTGCATCGATGAAAGATTCTGAATCAGGGTGTTTAATAGAAACACTTAGCATAAGAGCTCCTCTACGGCCATCCTGTGCAACTTCTCTTGTAGAGTTAGAATAACGTTCCATGAATGGAACAAGACCTGTAGATGTAAGAGCTGAGTTTTTAACAGGTGAACCTTTTGGACGAATATGTGAAAGGTCGTGACCTACCCCACCTCTACGTTTCATTAATTGTACCTGTTCTTCATCAATACGGATAATTGCACCGTATGAGTCAGCTTTACCATCTAGTCCGATAACAAAACAATTGGAAAGAGAAGCAACTTGGTATTCGTTTCCTATACCTGTCATAGGGCTACCTTGAGGAACTATGTATTTGAAGTGGTCGAACAAGTCAAACAACTCCTGTGAAGTCATGCTGTTAGGATAGTTTGCTTCAATTCTTGCTACTTCATTGGCCAAACGCCAATGCATGTCCTTTGGGGATTTTTCGTAAATATTCCCAAACGAATCTTTTACTGCATATTTGTTTACCCAAACGCGTGCAGCCAGTTCATCTCCGCTGAAATACTCTAATGCAGCTTCGTATGCTTCATTATAGCTATAAGTTTTTTTTTCCACGATATTATATGAATATAATTTTACCAGTTCTGTTGAATAATATTAAATGTAGATTCTTCGATATATGATTGAGTGGTGCAAAGCTATTAATGTTTTTTTTATGAGCAAAGAAAAAACTCATAAAGTTATTAACAGAAAATTAAAGTTTTCCACTTTCTATTTGTATGCTATTGATAATCAGATGTATTTGCATTCTGTAAAACTGTGAAGTTTTCTTTTTTGATAAACTTTAAAATCTTTTCCCTTAATAATGTTTTTTAAAACTGGATAATCTGTTTTTTTATATTATCTTTGTAAAAAATGATTTTTTAATTATGGAATCAATAAAAAATAGAAGAACTATACGTAAGTATAAATCTCAGGATATACCTGCAGATTTATTAAATGAGCTTCTTGAAGAGGCTTCTAGAGCATCTACTATGGGGAATATGCAGCTATATAGTGTTATAGTAACTCGTAGCGAAGAAATGAAATCAAAATTGGCACCTATGCATTTCAATCAACCTATGGTGACTAATGCTCCTGTTGTGCTGACATTTTGTGCTGATTTCAATCGTTTCAGTCTTTGGTGTAAACAGAGAAAAGCTGAACCTGGATATGATAATTTTCTATCATTTGTAAATGCTATTTCTGATGCATTGCTGTTTACCCAGAATTTCTGTACATTGGCTGAAGATGCTGGCCTTGGTATTTGTTATTTGGGAACTACTATTTACAATCCTGAACCTATAATTGATTTGTTGAAACTGCCGGAATTGGTTGTACCTGTAGCAACAATAACTGTCGGCTATCCTGATGAGATGCCGGCACAACCAGATAGATTACCATTGATTGGTATTGTTCATGAGGAAGTCTATAATCAGTACACATCAGAAGATATAGACAACATATATTCATATAAGGAATCTCTTCCAGAAAATCTAAACTTTATCGCAATTAATGGTAAAGAAACATTGGCTCAGATTTTTACAGATATAAGATATAAGAAATCTGATAATGAATTAATGTCTTCAGGTCTTATAAAGGTGCTACAACGTCAGGGTTTTTTTGAAAAATGACAAGATAAAAGAAAAGCCACATTAATATGTGGCTTTTCTTTTATCTTGTCTTTAGAATAGTTTCTATTTCTTCTATTTCTGCTTTAAATGCTTTGTCAACATCTACTTGGTCTTTAACAATCTTACAAGCATGTAAAACTGTAGCATGGTCTTTTTTGCCAATCATTTGCCCTATCTTTGAAGAAGATGTTTCTGTGTGCTTTTTGGCAAGATACATTGCAACTTGTCTTACTTGTACAACTTCTCTTTTCCTAGTCTTTGTGTGAATTGTAGAAGTATCTACTTTGTAATATTCGCAAACTTTTTCTATTATATCTTCTACGGTTACTGGCTTAACTTCTGCGCATTTCACAGCTTTCCTTACAATTCTTTGAGTCAAGTCAATATCTATATCACGTTTGAAAAGAATAGATTGTGCCAATAGTGAGTTTACTATACCTTCCAGTTCACGAACACTCTCGTTAACATTTTCAGCAATATAACTTATTACTGATTCTGATATAGTTAAACCATCTTTTCTTATTTTGTTACGTAAAATGTTTTTACGAAGTTCCGTATCTGGCTTTTCCAGTTCTGCTACAAGTCCCCATTTGAAACGGGTAAGCAAACGGTCCTCCATACCTTGCAACATAACAGGAGCGCGGTCTGATGTTAATATTAGTTGCTTTCCGTTTTGGTGTAGATGATTAAATATATGAAAGAAGGTGTTTTGTGTTTTGGTTACACCTGCGAATTCTTGGATATCATCAATAATAAGCACATCAATTGTTTGGTAGAATGTGATAAAATCATTGAAGTGGTTTGTTCTTACAGAATCTGTATACTGCACTTGGAACAAATGTGCAGAAACATACAAAACTCTTTTTTCAGGATATAATTCTTTTATACGTGTACCTATCGCATTGACAAGGTGCGTCTTGCCAACTCCGGAAGGACCATAAATAAATAACGGATTGAAAGTTCTAGCAGGATTTTGTGCTACGGTTTCTGCTACTGTTCTTGAAAATTCGTTACTTGTACCTTTAATAAAGTTATCAAAGTTGTAATTAGGATTCAGATGTGGGTCCAAATCTTGTACAACTTGTGCTTGTAAAGGGTTAGGAGTTTTATTAGCATTCTGTACATTTGTTTGCTGTACAGCTTGGGAACGTTTTGTTCCTTCTATATTTACTGTGATTTGATTTGTCTTGTCTGTAAGTATAGAGTACATTAACTCCGTACCTTCACCAATTTCTTTATATATGGCGGCACGAAGCAATCCTACGTACTTTTCTTCCAAATATTCATAGAAGAAAGGACTAGGCACTCCAATAGTTAATGCCTTATTGTCGTATTTTAATGGGACAATAGGCTCAAACCATGTTTTGAAAGCTGTTGCGTTGACGTTATCCCTAATAAACAAAAGGCACTTGTTCCATAACGTAATAGCTTGATTCCCTTCAATCATATTTTAATTTATTTCTACAATCTATATTTATTAAGCGAATTATCTACACTGCAAATTTCGTAATGAATTTCTGAAAAAACAAATATGTATTTTCTTGTTTTTCTGAAAAAATATACAACAGTCTGATTATCAATGTTATATTAATGATATGCCGATGCGCTTTCTAAGATTTGTAATATACTTGTAATATATTGAAAATTAGACTGTTGTTCTTTTCTGTATATTATACCTGTTCTTCTTACGGTGGTGTGTAATGTATTGATTGTCAATTGATAATATAATTTATTGACTTGCTTTTCTGAATAAATATTATTTAGAATGTTTCTATATAGGCTTTATTTGTCCTTTCTGCCAAACAAAGAGAAGTGAACATATCTTTTAGGGCGTTCTTGTAAGTCTTTAAGTAATGATGCTGCATTTTCAGATGTGGCATTCAGGTTATTATATAGTTCAGGGTCATTTAATAATAATCCTATTGTATTGTCTTTGCTATTTAGTTTATTAGTTAATGAGTAAACGTTTTTTAATGTCTCGTCTATTTTGTTGAATGTTCCAGCATAGTCAATACCTTTTAGATTTCCACTTATTACTTTTAAATCCTCGGTAATTGTAGTAACATTGTTAGTGAGATTAGGTATGTCCTTACTCATAAGTTTTTCTAAGTGGTTACTTGTTTGGTTAAGCGATGCAGTTATTTTTTCTGCATTTTTTATAGTATTCCCTAAAGCTGGATCTGCTAGAAGCATATTTAATGATGACAATATAGAATCCAGTTTAGGCATCATTTTTTCCATTTGAGGTAAAAGTACTTCTTCAGCTTTTGCCATTATGCCATTGTTGGCATATCCTTCTATAGTATCTCCAGGAGCAACAGTATTGCTTTCCCCATAATTCATTATCAGGTTCATTTTTACAGTTCCAAGCATTTCTGTCACAAGCTCAGCCTTACTGCCTGCCGGTATTTTAATATTTTTGTCCATTTCAATTCCGACTACTATGTGTCCTGGATTATTTAGATTATACTGAATGTCTCTCACTAATCCCACTTTATAACCATTTGCATATACTGGGCTTGATAAGGCCAGGCCATTAACATGTGTATAGTCTACATAATAGTAACTTTCTGATTTGAACATGTTTATTCCTTTAAGGTAGTTAATACCTATAAAAAGGATTGCAAATGCAGCTATGGCAGCTATTCCTATTTTAAATTCTTTTCTCATAATTCTTTTGTATTATTTGTTGTTTTTAAATTCTTTTATAGCCTGATTAATATTAACTTTCTTTCCGTCTTTAAATGCTATGATAAATGCGTCTTTAAATTTAGAATCAACATTTTTTCTCTTTATTTGTAATATTTTATTGTAGTCTTCATCTTCAGCATATGTGTATTTTATCATCCCATTTTCTTTATAGTAACTTACAGGTTTAAGTCCTTTGAATTGTGAACTGTTTTTGGGTAATACTTTATCTGAAACTAAAATTTGTATTTTAAATATAGGTTTTGAAACTATGTCGTTTTTGTAGTTTGTAATCTTTTTGATATTTGTAGGCTTCTCTTTCTGCACTACATGGTTCTTCACTTGTGATATATCACCTTTGTAGTTTAGGAAAGCCTTAAATATAGAATTGGCCAGCTCTGACGTTCCATTTTCAGATAATAAATAAGTTTCTTCTGACGGATTAGAAATATATCCAAGTTCTACAAGTACGCTTGGCATGGATGTTTCTCTGAGTACAAGAAAACCGGCTTGATGTACACCTTTGTCCACTCTGTTGCAATTCTTGAATTGCTTTTGGATAAGAGTTGCAAAATTTACACTTTGTACCATGTTCTTATCTTGAATAAACTCAAAAATTATATAGCTTTCAGAAGAGTTTGGATTAAATCCGGCATATTTCTGCTTATAGTCATCTTCTATTAATATGACAGAGTTTTCTTTCTTGGCAACTTCCAGATTTTCTTCAGTTCGGTGTAACCCCAGGGTGTAAGTTTCTGTACCTCTAACATGTGAGTTTTTTCTTGCTACTGCATTTGTATGGATAGAAATGAAAAGATTTGCTTTTGCACTGTTGGCAATGTCAGCTCTTTTATGTAATGGTACGAATATGTCTGATTTTCTAGTGTACACAACCTTTGTATCATTGCAATTCCTCTCAATGAGTTTCCCTAATTTAGTTGCTACATTTAAATTTATATTCTTTTCTTTACCCTTCCTGCCTACTGCTCCAGGGTCATTCCCTCCATGTCCAGGGTCTATAACAACAATAAACTTATCGTTGTTTATCTCTGCATTAACATTAATACAAAGAAGTGATATAGACAAAAATAAAATCAGTTTGTGAAAAATATTCATTCTATCCATAATGTATACAAATCAGTGCAAAGTTAGTATTTTTTGCCCATTAATATTGCTGTATGTTTAAGATTTTAAATTTTTAATAGGTAAAAACAGTAAAATATACTATTTCATCTGATATAATGACTTTTTTTTATATCTTTGTAATACTACTCTGAATAGGTTATATTAAAATTTAATCATTGTAATTTTTAAATTCAAAGCTTATGATATTGATAGATGGTAAGGCTATATCTGAACAGGTAAAGCAGGAAATAGCTCAAGAAGTGGCACAAATTGTTGCTTCTGGCGGTAAACGTCCACATTTGGCGGCAATTCTTGTGGGTCATGATGGTGGAAGTGAAACTTATGTGGCAAATAAAGTAAAGGCTTGTGAGGTTTGTGGGTTTAAGTCAACATTGATTAGATTCGAATCGGATGTTACTGAAGAGGAGCTCCTTGCAAAAGTTCGCGAGTTGAATGCCGATGATGATGTAGACGGATTTATTGTACAATTGCCTTTACCTAAGCACATATCAGAACAAAAGGTCATAGAAACGATTGATTACAGAAAAGATGTAGATGGTTTCCATCCGATAAATGTTGGTCGTATGTCTATAGGATTGCCTTGCTATGTCTCTGCTACTCCTAATGGAATTCTGGAATTGCTGAAAAGGTATAACATTGAGACCAAAGGTAAAAAATGTGTTGTCTTAGGAAGAAGTAATATTGTTGGAAAACCAATGGCTTCGTTGATGATGCAGAAAGCATATCCGGGTGATGCTACTGTTACTGTTTGTCATAGTAGAAGTACTAACCTTGTTGAAGAGTGTCGCGAGGCCGATATTATAATAGCTGCATTAGGACAGCCTGAGTTTGTAACTGCAGGAATGGTTAAGGAAGGTGCAGTTGTTATCGATGTAGGTACAACAAGAGTTCCCGATGCCACAAGAAAATCCGGTTTTAGGCTTACAGGTGACGTGAAATTTGATGAGGTTTCACCTAAATGTTCTTATATAACTCCTGTACCTGGTGGAGTTGGCCCTATGACGATAGTATCTCTTATGAAGAACACTCTTCTTGCTGGAAAGAAGGCTATATATAAATAATAGGGATTGACAATATCTCTGTGTATATTATGTAAACATCGTTTGAATAATATACAGTCCGACTGTTTACTTTAATTTTTTTTATATGCATATAATACATAAGTATATATTGCGATTGTTGCCGGCAGTATTTTTACTGTCGGCAACATCTGTTTTTGCTGTATCCTCAGATTCACTCTCCATTTTCTTCGCCGGCGATTTGATGCAGCATGATGCTCAGATTAAAGCTGCAAAACGCAAAGACGGTAATTATGATTACGGTAACAGCTTTGCTTATGTCAAGCCGTATATACGTTCAGCTGATATTGCAGTTGGGAATTTAGAAGTAACATTAGGAGGTGCCCCATATAGGGGGTATCCGGCTTTTAGTGCTCCAGATGAATTCCTTTTTGCTATTCGTGATGCAGGCTTTGATGTTCTCATGACCGCAAATAATCATTGTATGGATAGGGGAGTTGCGGGATTGAGAAGAACGATACGTATGATTGATTCACTCAAGATAAAACGGGCCGGTACATATATTAATAAAGAAGACAGAATTCACAATTACCCTTTATTGATAGAGAAAAAAGGTTTCAGAATCGCTTTTCTTAATGCTACATATGGAACAAATGGAATACCTGTAAAAGAACCATGGTCAGTTAATTTTATTGATAGGGAACAATTACGAGCCGATATTATGAAAGCTCGTTTAATGAAACCGGATATTATAATAGCTTTTATGCATTGGGGGCAAGAATACAAAACAATGCCTTCTCCTGATGAAATAGAGTTGTCTAAATGGTTGATAAGTCTTGGGGTCAATCATGTTATTGGATCACATCCACATGTTATCCAGCCTATGGTTTTGTTGGGTGACAGTGTTTCTCCACAAAAGAATTTTGTAGCTTTTTCGTTGGGTAATTATATATCTAATATGAGTGCCCATAATACAGACGGAGGTTTGTCAGTGAAATTATTATTCAAGAAAGTGAATGGAATTACACGTCTCGTTTCCTATGAAAAATCGTTGGTGTGGACATCAAGGCCTATATTGAATGAAAAATCAGATTTTATATTATATCCTTCTTTTGTGGATGAGAAGTGTTTGAATATCAGAGAGAAACAGAAAATGGATAGCTTTATTGAGGATGCATTACAAATACTGGATAGAGGAAAAAATATAATGAAACAGGATAAAAATGAAAAAAAATGGTCGAAAAGTTTGCAAAATCGGAAATAAAGCGTACCTTTGCATCGCTTTTGAAAGGAAAGCCGACAAATGGTGACTATAGTTCAGTCGGTTAGAGCGTCAGATTGTGGTTCTGAATGTCGTGGGTTCGAGTCCCACTAGTCACCCTTTCCTATTCATAAGTAACATGGTGACTATAGTTCAGTCGGTTAGAGCGTCAGATTGTGGTTCTGAATGTCGTGGGTTCGAGTCCCACTAGTCACCCCCTCATAATCCGATTGATTATTTTAAAGTCCTACATTATGTAGGACTTTTTTTATGCATAAACTTTTGTATAATTTGTACTTTTTTAGAAAGATTTTTCTATCTTTGCCAAAAAGAGTTATATGAGGTTTCGTAATGTTGTTAAAATAGGTGTTGGATTGTCTGTATTGTTATTCTGTTTTGGGGTAGCATTTTACAGTTTTGTTAGTCTGACGGATGCGGGAAAAGGTAAGGATGTAAACATGTTTGCCTTGATACCTGACGATTGTAACGGCGTTCTTGATACAGACAATATAGGATACTATACCAGTGAGTTTCCACGCACTTCATATGCAATTGATTTAGATACATTGCATCATTCTGAGTTAATAAATAATATTCTTACAGATATAACCAAATATACATCAGTTAATACGCATGGGCTTTCAAATCAGATAAGCCGTATAATGATAAGTTTTCATAACTCTAGTTCTGCTAAGGATGTTGTAGCATATTTTAAAGTCCCGAATGGTGGAAACGGCTTTGTTCTTGATATTCTCAGGCTTAAATATGGACCTGATATTTATCCTAAAACAGAAGACTACAGAGGAAAGAAAATAGAAATTTTCCCGTTGGGAAAAACAGCTAATTTTCTGTCAGTGCTTACAGGTGAAGGGTATATCGTCGTAAGCTATCACAAAAAACTGATAGAGCGTGTCATTGATGCAATAAAGGATGGAACATCATTGTCTAATGATGATGTATTTAAAAATCATCAGGAAAAAAAATCTGCAAACTATTTGACTTTTTATGGCCGTACAGCTTCGTTGCCGTTATTGTCTGAAAATCATTCGCACATATGGAGTGAGTTTGAACTTCATCTTAACAGCGATGTGCTTTATCTTAGCGGCTCTATGTATGAACCGGATAGTTGTTTCCAGGATATGAGTTACAGACTCGAAAATATTCCTTCCTTCTCAGAAGATAGCATTTTGGTCGTTTCAGGTCACGAAAGAGTTGATTCATGTATTTCTAGGATTTTGTCAGAGCCTAGAAGCAGTATTTTTGACCAATGTGTTTCAAATTTGTCAAGAGATGCTTCTTATATTATGGTAGCCGATATGGATAAAGTAGCTGAAAATATGCAGCTGTATTCATCTTATTTTCCTGGATTTATTTGTGACAATATCGAACTTTTCCGTTCTTTTATTATTTCTTCCCAAGTCACTGAAGTAAACGGAAAATTCTCTCATATATATGTTTTTACTTACAAGGAATAAACTTATCTTACCTTGTTTCTGATGAAGTGTGGGCCAGCTTTGAATTTGAAGTAGAACATTGATACCAGAGTTAATATGGCTCCAAACAGATAAGCATACTTAAATGATGAAATTTCGGCTATGCTTCCTCCACTCAACATTCCTATCCCTATACCTACATCCCATGATGTGAGGTAAGTACTTGTTGCTGTTCCTCGTTGGCTGTTTGGAGCAAGATTTACAAATAGAGTGTTGTAGGCTGGAAACATGGTACCGAATCCTATTCCAAGCAGTAATGATATCAAAAAGAAAAATATTGTGGTAAAAGTATTGTTCCATTCTATAATCCATCCACATGCAGTAAGTCCGAAATAACAGAAGGACACAAGATACATTCCTGCTGTTATTACTTCAGTAATTTTCCCTTTATCAACCAGTCTGCCGCTAAAGAGTCTGCTTATGGCCATTCCTAAAGCCATAAATGTAAAGAATAAACCGGTTTCTGCCGTTATTCCAATTTGTTTTGCATACATTGCCACGTAGTTTGTAGTCATTCCGTAAGGAATGGAAAGTAGCAGTAGACTCAGTCCTCCGGGTAATCCTTTTATTAATATAAATCTGTCTAGTGAAATTGGTTCGCGTTTCACCGGAGGCCGGTATTCGGTTTTTACACACGAAGCCATTATTATCCCCAGTATGCCTGAACATAAAGCATACGTGAAAACAGTGGTATATGTAGCTCCGGCATTGTGTAGAAAAAGTCCAAACATAGGTCCTACAGACATGGCCAGATTATTTGTCAGCCCGTAATATCCTAATCCTTCACCTCTTCTTGATGAAGGCATTATGTCGATTACTAGTGTATTTCCGCCAACAGTTACCATCCCAAATGATAAACCATGAACAACTCTCAGTATTATGAACAGTGTGAGGGTTCCTGCCAAAATATATCCGGCAAATATAGATGTAAAAATAAAATAAGCTACTAGATATAGAGGCTTTCTGGCAAATGTGTCAAGAAAGTAGCCAGAGAAAGGTCTTATACACAGTGCTGCAATAGTATAGCATGACAATACAATACCAATTGTAGTGTTCGAAACTCCAAATATTTCCTCCAGATAGAAAGGTAATACAGGGATAAGTAGCCAGAAGCCGAAATATAGCAGAAAATTTGCGGCCAATATACAGCAATAACTTGGTGTGATAAGTCTATCTTTACTCATGTCTATATGAATTTGCCGATTTTATAGTCCAAAGGCACGGACTCACCATTCGATGATCTCCGTGCCTTGATATAAATTATGTTTTTTTTAGTCAGTTATCAGTTGGCAGCTTCGAATTCAGTCAGGAATCTTGTATCGTTTTCAGAGAACATACGCAAGTCTTTAACCTTGTATTTAAGGTTTGCAATACGTTCCACACCCATACCGAATGCATATCCTGAATATACCTTGCTTTCTATTCCGTTAGCTTCAAGCACAGCAGGGTCCACCATACCGCATCCAAGTATTTCTACCCAACCGGTGTACTTACAGAACGGACATCCTTCGCCACCGCAAATATCGCAACTGATATCCATTTCTGCGCTAGGTTCTGTAAATGGGAAGTATGACGGGCGAAGACGAATCTTAGTACCTTCTCCAAACATTTCCTGTGCAAACTGAAGTAAAACCTGCTTCAAGTCTGTGAATGATACGTTCTTGTCAATGTACAATCCTTCTACCTGATGGAAGAAACAGTGGGCTCTATAGCTGATAGCCTCGTTTCTGTATACACGTCCAGGGCAAATTACTCGTATAGGAGGTTGAGAAACTTCCATTACTCGGCTTTGAACAGACGAAGTATGTGTTCTCAGGATAATGTCAGGATGACTTTCTATAAAGAATGTATCCTGCATGTCGCGAGCAGGATGATCTTCTGCAAAGTTCATAGAAGAGAATACATGCCAGTCGTCTTCTACTTCAGGACCGTCTGCAATAGTGAATCCCATACGGCTGAAAATGTCAATGATTTCATTTTTAACAATGCTCAAAGGATGGCGTGTACCCAAGTCGATAGGGTAGGCAGTACGTGTCAGGTCTAACTCTGTTGCACCATTGTCCTGCATTTCGAAAGCTTCTTTAAGAGCTGTTATACGTTCCTGGGTACGGTTTTTCAGCTCATTCAGTTTCATTCCAACTTCCTTTTTCTGTTCAGCTGCCACATTCCTGAAATCAGCCATCAGTGCATTTATAGCACCCTTTTTACTAAGGTATTTTATTCTCAGAGCCTCTAATTCTTCAGCATTCGAAGCCTTTAAATTTTCTATTTCCTTAAGTAACTCTTCTATTTTTGCTAACATATATTACTGTTTTTAGTTTTTTACATTGGCGCAAAGTTAATTATTTAAACTGAAATATTTCCTTTTTCGCTGAATAAAAAAGAAAACTTGGCATATATTAGTCTGCAAATGGAAAAAATAGGTAATTTTGTCGCGTTTTAAATTTAGGCATGGTTAAATGAAAAATATTCTATTGGGATATGTTTTGCTGTTTATTGTGATATCATGTACAGGACAGCATAAGAAAACTGATTCCATCTCAGATGTAGATGGACAGGAACTGCTTGATACAGATACTGCTATGATCTTGGACGAAGTGAATGCAGACACATTGATTGTGGTTGATGAGATTGTACCGGTTACTGCCGATGCCAGTTTTATTGATTTTCTTTATTATTTTACTTCCGACGAGGATTTTCAGCGTTCAAGGATAATTTTTCCTGTATCGTTTTATAATGATACTACTGTTTCAAGACTTACGGCAGAACAGTGGGAATTTGACCAAATGTTTGATTCAGATCAGCCTTATACAGTTATATTCGATAAAGAAGAAGAACTTGAATTGGAGAATTCATCCACTTCGCAGAGTGTTCAGATAGACTGGATGTATTTGTCGGATTTTCATATTAAGAGATATTATTTTGAGTTGAAAAACGATCAATGGTTCCTTGAGGCTGTGAATAAGGAAAAGATGTCTCGTTCATCATCTTTTGGGGAAAATTTTTATGATTTTTATATCCGTTTTGCTTCCGATACTGTTTTTCAAACCAAACGTTTGGCGAAACCCCTGTTGTTCTCAACTGTTGATCCTGAAGATGAATTTTCTATTCTTGAAACAACACTTGAACCTGGTCAGTGGTTTGCATTCCGTCCTCCAATGCCGTTGGACAGACTGTCCAATATACGTTACGGACAGGGAGAAACAGAACAGTCCAATACAAAAATAGTAGAATTCAAAGGACTTGGTAACGGCTTTAGCAACACATTGTATTTCCGCCGTATTCACGGAAAATGGAAATTGGTAAAATTTGAAGATTTGGGCGATTGATTTAATATAATACTGACATATAATGAAGGACTATAAAGATTTCTCTATACTCCGGTATAATACATTTGGGATGGATGTAAAAGCTTCCCGTTTTATTGAATATGCATCTGTAAGCGAGCTAAAGTCATTGCTGAAATCGGTTGATCAACCTTTTCTGCATATAGGTGGCGGAAGTAATTTGCTTTTCCTTTCCGATTACAATGGCACAATTCTGCATTCTGCCATAAAAGGATTTGAAGTTGTTTCACAGACTGATGAATATGTCGATATCAAGGTTGGTGCTGGCGAAATATGGGATGATTTTGTTGCATATACAGTTTCTTGCGGATGGTATGGGGCGGAGAATCTGTCCATTATCCCCGGTGAGGTCGGCGCATCTGCTGTTCAGAATATAGGAGCCTATGGTGTCGAAGCAAAAGATATAGTATTAAAAGTACATACTCTTAGTGTATCAGATTCTTCAGAGCGAATATTCGCAAATCATGAATGTGGCTATTCCTATCGCTACAGCAAATTCAAAGGTGAGTATAAAGGGAAATATATTGTAACATATGTCACGTACCGTCTGTCCAGAAAACCGTGTTTTCATCTTTCATATGGTAATATAAGTTCTGAATTGGAAAGCCGTTCTTTACCACTTACATTAGACAATGTTCGTAGTGTTATTATAGATGTTCGCCGTTCCAAGTTGCCGGAACCATCCGAACTTGGAAATGCTGGAAGTTTCTTTATGAATCCTGTTGTGCCGATGGAAAAGTTTAACGAATTGCAGTCATTGTATCCTGATATTCCAAATTATCAGGTAGGTGAGGATGCTGTGAAAATACCGGCAGGATGGATGATTGATCGTTGCGGATGGAAGGGACGTAGCATCGGACGTGCAGGAGTCTACCATAAGCAGGCATTGGTATTGGTGAATCTTGGAGGAGCCGACGGACGTGAAATAATGAATCTTGCAACTGAGGTAATTAACTCTGTAAAAGATAAGTTTGGAGTAGAGATACATCCTGAAGTTAACTACATATACTGATTATAAATACAATAATATGAAGATAACAATATTGGGAAGTGGAACATCAACCGGAGTACCACAAATTGGGTGTACATGTTCGGTTTGCACCAGTAATGATCCTCGCGATCATCGTCTGAGGTGTTCCGGCCTTGTTGAAGCCGACGGTGTAAGGATCCTAATAGATTGCGGTCCGGATTTTCGTGAACAGATGTTACGCTATGTTGATTTTGCCCCTATTGATGCTGTTCTCATTACTCATGAACATTATGACCATGTAGGAGGACTTGATGACCTTCGTCCTTTTTGTCAGTTTAAGGATGTTCCTGTGTATGCCGAGGATTATACAGCTGAGCGTCTTCAGCAGCGTATCCCGTACTGCTTTGTAGAGCATCCATATCCGGGGGTACCCAGAATACCTTTACATAGGATAGAGCCTGGCAAACCATTTTCTGTAACAGGAATGTATGGAAACTCATTAGAGATTATCCCTTTCAGAGTTTTTCACGGCAAGATGCCTATATTGGCATTCAGAATAGGTAATATGGCATGGATTACGGATATGACAGAAATACCTGACGAAAGTAATAGATTTCTTGGAAATTTGGACTGTTTGATAATGAATGCTTTACGTTTAGAACCACACTGGACACATCAAAGCCTTCCACAGGCTATTGAACGTGCTAATAGCATTTCTGCACGCAATACATATTTCATTCATGCCAGTCACCATATAGGTCTGCATGCCGATGTTGAAAGTTCTTTACCGGAAAATATGTATCAGACTTATGATGGAATGCAAATAGAGTTTTGATATACATTGTTGAGTAAATCCTAGGCATTGCTTAGGATTTACCCATTTTTTTTTGGTATAATTTGTCTATTAAGTCATTTCTGCCCATTCTTTTCAACTCGTTTATTATAGCCTTTCTTTCTTCAGGTTTGTACCAAAAGAAGAACATGCGCTGAGCCAACTTTTCTTTTTGACTCTTTGCCGAGAATATTGGCTCCAGTGTATATGGATGATATCCTGTATACCATGCTTCTGTAGCTACAGTCATTGGGGTAGGTGTAAAGTCCTGAACCTGTTCCAGATGAAAATCCAGTTTTTTTGTTATCACCGCAAGTTCGGCCATATCCTCTGCCGTACATCCAGGGTGGCTACTAATGAAATATGGTATAATCTGTTGTCGCAGATTAAATTCAGTATTTATACGGTCAAATATCTTTTTGAAACGTTGGAACTGTTCGAAAGGAGGTTTTCTCATTATGTATAGCACCTTGTCGCTCGTATGTTCTGGAGCAACTTTAAGTCTGCCGCTTACATGCTTCATTATCAGTTCGCGGGTATATTCACGTGTGCTCTTGTTTACTTCCTGATCTTTGCTTTCATGCAGTAGCAAGTCGTATCTCACTCCGCTTCCTATGAAACTTTTCTTTATTCCAGGCATGGCATCTACGGCATGATAAATATCCAGCAGCGGTCTGTGGTCAGTATTCAGGTTAGGACACACCTGTGGATGTATGCACGATGGACGCTTACATTTCCTGCACATGGTTTCGTTTCTTCCCCTCATGGCATACATATTTGCAGAAGGACCTCCCAGGTCGCTAAGATATCCTTTAAAATCGGGCATTTCAGTGATGGCTTTCACCTCCTTGAGGATACTTTCCTTGCTTCGGCTTACAATGAATTTACCTTGATGAGCAGATATGGTACAGAAAGCACATCCTCCGAAACATCCTCTGTGCAGATTTACAGAGAACTTTATCATTTCGTATGCCGGAATACGTTTGTTCTTATATTTTGGATGTGGCAGACGCGTATATGGCAGGTCGAACGACATATCCAGTTCGCCTTGAGTCATAGGAGGGTATGGTGGGTTTACCACTACCACCTTCTTTCCTGTTTCCTGTATTATTCTTTGTGCAGCATATTTGTTTGATTCCTCTTCTATGTGCTTGAAGTTTTCCGCCTGTTTTTTCTTGTCCCTTATGCATTCCTCGTGCGAGAAAAGCTTTAAGTCATTTTCCCAGGGCTCAAACTTGTCTTTGTTGCACACGTATGCTGTCTGCAAAATGTCTGTAGGTATGCTGTTGTTTTCTTTCAGATGCTTGCACAAATCCGTTATAGGCTTTTCTCCCATACCGTAAATTAGCAAGTCTGCTCCTGAATCTACCAATATCGATTGTCTTACCTTATCCTGCCAATAGTCGTAATGAGTCAGTCTTCTTAGCGATGCTTCTATTCCACCGATAATTACAGGTACGTCCGGATAAAGTTTTTTTAGAATTTTCGAATAGACTATTGTAGGATATTCAGGTCGCATGTCGTGGCGTCCGTCCGGTGTATATGCATCCTCGCTTCGTAGGCGTTTGTTGGCTGTATACTTGTTTACCATACTATCCATACATCCAGCCGAGATTCCGAAGAACAATCTTGGTTTACCAAGTTTCTTGAAATCCCTGAGATCATCCCTCCAGTTGGGCTGTGGTATTATTGCTACTCTAAGTCCTTGTGCTTCAAGCATTCGTCCTATTACGGCAGCTCCAAATGATGGATGGTCTACGTATGCATCTCCACTGAACAGGATAACGTCGAGTTCATCCCATCCTCTCAGTTCTACTTCCTTCTTGGTTGTTGGTAACCAGTCTGTTAGATTATATGCCTTCAATATTTATTCCTCTATTTCTTCAATATTTCCTTTTTCTCTCTCCCAGTTTATGTAAAGCATAATTAGTTGATGTAGTCCGAAAGCTTTCATATTATCATGATATATTACGTTCAGACATAAGTCCAGCAAATCCTTGCAGTCTTCTTCTGTCGAAGCTATGAGCGAACGTATATTAAGTTTCAGCTTTTCCAATACACTTTCGTCTACTATACCGTTGCTGTCTATCAGTTGCTGGAACAGCGAATATTTTTCTATTGTCTTGAGATTTTCTTCTGAAATGTTCAGGCTTCTTGTACCTGACTGGTTAGCTTGAATTGTAAACATGGTTTTATTGTTTATGTTGTTCTTAAGTACAAATATATGAAATATATTGTTGTATTGAAAAATATTTTATATGTTTTCTCGTTATGACATTTTTTTAGCATGATTATGCTATACTGTTTTTTACACACTATCATTATTTTTCAGGTATTGAAGTATACGTTATGGTGCCAATTTCTCCGTTTTCTGTTAGTATCTCTGCTTGGATTATAATAGGAGTAGAGTATTGGTTGTTGTAACATTCTATATTTATCCTGCCGTCTTTGTCAAGCGCTGCTGAAGGTTTCCATAATAAGGTTCTTCTTGTATCTGCTCTGTCCATATAAAGATTCTTGTACGGATATTTTGGTGAATAGAATTCGTATGTATTGGAGTATCCTTGCAATGTAGTATGCCTGGTTCCGGTAGCAGCCGATTCGTTATTATTCAGTACGTCTTTGTGTGGAATGGAAACAAGGTATATGAATGCATATTTGGTAATGTCATCAAGTGTACTTATCTTTAATGAGTTTGATTCGTTTGTATTAAGTGCTTCGCTTATATCTGTTATTTTTGAATTGTTTATCAGATCATTGCTTATACCTTTGCTACCATGCGTTATATAAATGGATTCTAGTCCGTCTATTTCTGTCATCATCATCTTTTGTTCTATTGATGATAATATCTTTCCATCCAGTAGAAATATGATTTTCTTTTGCCTGTAAGTATAACTGTTGTCTCGTCGGTCCCAAAAAAAATGTGGATTTACCATTTCCAGAAAGTCTGGTATTGTTCCTACGAATTTACCTTCATCTCTTAACTCGTCTACTTTACGTCTGATGTCGTAATATGCATCAATACCTTGTTCATCTATTTTAGTTATATAGTCTTTCCTCTTGCTTTTTATTATAATTTCGTCAAGTATATAGTTACCGAAAAGTCTTGAGAGTGAATCCAAATATATTGAATCGAACTTTTCTGTTTGTAATTTCCAATTTTCTGTATCTTCCCATGTCGGATTTGTTTCAGGTGCAACCAATCTCCTAATGTTTGGTGCGAAGTTTCGGTCAAGTATTATCAGTGCATCTGTATTTCTGTTTTTGTCCTGTTTTCGTGTTTGTATTAATGCTTCTTTGTTTCCGGCAAACAGTTCCATTGGTACTTTAAAGTTTCCATTTTCGTCGGTCAGTGTTTCACCTGTCAGAAATCCCGTTTCGTCTTTAAGTGCAATACTCAGTCTGATATTTTTTAGTGGTTTCTTCATAATACTGGATTTTACCGTACCGTTTATCACAAGTTCTTTTTCAGCTGGCATAATCTCTTTTTCGTCTGTTTGCAATATAGTCTGGTTTTCATATTTTCTCCATCCCTGTACCATCATCAGAAGGTCGAGCTTATTCTTCTTTTCTGATGTTATGTCTTTGAAGTAATATCCGGGCTCATGTACGTATCCTTTGATACTTGATGTCAGGAGTAGGCTTGTAAGAATATTGTTTTCATATTCAGAATATTCAGAACGTAGTCCATCACGTATGCTTACTGGGATTTTTCCTTGTATAGGTTTATTTCTTGTGTTACGCACTCCAAATTCAAACTTTATCTTCGAGTACGGAGTATATATAGGTTTTACTCCTCTAATGTTAATATTGAGCAATTCTTCCGGATATGAAAATACAAAACGTTCAGATAGTATCTGTCCCTTGGTGTTTATCAGACTGATTTTTGCAATTCCTGAGGGTAAGTTTTCTTTTTTGACAGTCATGGAATCTTTCAGTGTATTGTCAAAATATAAAGTCTTGTAGATTATAGGATTTCCATAAGAGGAGATAAAAACTGCTAAAGTATCTTTTGGGGTATGTTTGTTACATTGTGTTATTATTTTTAACTCTCTGTCATCGTTTTTTGCATGTATTGCATAACCATATTGCAATGCTTCGGGAAGGTTAAAATTGTATATTTTATTTTTATAGTACAGTTTTGCTTTTGCTGTAGTTTCTGTAGGTTTGTATGTAAAATATCCCATTCCGTTATGTATGGTATTTACTTTTGCTATTTTCTGTCCATTTCCTGATATAATTTCTACGTTTGCCTTTACATCAGTATCTTGTTTGCTTTCTACTTTAAACGCCACTTTTGATTCTACACCTTGTATCAGATGTCCTCCTTCCGGATAAAAGCTGAGTATTACTTCCTCTTCCATAGCAGGACGTATTCTCATTGATTCACAGAGTTTTAAATCTGTAATACTTCTTTCTTCGTTTAATTTGTTCGACATTTTGTATATCGGGAAAGTTTTACTGAAGTATTCATCTTTCGAGAATTGTAACATCCATCTTGTATATGCTCTGATCTCATAATATCCGGAAATAATGTTTGAGGGAAGAATGAATTGCCCTTCTCCTTCTCCATTAGAAAGTCTGATAATTTGCTTTTCTTTTGTTTGTCCTGCTTGGTCAATAAGTTCAACGTACAATGGACGGCTTATTGAACTGAATTTGTTTGTCTCTGATATTACTGTATAAGCTTTGAACCATATTGTATCACCTGCAAAATACCCAGTATTATCAAATTGTAAATATACCTTTTCATGTGGATTTCTAATTGCAAATTCTTTAGCCTTTTTCATATATGCAGAGAAAATACTGTCTGCATGCATTCCCATAACAATACATGGAATATACGATAAAAATATTACACCAAGTACTAAACTTATTGTGTGGTTTGTTCCCCTGTTTGACATAGTTCTTTTATAAATTTTAGATTCTTAAATATATATTTATAGTAAAAGCCTACATTTCTGCAGGCTTTTCCGTTATCATCTTATATATTTCCTATATCGAATTTCTCAGGATGTTTTCCCTTGAAATCCTTAAAATAAAGTTTTATTTCACGCATGTCCTTGTCTATGTCCCCTGTTGGCATTATAGCTTTATTGGCATGTATGCATTTTTTGCTATAGTCTATACCTATAAGTACGATAGGTATTTCTGCCCCGCTTGCTATGAAATAAAATCCCTTTTTCCAATTTGGATTGGCGGATCTTGTTCCTTCCGGAGTAATAGCCAAATGGAATTTCTTGCTCTCTTTAATGAGCTTTACAGTTTGTTCAACCAATGATGTGCGTTTACTTCTGTTTACCGGAATTCCACCCATCCATCGGAAGATATATCCCAATGGAAAAAAGAACCATTCTTTTTTCATCAGAAAACCTGATTCACGTCCTATTGCCCCGATAAACAGTTTGCCTATTATTAAATCCCAGTTTGTGGTATGAGGAGCAGCACATATTATACATTTGTCATAGTCCGGAACATTTACTTCCGCTTTCCATCCCAACAGCTTGAAATATATAAAACTGAAAAGTGCTTTTTTCATTTCCTGCTGTTGTGGATTATTTTTCGTTCAGTTTATTGAATATTTCTTCAATCTGTGTGTTGAAGTCTGATCTAAGTTTTTTGTAGAAACCTTTTACATTTCCCGGTTCAGTGTGGCTGATACGGCTGATAATATCCGCACGCAAGTTCATGGCCTTCTCGACTAATTCTGCAATTACTTCACGTTTTGCAGCATCGGCATTCATGCCTTCAATGAAACACATACCTATAGTTACTTCAGAAATATAATTCACATGCTTTTTCAAGTTTCTTCTACTAGCCATAATTCAATGAATTTAATTGATTAATAAATAATGATTTTGTCGTAAAGATAGTGTTTTTGTTGGAATATTTATTCCTTTTGCCCAAATATTATTCCTGCTGTGTATTTTTTTTATCAGAGGTTTTCGTATTTCCGAAAAAAAGACGAAATTTGCACGGTAAGTTTTGGAGCATATAATGCAGAAAAAACGTCAGGGCGTTTTATTTGAAATGACAAGGCGTTTTGATTAAAACGACAAGGCGTTTTTTGAGGAAGTATTATAGCGGATAAAAAGGACTAAATAATATACACCTTATATAAATAAATTTTGAAATTATGACAAAAAGTGCATTACAAATTGCAAGAGCTGCTTATCAGCCAAAATTACCAAAAGCCCTTACAGGTGCGGTTGCTGTAAAAGAAGGTGAAGCTACTCAGTCTGTAGCTGACCAGGAAGCAATTAAAAAGTTGTTCCCTAATACATACGGAATGCCTTTGATTCAGTTCGTTGAAGGACAGGCTCAGAACACTGCAGAAATGAATGTAGGTGTTATCTTGTCTGGTGGACAGGCTCCTGGTGGACACAACGTTATCTCTGGTCTTTTCGACGGTATCAAGAAACTTAATCCAAACAACAAACTTTATGGTTTTATCCTTGGTCCTGGCGGTTTGGTAGACCACAACTATAAAGAACTTACTGCTGATATCATCGACGAATATCGTAACACTGGTGGTTTCGATATCATCGGTTCTGGTCGTACAAAACTTGAAAAAGAAGAACAGTTCGAAAAAGGTTACGAAATCTTGAAAGAACTTGGTATCAAGGCCTTGGTAATCATCGGTGGTGACGACTCTAACACTAATGCTTGTGTTTTGGCTGAATACTATGCTGCTAAGAATTATGGCGTACAGGTAATAGGTTGCCCTAAGACTATCGACGGTGACTTGAAGAACGAAATGATTGAAACTTCATTCGGTTTCGATACTGCATGTAAGACATATTCTGAAGTTATCGGTAACATCGAACGCGACTGTAATTCTGCTCGTAAATACTGGCATTTCATCAAATTGATGGGACGTTCTGCTTCTCATATCGCTCTAGAATGTGCTCTCCAGACACAGCCAAACATCTGTATCATTTCTGAAGAAGTTGAAGCTAAGAATATGTCACTTGACGATGTTGTAACTTACATCGCTCAGGCTGTTGCCAATCGTGCTGCAGAAGGAAACAATTTCGGTACAGTTCTTATCCCAGAAGGTCTTATCGAGTTTATCCCTGCTATGAAGGCACTTATCGCTGAATTGAACGATTTCCTCGCTGTTAACGGCGAAGAATTCAACAAGATTGAACCTAACAAGCAACGTGAATATATTATCAGCAAGCTTTCTGCTGAAAATTCAGCTATCTATGCTTCTCTTCCAGAAGGTGTAGCTCGCCAGTTGTCACTTGACCGCGACCCACACGGAAACGTACAGGTTTCACTGATAGAAACAGAAAAACTTCTTTCTGAAATGGTTGCTAAGAAACTTGCTGCATGGAAGACAGAAGGTAAGTTTGTAGGTAAGTTCTCTGCACAGCATCACTTCTTCGGTTATGAAGGACGTTGCGCTGCTCCATCTAACTTCGACGCAGACTACTGTTATTCACTTGGTTACACAGCTTCATTACTTATTGCTAGCGGAAAGACTGGTTACATGTCATCTGTACGCAACACTACTGCTCCTGCTGCTGAATGGATTGCAGGTGGTGTGCCTATCACTATGATGATGAACATGGAACGTCGTCATGGCGAAATGAAACCAGTTATACAGAAGGCACTTGTTAAACTTGATGGCGCTCCTTTCAAAGCATTCGCTGCACAGCGTGAAGCTTGGGCTAAGGAAACTGCATACGTTTATCCAGGTCCTATCCAGTACTTCGGTCCTACAGAAGTTTGCGACCAGCCAACTAAGACTCTTCAGTTGGAACAGGCTAAATAATATCGGTTTATGACTGATATAATATAATTGCCAAGAATCACCACAGCCCAGCAACAGAGTATGTATGCTCCTGTGGTGATTCTTTTACTATAATTGTATATGTGCATGTAATTCTATCCTCTGTTTGATATTTTATAATATAATTAAAACCATGACCAAAGAATCGAATGTTTCTGTGGAGAAGAAGGCTGCTAGAAAGCCTGTCGCTAAGCGTAAACCAACGCAAATTTTAAAATCTGGCGGACGAAAAACCGTAAAGGCTAAATCTTCCACTCCAAAGAAACAAAAACAGTCCGGTAAACTTTCGGATGCTGCACATTATATGCTGATGGCGGTGGGTGCTTTGATATTTGTGTTTGGGTTTTATTTTTTCTTTATTCGTCCGTATTCTTACAGATGGAAACCATGTTATGGTATGAAGGCATACGGTGTTTGTCTCCCTTATGGATATGCTGTGCATGGAATAGATGTCTCGCACCACCAGGATGATATTGACTGGAAGGCACTCAAAACAGTGCAGTATGCTCAGTTTCCTATACGTTTTGTATTTATAAAGGCTACTGAGGGAGGAGACTTTAAGGACAGAGCTTTTGATTATAATTTTGCTGAGGCTGACAGTACACACTTCATACGTGGAGCTTATCATTTCTACAATCCAAATACAGACCCTGTGAAACAGGCTGATTTCTTTATTGACAATGTTAAACTAAAGGCAGGTGACCTGCCTCCTGTGCTTGATATAGAAAAGAAGCCTAAGGATGTTGATAAGCTAAAAAAGGATTTACAGATATGGCTTAACAGGGTGGAAAGACATTACAAAGTGAAACCTATATTATACACTTCGTATAAATTCAAGAACAAATATCTGTCAGATTCTGTTTTTAATACATATCCTTATTGGATTGCCCATTATTATGTCGACTCGGTAAGATATGAAGGCGAATGGAAATTCTGGCAGCACACAGATGTAGGGACTATGCCGGGAATAAGAGAGCAGGTAGATCTGAATGTTTTTAACGGTTCGATGAGCGAATTGCTTGAACTTACTATAAAAGATTGATTTACAATTAATAATTAATGCTCAATGATTACGAACTAATAATAAACAATTAACACATTTCATCTTTTAATTAATTATGAACATTCTACTGAATATTCTTTGGATAATCTTTGGAGGATTATTTGTATGTCTGGAATATATAGTATCCAGTCTTCTTCTGATGGTAACCATCATAGGAATACCGTTCGGGTTACAGACACTTAAGCTGGCAATGCTTGCGCTTTTCCCTTTTGGAGTAAAGGTACAGAGCACTCCGTCGGATGGAGGTTGCCTTAGCGTATTCATGAACCTTTTGTGGATTCTGTTGGGAGGGATATGGATAGCATTGACACATTTGCTTTTCGGGGCTTTATTGTGTATCACTGTTATTGGAATACCATTTGGCATGCAGCATTTTAAACTTGCCGGACTTGCCTTGACACCATTCGGTAAAACAATTTCCTGAAAAACATTTATTTTTTAACCAATAATACTTTTAAAATTGATGACAAAATTCTCTCGTGCGTTCTGGACAGCAAATTTGTCGGAACTTTTTGAACGTATGGCCTATTATGCCATCTTTATCGTAATTACACTTTATCTTTCAAACACATTAGGCTTCAACGATATTGAAGCGAGTCTTATTTCCGGTCTGTTTTCCGGAGGTCTTTATTTCCTGCCTATGTTTACAGGAGCCTTTGCCGATAAGATTGGTTACCGCAAAGCTATTCTGATAGCTTTTACATTGCTTACTATTGGTTATTTGGGTTTGGGTATGCTACCTGTAATGCTTGAATCGGCTGGTTTGGTAGAATATGGCGAAAAAACTCATTTTACCGGTCTTGAAACCAGCAGTTTGCGTCTGCTTATTGTACCTGTAATGGTAATACTTGTTATTGGAGGTTCGTTTATTAAATCTATTATTTCTGCATCCGTGGCAAGAGAAACCACCTCCGAGACACGTGCACGCGGATATTCCATCTTCTATATGATGGTCAATATAGGAGCTTTTACCGGCAAATGTTTTGTCGATCCTATGCGTTCTGTTGTTGGAGATGAGGCTTATATCTACATCAACTTCTTCTCGGCGACATTGTGTTTCCTTGCTTTGCTCACTATATTTTTCTTCTTCCATTCTGCAAATACATCCGGCGAAGGAAAGAGTATGGCAGAAGTGTTCCGCGGACTTGGTAAGGTGTTCACTAACGGTCGTCTGTTATTGCTGATACTTATCGTGACTGGTTTCTGGATGATTCAGCATCAGATGTATGCCACAATGCCTAAATATGTTATCCGTATGGCTGGTGAGACTGCGAAGCCGGGATGGATAGCCAATGTAAATCCTTTTGTTGTGGTAATTTTCGTAAATATAATTACCCAGTTAATGGCAAAACGCAAGGCATTGACATCTATGGCTGTAGGTATGTTTCTAATACCCCTTTCTGCATTGATTATGGCTACTGGAAATATGTTCGAAGGTGATATTTTCGGTATGCATCCTATCACAGTGATGATGATTGCCGGTATTGCTGTCCAGGCACTTGCCGAATGTTTCATTTCTCCGCGATACATGGAATTTTTCTCACTGCAGGCTCCTAAGGGTGAGGAGGGACTCTATTTGGGATTCAGCCATCTGCATTCTTTCCTTGCATCTATTATAGGTTTCGGATTGTCAGGTGTCCTTCTTACTGCATACTGTCCGGACCCTGCATTGTATGACTCTGTTGAAGCATGGAAGGCTGATGCTGCCAATGCTCATTACATCTGGTATTGGTTTACCGGTATTGGGGCTATTTCAGCTATTGCCCTTATCATATATGCTAAGGCAACTAGAAATGCTAAATAATGACTTCGATAAAAAATAAAAAGACGCATAATGAATCAAGGTTATGTCTAATCGTTTCATTATGCGTCTTTTGTTTTTAGAGATATCTTAGAAATCAATTATTTCTTTTTTATAATCTTTGGAAATAGTTTACGGAATCTTACTAATGGTGCTGTAATGTTTCCTCCTGCTATAACCAGCGTAACTGCCAATATAATAAGGAGTATTCCGCTAAGTATACGTTGTGTCATTGGTTCGCTGAAAATTGTTACTCCGAATATTACAGCAACTACAGGTTCAAGTGCACCAAGAATTGCTGTTGGAGTTGACCCTATATATTGTACGGCCAATGTAGTACACAGGAATGATATAGCTGTTGGTAACAGCGCCAATGCGGCTATGTTGAACCATAGATACCAATGTTCGGGGGTGGTAATTTGGGTGCATCCCTTGGTACTTCCTATGAAAAGCAACAGTCCGAAAACCAGGACATAAAAAGTAAGTTTTACTGTAGGAATCTTTTTAAGTACAGGACGGTTTGCTCCAACAATATATATAGAGTAGGAAAGTGCAGATGCCATAACGAACGCTACACCGACAGTGTCCAACGTATCGCCGTTTTCATTTTTATAAAGTAATGTAATTCCCCCCAAAGCAAGCCCTATACATAAGATAGTGTTTAATGTAAGTTTCTCTTTGAAAAACATACACATTATCAGCGCAACCATTATAGGGTATACGAATAGTATTGTTGATGCTATTCCGGCAGCCATGTACAAGTAACTTTTGAAAAGTGTAAGAGATGACAAGGCACAAAGTATTCCCATTATGAATAATGGTAATATTTCGTTTTTATCTATTTTAAGACTATGCCCTCTTAATTTTGTCATTGTGCCTAGGATGAATATTGCAAACAGATATCTGAAAAAGAGTACAGAGTCCGTGTCCATACCGTCTGCATAAAGTGGAAGTGCAAAAAGCGGATTCATGCCGTATGTTGCTGCGGCAATGATGCCTAAAATATATCCTTTAGTTTTTGTGCTCATTGGTTTGTTTAAATCGTAAAATAAATATATTGTCAGCCGGTATTTATTTACCGGCTAACGTCTGTTATTATTCCATTATCAGTTTAACAGCTGCCCAATTGTTTTTTTCGCGGTAGTGTACAAACTTAAGTCCAAGGCTCTCACCTTTACTGCGTATTGCATCTATGTCCTGTACATAGAATCCGCTCATATATATTTCAGAACCTTTATGCATACATGCAGTGTATGCTGACATATCGTTCAGAAGAATATTTCTGTTGATATTTGCTATGATTACATCGAAAGGTTTGCGTCCCTTTAATAGTGATGCATCACCTAGTTCTACGGTAATATTATTGATATTGTTCAGTTCTATGTTGTCGCGCGAATTGTTCACACACCAGTCGTCGATATCGATAGCTGTTACTGGGTCTGCACCCCTCATGCTTGCCAGAATTGCCAGAATTGAAGTTCCACATCCCATATCAAGCACAGATTTGCCTTTCAGATCGGCATCAAGCAGTTCGCCCAATATGGAACTTGTAGTTTCGTGGTGACCTGTTCCGAAAGCCATTTGCGGATTGATAACTATATCGTATTCAGCTTTAGGATAGTCTTTATGGAATGTGCTGTGTATCACGCATCTGTTTTCTATCACTATAGGTTGGAAGAAGTTCTTTTCCCATTCTTCGTTCCAGTCCTTATCTTCCGGTTCTGTGATGGTGTATGTTATTTTTATGTCTGGAATAGGGAAATCGGTTATCACTTCTTTCAGTGCATTTTCGTCGAAAAGCGATTGCTGTACGTATGCGGTTATCCCCCCTTCGCATTCTACGAAACTTTCAAAACCTATTTCAGCTGTAAGTGCAGACAGGATGTCTGTAACTGTTTCATTGCATGGATTTACTGAAAATGTAACTTCAAAGTATTTCATAAACGGAAAAATTTGTTATATTTATGACGCAAAGATACTCAAAATAGGGAAATCCCTATGATTTATTAGGGAATTTCTATATAAGGTATGATATACACATTGTATATTTGTAAGTGAATAAAAGTACTATATAAGAAAAATAGAATAATTAAAGAAATAAAAACAAAGTAATATATGAAGATGAGAAGAAAAGTACTGGCTTCCATGCTGTTTGCTTTCCTGCCGTGGTTGGCAATGGCTCAGAGTACTGACGACCTTTATTTTGTCCCTAAGAAAGAGAAAAAGACAGAAGTGCGTCAGAAGGTTGAAGTAGTACCCAAGGAAGTCTCAGACAAAACGGCGAATGGAATAACAGCCAATACGGCTATAGTTGTTAAAGATGTGAAAGGGAATGTACGTGATGTTGACGAATATAACCGTAGATATACTTCACGTGACAATACCTTTAAGTATGAAAACGATACACTTTATATCGAAGAGAAACCATATGGTGAACGCGGTGAATGGGTAAATGGATTCCAAGGTTCTGATATGGATTACGAATATGCCATGCGTCTTATTCGTTTCCGTAATCCAAGATATGCCATACCTATAAGCAGTCCTCTCTATTGGGATGTAGTATATGGGGTTTATCCTTCATGGGAATGGAATGTATATGATGATGGCATGTATGCATATGTTTTCCCTACTTACAGTAACAGCTTGTGGTGGGACTGGCGCTGGTCATCTGGTTTTTATGGTCCAGGATGGGGATTCGGTTTTGGATGGCATTCGTCTTGGTATTCTCCTTGGTATTCGCCATGGTATTACGGCGGATGGTATTCTCCTTGGTACGCAGGTTATTGGGGCGGTTACTGGGGTGGATACTGGGGACCGGGATGGCATCACCATTATCCATACTACGGATGGAATAGCGGGTGGTATCGTTCAGGACATTCTGATTACAGGCCTGGAAGATATCAGTCAAGTACTGGTAGCTCAACTATTGCTACAGGGTCATCGTATACCAGACGTACACAATCATCATCTGCCATAATAAATAACAGGGCAAATACAGCCGACAGGCGTTCTTCTATAGGTAGGGTAGTGACTGGTAGTAATACCCGTGGTGAGGCTACACAGTCTGTACGTCCTGGCAGAACTGCAATCAGAACTCAAGGTACTACTGTGGGGGCCGGTACAACAGGAACAACTACAGGAACACGTGTAAATACAAATACCTATACTCGTCCTAACATAGGAACATATACTCGTAGGAGTACCACTAACGTCGATAGGACGGGTTCCAGCTATAATCGTCCGAGCAGCACACGACGCAGTTCAAATTATTATAACAACAATAACAGTAATACGCGAAGCACATACCAACGTTCCAATTCAAGTACGTCCGGTAGCAGCTTCAGCAGGAGCAGTAGCAGTTACAGCAGGTCATCAGGTGGTTCAGTATCGCGTTCAAGCGGTGGAAGTACCCGACGCAGATAGAGTGTAATGAATTGTTCTTCTAAAAAAACACACAATGAGAAAAATAAATGTTTTCGCAATATTGACAATGTCAGTATCGGCATTGATGGCACAGACACAATATGATGCAGTCCGTATAGCCGGAACTGAACTGAACGGAACAGCACGTTTTGTAGGTATGGGAGGTGCTATGGGAGCCTTGGGGGCTGATATATCTGTCATGGGAACAAATCCGGCAGGTATAGCTCTCTTCCGAAGTCACAACGTATCAACATCGTTCGGCTTTAACAAGAATATGACTAGCAGTTCGTTTAATGGAACAAAGGTGAGCGACAGTCGTACAAAAGCATCATTCGACCAGATAGGATTTGTATATTCAAACAAGATAGGGAACAAGACCAATCTGAGATATCTGAATTTCGGTTTCAACTATCATAAGGCAGTAAACTTCAACAGACAGTTTACTGCTAAAGGAACGTTGAACGGTTCTTCATTGAGTTGGCAGATGACAGATATGATGATTGGAGCAGGATATGGCTCTCAGGAAAGCTATGATATGGTTCTTGATGCTGATAATCCATACACATCGTCAAATTTTTATGGTACACCTTTCTTAGGGTCGATGGGTGCAAGAACAGGGCTAGTTGACGGAGGAACAGATGAACAGGGTTTCTATATGATGGGTTGGAATGGTGATATGGGTGAGTACTACAGTCGTGAAGAAGGTGGTATAAACCAGTATGATTTCAATATGTCTTTCAATGTTCAGGATCGGTACTATTTTGGTGTGACCCTTGGAGTTTATGATGTAAATTATAACCGTTATTCT
Organism: uncultured Phocaeicola sp.; assembly: GCA_944322395.1. GTDB lineage: Bacteria > Bacteroidota > Bacteroidia > Bacteroidales > Bacteroidaceae > Phocaeicola. The sequence goes on from CALUPA010000009.1 coordinate 40,945, forward strand.
TCATACTCTGAGACCTTATTAGATGATAATGGAGCAGATAACGGAAATTTTACTTTGAACAACTGGTTTAGTACTAAAGGAACAGGTTATGACCTCAAGTTTGGTTTTATAGCTCGTCCGTTTGAATACTCTCCATTCAGAGTGGGTTTTGCCATACATACTCCTGTTTGGTATATGCTGACAGACAGATATACTTCTACGCTGAATACAGATGTATTGGCAATGGAACAGCCATATACGGAAAATCTTACAGACTATCTGAATCCGGATTATGTGTGGGACTATCGTATGCGTACCCCATGGAAATTTAATGTGAACATGGGAACCACATTTAGTGGTGTTCTTGCTGTTGGGGCTGAGTATGAGTATTCTGACTATTCATATATCAACTATAAGGATTATAATGGATATGAATTATCAAGTTCTAATGTTGCTACAGACAAATATCTTAAAGGGGTACATACTCTGAAACTCGGTATGGAGGCAATGCTTACTCCATCATTCAGTTTCCGTGCCGGATATAATTATGTGACTTCGGCATTCAATGAAGGTTCCGTACGATATGTGCCAAATGTAGATACAATGCAGGACAAGTATATATGGTTTGATGAGACACGTACCGATCCGGAATATCACAATATCAAGGCCCGCAACACAATTACTTTGGGACTAGGTTATAGTGGTAGGGTGGTATATGCTGATGTGGCATATAAGTACGACTTTTACAAGTCCGATTTCTATATGTTCGATGACTATAAGTTTGCCAATGACGGTGTAACTGTTATAGACAGAAACAATTCGGCTTTGGTAGACCACAATCGTCATCAGGTACTGTTTACCGTGGGATGCAGATTCTAATCATTTTCATCTTTCATATACAATATCTTATGTATCATCCGGCTTGATACTTTATCAGGTCGGATGATTTTTTATATCATAAATTTTGATATGACTTAAGTGAAAGTTCAAACAGGTTATTTGGGATTAAATAAAAGGGTATATTATTTTTATTGGTTGTTCCTTTTCTTAAGTTCTTTTGCTAAACGATATTGGATTTCTGCCTCATATTCCATACCTGACGTCTCCAGCGCCTCCCCAAAGAATTGATGTGCACCTGCGTGTTCAGGTTTCAGGCTTGTGGCTCTGTCAAGATCTGATAATGCTTCTTCTGTCTTTCCGGTGAAAAGACGTAACTTCCCACGGTTGTAAATGGCTTTGAAATTATTGGGTTGTATTTTTAGGGCATGGTTAAGGCATCTTTCAGCTTCTCCTATATTATCTTCATCAAAATAGGTTACCCCTTTCCTCACCCATGCATCTACGAATTCCGGATATAATTCTATAGCTTTGTCAAAATTGGCATGTGCGGCTCTCGGGTCTTTAGCTTTGGTAATACATTCATTCCCCATAAGATAATACTCGTGGGCATATTTTTTGAGATTCTCCTTCTGCTGTCGGAGTTCTTCTTTAAGTGATTTGTTTTCTTCTTTCAGTTTGTTTATTATTCCAAGCTTCTTTCTTATAAAACGCTGTATGATAGGTCGCTCTATGTCGTAACGACTGTGTATGGCTTTAAAGAAACTTTCCAGGAATTCGGCAAAATTACCTTTGTCGAATGCTTTTACTGATTTTTCGTATTCTATGTCAGCCTGAGCTTTTTTCATTGCACGATCTATAGACATTGAGTCATTGAACTTCTGTGAGAATTCTGTTATCTCTGGTTTTACAAATATGTCCGACCGTGTTATCTCTTTTTTCAGTTGTATTCCCTCTAACGAAGTGCAGCGGCTCAGTGCCACATATGTCTGTCCACCGGCAAAAACTCCTCCAGTGAAATCTATTACTACGTGGCTGAACGTCAGTCCCTGACTTTTATGTACTGTTATTGCCCATGCCAGCTTGATGGGGAATTGCTTGAATGTACCAAGTTCCTCTTCTTCTATTTTCTTTTCCTGTTCGTTATAGTGATAACGTATGTTGCTCCAACTTTCCTGTTCCACATAGAATTCCCTGCCTTCTTCAGTGGTTATGCTTATGCTGCCATCGGTTGCAAAGCCTGTTATGGTTCCCAGAGTTCCGTTTACCCATCGTTTTTCCAAGTCGTTTTTTATGAATATAATTTGTGCTCCTTTTTTTACGGTTAATTCCATATTTGTCGGAAGGCTGCTTTCTGGAAATTCACCTTTTATTTCACCTTTTAATATTATAGGAGGGGTGTCCAGTTCGTTAAGCTTCTTTTCGTTTATGTAATCTACACTGTCACGTCTAGTGGCAAGAGTGATATACATGTCATTTTCATTTTTTGATATAGGCGCATTGAAACGGGTGTTAAGGAGCTGTAAGTCTGCCGCCTTGGCTGTATTGGTACGTATATGGTCTAGTATACCAACAAATGCTTTGTCGGTCTGACGGTATACCTTAGTTAGCTCTATAGATACTAGTTCAATCTGTTGGAATACATTGGCTGAAAAGAAATAAGGATTTGGGTAGAACTTACTTAGTATTTCTTTCTCATCGCTTTTTACTACAGGTTCAAGTTGGTATACATCGCCTACCAACAACAGTTGTTTCCCGCCGAAAGGTTCTCTCATGTTGCCTGAATATACCCTCAGGACTTTGTCTATGAAGTCGATAATGTCGGCCCTTACCATAGAAATCTCATCTATGATAATGAGTTCCAGACTTTTAAGAAGTTTACGATGATTTGAGGTGTATTTAAGAGATTCGTGCAGACGGTTGCCTTTGAACTTTGGATCGTCCGGTAGAAGTGGATGAAACGGTAGTTTGAAGAAACTGTGCATGGTGCTTCCTCCTGCATTGATAGCGGCAATCCCGGTTGGTGCCAAAACTACATATTTCTTTTTTGTTGTTTGGCAGATGTATTTAAGAAATGTTGATTTACCAGTTCCTGCTTTTCCTGTGAGGAATACAGACTGGTGAGTATATTGTATCAGTTTTAATGCATTTTGGAATTCGTTATTGTTTGTATCTATACCTGAAATAGTCATTGGTAGGTGGAGTTTTCAGTTTGTTTTTTCCGTTTGCGAATATAGCAATTATATCTGTTCTAACAGCAAATAAGTAGAAGTATTATTGGAATTAAAAAAAAACGTCTGTAAATTTCTACAGACGCTTTTGTTTATATTCAGACCTCACGGTCATAATTTCAATCTAAAGGGTCATTCTTGACCCGCTTTTTTACTTTCTGTTTGCCTTGCTGTCGTTCAGCATTACATATCCCCAAATCATTGGGTCTGCATTGGCAATCATGTTAAAAATACTTTTTACCTTTTTCATAATGTTATCCTTTCTTCTTTAAGTTAATAAAACTTTTTCTCTCTAGGGCGAGCCTCACGGTCAGCCTTCGAATTTTACCTTAATCATTTACCTATTAACCTTAAAATTATTTATGTGTTTAGTTAAGTTTTGAACCTTTTGTTCTTTAATTACACTGCAAAGATAGAGCCTTTTTTGTTATAAAATATGTTTTACGACATGTTTTTTACTTTTTGTAGGGTTTTATTGATGTAAATCAAAAGATTCAGCTATTATTGTAATAATGTCATGAAAGTATTTTATCATGCCATTATTGACATATATTGAATGTTATAATCTAAGCTATATCAAATCTATAGTTTGGTTTTGATATTATTATTATTTTATGAGTATATAAATTTATAATATTATATAGGTATGGTAAGAAATGTGTTTATTATTTTCTTTTATTTAATTATTTGTATTGGTCATACTGTTGGAAGTAATCCTGGCATTGACAGCTTGAAGCAAGTCTTGTCAGTAAAAGTTGGTAAGAACTTACCGCAAGAACGTTTAGCTGAAATTTATTTGATGTTGAGTGAAGAGTATGAATCTGCAAATCCGGATTCGTTAATATTTTTCACAGAGAAGGGGTTGGAATTGTATGATAAACCGGATTACAAAAGTTGGATATATTTGAGACTTCTTAATTCAAAGGCTACTTATTTTTATTCGGAAGGGAATTTTGATAAAGCTAAATCTTTATATCTTGAATTATTGAAGTATGCCTCACTGATAGAGCCGCGTGATTATAATTTTGAAGCGACTGTTTCTATGTCTGCAGGTGTATCGTATAGAAAGTTAGGAATGACTGATTCTACATTATTTTATTATAATAAAGCTACTGATTTAGGTAAGATTTCCGGTGACAAAAGTACACTTTCATCAATTTATTATAATATCGGAGCTATGTATTTTGCAAGAGAAAGATATAACGATGCATTGTCGAATGCAGAAACTGCTGCCAAATATGCTGCAGAGGTTGAAGATATAAATATGTACATGTATGCTAGGATATTGTTGGCATCAGCCTATTCCAGAATGGGGAAGTTTGCAGAAGCTTCTGAAATTCTTAAGAAAAATGTAGAAGATGCTCTAAAAAAGAATTTTACATTGTTGGCAATGAGTTCTTTCAGTCCGTTACTTAGTACATATCAATTATGGGGAAAGAAGGACTCGGCAAGAATATACCTTAGCAAATATGAGAAGTATATTGAAGCAATTCCTGCTGGTAGCCCTACTGCACTTGAAATGTTGGGAGTTCGTGCAAGCCTATACAATTGGATGGGAGAACATAAAAAGAGTCTGGATATCCTTTTGGGTAATCCGCAAATGTTGGCACAGATTTCATACGATGCTTACAATAGGTTATTGGCACATAATTATGAAGCTTTGGGTGACTACAAAAATGCTTTTAAAAGGATTCAGGAGGCGTATGCGTATGGTGATTCATTGATGAAAACTCGCGTAAATACAGAAATGTCTGAACTGAATGCTAAGTTGAATTTAAATGCTAAAGAATTGGAAATCTCAAGACTTGAAAATGCACATGCCAGACAGAAGGCTGCAAATCTACGTATAGGTATTTACATGGGGGTGATTATTGTTGTATTGTCAATTATTGTATTGATATTACAGCATAAACGTAAAATTCAGCGAAAAGAATCAGAATTGATTTCAGCAAAAAGATATATTGATGGGCTGGAGAATGAACGTAAACGTTTGGCAAAAGACTTGCATGATGGTGTATGTAGTGATTTGCTTGGTGTTATTATGCAAATAAAGAGTAATGATGTTTCTGATGAGCAAAGAGACAAGGCTGTCTGTATGCTTGAAGATATCCGATTGGGAGTAAGATCCATCTCGCATGAGTTGATGCCTCCAAGTTTCCAGTTTACTGATTTGGATGAGATGTTATGTAATTATTTTGCCAAAACCGAGCGTCAAACAGGAATACATATTGAATATAAATCACATTCTGATAAAGATTGGAATCATATTCCTCATAAAGTAGGTTATGAAATGTATCGTATAGTGCAGGAGATTATCAGTAATTTCTTAAAACATGGAGATAATTCCTCAATTTTTATAAATATGATTCAGGAAAAAGAAATGTTGGAGTTGACGGTCAAACATAATGGAGTATGGAAAGATAATGAAAAAAGTGAAGGTATAGGCATGCGTACTATAGATGACAGACTTAAGACAATAGGAGGGGAGTATTTTATATCAAAAGGGAACGAAGTCGTGCTTCAAATTACTGTTAATCTGTTAGGAAACATTGCAAAAGGGTAAAAATCACGGAATTCGGTGAAAATTGTTTCTGCAGATTTGTGTTCCTTTGTATTGTTAAACTATTTATACGATTATTTTTCTGTATATTGGTTTCTATAGTTATGATTATAGATAAAAATGGAATGGAATACGAGAAACCTGCTGTACTTCTTGTGGATGATCATGCTTTGATTCTTCAAGGCATTAAATTCGTTGTAGAAGGAATGTCCGAGATTGGGGAAGTATGTTTGGCATCTTCAGGGGTAGAGGCTATTAGGGCGATGAAGAGTAAGTTTTTTCAAGTTATAATTCTTGATATAGAGTTGCCTGATGTAAGTGGTTTCGAACTTATGGAAATTATTAGGCATATGTCGCCTGATTCGCGTATTATTATAAACACGATGCATGAGGAAACGTGGATTGTGAAAAAAATGATTAGGATGGGAGCTGATGGAATAACTTTAAAATCGGCTAATACTGAGGAAATAAGATCTGCATTGAAAACTGTACTGAATGGGGAGAAATTTTTTTGTGACGAATTTAACAGTATTAGGAAAATGCTAAGACTTAATGGTGATACAAATGATTATCAGTCGTTACTGACAAAAAGAGAATTGGATGTACTTAAGGCGATATCAGCTGGTTTGCAGACTAAAGAAATAGCAGAATCATTACATGTATCTGTAAATACGGTCGAATCGCATAGAAAGAGTCTGTTTTCCAAATTTCAAGTAAGAAATGTTGTGGAATTGGTAGTGAAAGCTATTGATAATGGTATAGTTCATCTTAAGTCTAGAAATAAATTTTAAAAACAATTCATTATAAATCTTTAAGTGATATGAAAGCATTTTATTCTTTTTTGCTGTTGGTGGCAGTTTCATTGACAGCTTGCGATGAAGCCTTGACAGAGAAACTTATCCAATTGGCAGACGGTACTTCTACTTCTCTAGTGTTTGATGCCAACTCGAATGGGGAAACAACTATTAAATTTACAGCAGATGCACAATGGACTGCGTCTGTAAGTGAAGTTGCTGTTTCAAAAAGTGGTGAGAGTATTTCATGGTTGAAGTTAAGTTCTTATGCAGGTAATGCTGGAGAAAACAGTATTACAATTTCGCTTCTGAAGAATTTTACAGGCAATACGCGTAAGGCCGAAGTCAGAATCGTTTGTGCTGACAGCGAAGTTATTATCTCTGTCGAACAGAAAGGAGATTCATCTACAGGTGTTGTTGTGAAACCAGTAAAGAAAATAGTTTACACAGAAGATGACAATAGCTCTGCGGATACGGATTCTACTCCTTATGAAGAAGAATATACTATGGAATTTTCTTATGATAATACAGGAAGAGTAGCTCGTATTATAAAAAATGAAACAGATTATAATGATGATAAATCTACTATAACATATAATTTTAATTATGATATAGTGGGTGAAATTCAAGTGGAAAAAGTTGAAAAGGAAGATTGGGATGAATACTCGGAAACTGAGAACTATGTAGTGAAACTTGATGACAGGGGTAATGCCACTAAAGTACAGAAAGCAGGCAGTTCTTGGCCTATCGCAGAATTTGGATATACTGATGATGTACGTTTGGGTAAAATTGTGGAATATGAGTATGATAATGAAGTTGATTACCAAGATATATTTACTTACGAAAATGGTTTGATGGTAAAATACACAAATATTTCTGAGTATGACGATACACATGAAATAACATTCGATGAATCATACTATACATCTAAATATCCAAATAATGGAATGGTAGATATGATGGGATTCTTGAATTATGAGGCTGAATATGATTTCTTGTTCTATATAGGACGTATTGCTAGAACTAGTGATTATTTCTTTGAAAAAATGCCTTTTGACGACGAAGATGCAATTCTAAATAATGCTGGATATCAAGAAGAACCTGGAACTATATTGAAATTTAATTACAAATCGTCCAGAACAAGTGGCGATTCTAAGATTAAATGTGAATATGACAGCGAAGAGAATCTCACAAAAGTACAGATTTCTTATCCGTACGATGTATATGATGTGTATTATGAAATAAGGATTACAAACGAGCTTTTTGATCCACAAATGCCTGAACTGGGTTATAAGGGTGTTTATCAGAATGAAAGGGAAACTAAAATAGGCTCAGGTAACGATTATGAAACATATACTGTAAGTTATTAATTATAATTGTAAAAGAGTAACGGGGTGATAGTCCTTTTACTCTTTTATTGTTTTTTTAATATAACTGAATATGAAAAAACTGTTACTTTATTTAATCGGTTTCTCCTTCCTTACATTCATGTCGTGTACAACAGATGACGAAGTGATTCCTTCTGGAGGAGAAAAGGCTATTGATGAAATTGTAAAAACTTTGGAAGACAAAGAAGAAATCAGTGATTTTGTGGAAATTCTTAAATCCACAGATTTGTCAAATATTACTGATAGGACGTTGACAGTTTTTGCAGTCCGTAATATTGTTTCTGCATCACGTGGCTCATCGTCAGTGATTGATTCTGTTTCTATCAAACGCCATATAGTTAAAGGCAGTTATGCAAAATCAGATTTTGTGGATGGCAAAATACTTGAGAGTATCAGTGGGGATAAACTCTATATTACAAAAGATGGAAATGAAGTTTATGTAAATGGTGTGGTTATTGAAGGAGATGCTATACCTGTAGGTGAAAGTTATGTGTATATCATTTCTGAAGTTTTGGGGGATATAAATGAAACAGAGGACTCTTATACTACTACCATAAACGTTCGTGAACTCATTTGGGAACAGGCATACGATGAGCCTTTGGAAGGAGTGCATGTATCTGTCAGCAATGCTGGAAATGATTCCTTGGGAATATGGACTGAAGGAGAGCATTTGGGTGATTGGGTGACAGATGCCAATGGTCAAATAGTGGTGAAACACACCTCAAAAGATATCGTTTTTTATGTTTACAAGGATGGTTATACGGATAAATATGAGAAATATATTATAAAGGGTGTCGATGAAAACGGTAGGTTTATTATTGAAGATACTAATGGTGACGGTCTGATAAACAATAATGACAAGGTGTTTTATCCTTTGCCATATCATTTAGGCTATGACGATGGTGAAATGGAATTGTCAGCAACGGCTTATATGATAGACATAGACAGTGAAGGAGTGGAACTTCCTTTGCCTGAAGCTTCTTCCGTTGAAACAAGATGGAGAGAGGTTATTAGTCAGTATATGATGGAAAATGTTTATTTGGAATCTAGACTGACTGAAGGGGAATCATCTTTTGATTATAAAAATGATTTGATTGAGGCTTCTGAGAATTATTGGGAAACCGCTTACCTGACTCTTGACTGGGGGCTGTCATGTGTAAGATCTTTGGAAAAGGCAGGAGGATATTCTGAACTTGCCAATAGAATAAAGGTAGATATGTGCTTGATAAAAACACAGTTGTACGGATATTATAATATAACTGTGGGGTATTATGACAGGGTTGAGATGGATAAGACAATAGCTGATATAAATGAGTTGGTAAACAATGTTGATACAGATAATGAAAGATGCGCTTTACATTTGATGTTGGCCAAACTTTATTTGATCAAAAAAGATTATCAGGAATCATTGGCAAATTCTGAAAAGGTTATAAATTATGGTATCTATAGCTTAGGAAACAATGAAAAAATATGGGGTGGATATTATATATGGTTCCCTGAAGAAACTTATGTATATCCGTTATCGTATGGAGAAATCTTGTTGATGAATTCATATGCAAATCTTAAGGTTGCTAGAGTTGATAATGGATTGCATTTTTATAACATGTTGAGGCAGTATTTGAATCTGCCTGAGGTTTCCAGTTATAATAGCGGTGATATTATGAATATAGGAAAAACTATACTTCCTGGAACTGGTCAACTTTACCCGTATGCAAGAATTACTGAGAGCAGTTTTGCTGTAGATGGTTTTGATGCATCAAAGAACAGACTGTTGCCTATACCTATGTTTGCCTTGTCAGAATATAAGAACCTGATACAGAACGAAGGTTATTTCTAATGTAAGCTTTATTTACTAATGATATTAATGGAATTCTGAGGAAATATAAATCACAATTAAAAAAAAGAAGAGTATGAAAGCAGTTAAATTTATTGGAATGATTGTTTTGAGCTTATTAATGGGCTTGAATTTTGCTTCATGTAATAATGAAGATGATGTTGATGCCTCTAAGCTTGAAGGGGAATGGTTTCTTAAGAATGATGTAGGCTATGAACTTGACAAAACTACAGGTGAAAAGGATGAATGGAACGAAGGAGAGGGTGAGTATCCTGAAAAGATTATCATTAAGAATGTAAATGGTAATACTTATACAGGAGAATCTTTTACTAAATATAATGACGTCTGGGAATCAGATGGAGGAAGCTTCTCTTTTACATTAGAAGGTAATAAACTTATACCTGTAGATACGGAAGATACAGAAGAACAAATTACTATCAAAAGTCTGACATCTGATAAAATGGTTCTTGTTTCATCATATGAAGATGATAATTATAAGTTCTATGAGGAAATGACATATACAAGATAAATAAATACTCAGAATTTCATAATATAAAAAAGGTAAGCTTCCAAAATTGACGTATTGACTAGTATGGCTCTTTCCCATACCTTCGTGCTAAACTTAAAACTTGAAAGAT
>CALUPA010000010.1 GCA_944322395.1 uncultured Phocaeicola sp.
CATATATGGTTGACAAGACCGTAGAACGTAAATATGAAAATGTATCATACGATGCAGCAAAACTGAACGAATACGTAAGAACAGTTCTTCAACTCGAAGCTGTAGCATGTAAGGACTGGTTGACTAACAAGGTGGACCGTTCGGTGACAGGTAAGATTGCACGTCAGCAGTGTCAGGGTGAGCTTCAGTTGCCATTGAGCGACTGCGGTGTGGTAGCTCTTGACTATCGTGGAAATGCCGGTATAGCAACTGCTATCGGTCATGCTCCTCAAGCTGCTCTTGCTGATCCTGCCGCAGGTTCTGTTCTTGCTGTTTCTGAAGCTCTTACTAACCTTGTTTGGGCTCCATTGGCAGACGGTATGGACAGCATCTCTCTTTCAGCTAACTGGATGTGGCCTTGCCGCTCACAGGAAGGTGAAGATGCAAGACTTTATACTGCAGTGAAGGCATTGTCAGACTTCTGCTGCTCACTTCAGATAAACGTTCCTACAGGTAAGGACTCATTGTCAATGACTCAGAAATACCCTAATGGAGAAAAGATTATCAGTCCGGGAACAGTTATCGTTTCTGCTGGTGGCGAAGTAAGCGATGTTAAGAAAGTCGTTTCTCCTGTTATGGTTAACAAGGAAAAATCTACATTCTATCATATAGACTTCAGTTTCGATGAGTTGCGTCTTGGTGGTTCTGCTTTTGCTCAAAGCCTCAACAAGATTGGAAGCGATGTTCCTACTGTACAGAATCCTGAATATTTCCGCGATGCATTCCTTGCTGTTCAGGAACTTATCAACAAAGGACTGATTCTTGCAGGTCACGATATTTCTGCAGGTGGTCTTATCACTACACTGCTTGAAATGTGTTTCGCTAACACTGAAGGCGGTATGGAAATCGAACTTGACAAGATTAAATGTAACGACATCGTTAAAATTCTGTTCGCAGAAAACCCAGGTATCGTTATACAGGTTGCAGATAAGGACAAAGCTGAAGTCAAGAAGATTCTTGAAGATGCAGGCGTTGGTTTCGTGAAACTTGGTAAGCCTTCAGAAGAACGTCATATTCTTGTTTCTAAGGATGGTGCAACTTACCAGTTCGGTATTGACTATCTGCGCGATGTGTGGTATTCTACTTCATACCTGATGGATCGTCATCAGAGCATGAACGGATGTGCTAAGAAACGTTTCGAGAACTACAAGCAGCAGCCAATTGAATTTGCATTCACTCCTTCATTCACAGGTAAGCTTTCTCAGTTCGGACTTGATCCTGACCGCCGTACTCCAAGCGGTATCAAGGCTGCAATTATCCGTGAAAAAGGTACTAATGGTGAACGCGAAATGGCATACATGCTTTACCTTGCAGGATTCGATGTTAAGGACGTAACAATGACTGACCTTGTAAGTGGTCGCGAAACACTGGAAGACATCAACATGATTGTGTTCTGCGGTGGTTTCTCTAACTCAGACGTTCTTGGTTCTGCTAAGGGATGGGCCGGTAGCTTCCTGTTCAATCCTAAGGCGAAGGCAGCCCTTGACAACTTCTATGCACGTGAGGATACTTTGTCACTCGGTGTATGCAACGGTTGCCAGCTGATGATGGAACTCGGACTTATCACTCCAGAAGACAAGAAGAAAGGCAAGATGCTTCATAATGACTCTCACAAGTTTGAATCAAACTTCCTTGGCGTGACAGTCCCTATGAACCGCAGTGTAATGTTCGGCTCATTGAGCGGTTCTAAACTCGGTATCTGGGTAGCTCACGGAGAAGGTAAGTTCTCATTGCCTTATGATGAAGACCACTACAATGTGGTTCTGAAGTATTCATACGATGAATATCCTGGCAACCCTAACGGTTCAGACTACAGCGTAGCAGGTATCGCATCGCAGGACGGACGTCATCTTGCAATGATGCCACACCTGGAAAGAGCTTGCTTCCCATGGGAAAATGCTTATTATCCTGCAGAACGTCTTGGTGTAGACCAGATTACTCCATGGATGGAAGCATTCGTCAATGCACGTAAGTGGGTGGAAGAAAAAGTAAGAAAGTAAAATTCTAAGAAGGTAAAGAACAGAAATATTTAGTTCTATTATCAAAAGAACTTCAATAAGTAGACTTAGACTTTCTTTATAACTAATACTAAAAAAAGGTTTTCCCGAATAAAATCGGGAAAACCTTTTTTGTTTTATTTTGATTTCCAATCATTTTTAGCGAAATTTGCATTGTATAATTTCATAATGCCATGTTTTATAGATTCATCCTTACATTTATAATTCTTTTCTCTTGCATATCAAACTCATATACCCAAATATACAAATATATTGATATGAAAGACGGTCTTAGCAGCCGTCGAGTACTCTCTATAAGTCAGGGGAATCAGGGGTATATGTGGATTCTTACCCATAAAGGTGTAGACAGATTCGACGGTAAAAACTTCAAGCACTACCAACTTACGAATGATGGAAATATTGTAAACTTTTTCCCTAACCTAAACTTACTATCTACAGACGATAAAAAACAGCTATGGGAAATCGGTAAAGATGGATATATTTTCAAATATGACGAAATGAGAGACTCGTTCCACATTGTATTCGATATGAAAAAAATATATCCGCAATACATGGACTTGCCAATTTCTGCATTATGTTTAGCACAAAATGAGATATTGATGGCATGCGAGAATAACGTTGTGGTATACGACACAGAGAGAAACAAAAATAAATGTATAACCAACATTACAGATGAAAACATTTCATACATTACAGAATCAAAAAATCACGGAGAATATTTTTTGGCATCGAAAAGACATATTTACCAAACAAAACTTGATGTAAATAAACCCCTGTCGGAAAAAGACGCTATACTAGACGAACTAGGACTGATAGACTATGTATATTTCCATAAAGATTCCGAATATCTTGTAATAAACACCTTGACAGACGGACTATATGTGTATGACACTAGAAAATCAGAACTTTTTAATGTAGGAAAAATTCTAACAGACGTCAGTATAAATACAATAAAGCCATATGGAAATTCCGGATGCGAGGTTCTGATAGCTACTGACGGAGACGGAGTTTACAAACTAAACATTAAGGATAAGACTTTCAGAAGTTTTTTAGCGGAAGACTATTCCAGACTAAACAGAATGAACGGAAGTATTATAAAAGATTTATGCATTGACAATGATGGAAGAATATGGAATGTAATTTATCCTACCGGTATTACTGTATATACTGAAAAGTATCAGCCTTACGAATGGATAAGACACTCAAAGGATAATAGTAACTCACTTATAGATAATAGAATAAACGCCATAATGACAGATTCTGATGGCGATGTATGGTTTGCCACTAGTAATGGTATCAGTTGCTATGACCGTTCTGCAAATAAATGGATAAACTTCCTGTCGGCTTATACAAAAGATTCGAAAAATGATAATCATATATTTACATCATTATGCGAATATAAATCAGGAGAAATTCTAGCAGGAGGATATATGTCAGGAATATACAGAATAAGCAAATACAATAAAAATACCAGCTATGCAATAAAACTCGCTGCAAACGATGATGAAACACCAGACAAATATATAAGGAGTATACTGAGAGACTCTGATAATATCCTTTGGGGAGGAGGATTCAGAAGTCTTAGAGCTTATGATGAAAAGAAAAAGCATACCAGCATATATCCAACTACATACCCCATTACATATATAAAGGAACGAGACAAAAACTCACTATGGATAGGTACTATAAATGGATTATACATCTTCCGAAAAAGAGATGAAAGGATGGAAAAATTCAAAACTCAGCAGGAAACAGGATGTATAAACTCATTATGCATAACAAAAAACGGAAACTATACGTTTGTCGGTACTTATGGAAACGGATTATTCATCATTGATAATGTATCAGGAAACGTCAGACATTATACTACGGCAAACTGCAGTCTTATAACAAACAATATTTACAGTATAGTAGAAAATAAATTTGGAGATATAATATTGGGTACAGAAAATGGAATATCTCTTTTTAATATAAAAGAGAATATGTTTACAAATTGGACTGGTGAACAGGGACTTGCTGCATATAACTTCAATCAAGGAGCTGCCGTAAACACAGGATATGGAGAGATAATTTTAGGAAGTAACGAAGGAGCCATAGTCCTCTCAGACAGCATGCATCTGCCAGAAAGGTTCTCATCGCACATGGTACTCGACAATCTAAGTATTATGTACAGACCCGTATACCCAGGTGAAAAGGATTCTCCACTAAAGAAAATGTTGAACGAGACCTCACTCCTAGAACTGGAATATGATCAAAATACATTCTCTATAAACGTATCTTCTGTAAACTATGACAATCCGTCGAACATATACTATACCTGGAAATTGGAAGGATTCTTCGATGAATGGAGCACACCGAGTGAAAACGGAATGATAAGATATACTAATATTTCCCCAGGAGAATACAAACTGAGAATACGAGCTATACTTCTTGACAACAATCAGTTACTTGAGGAAAGAAGTATTAGTATTATTATAAATAGTCCTATCTGGCTCACACCTTGGGCTATAATAATATATATTATATTTGTTTGTGGAGCAGCCTTTTCACTATACAGATACAAAATGATAAAAAAAGACAGGCGTATTTCGCAGGAAAAGATAAACTTTTTTATTCACACTGCCCACGATATACGTACACCACTTACACTTATCAAAGCACCTTTAGGAGAAATTCTAAAAAAAGAAAAACTCTCAGAGGAAGGAACGATTAATATAAATCTGGCACTTCAAAATACAGATAATCTGTCAGAACTAGCAAACAAACTGATGAATTTTCAGAAAGAGGAGCTGTATAGTTCGCAAGTAAGTGTAAGAAAATATATGCTAAATGCATATATTAAAGAATATCTGCAACAATTTAGAAACTATGCTCAGCAACAGGGTGTTACTTTAGAATATAAGAGCGAGTTTGATGAACTGGAAGTATGGATAGACAGAAACAAGATGGACTCCATATTAAGAAATTTAATTTCGAACGCATTGAAATATACACCTAAAGGCGGCACTGTAAGCATAAATACTTCGCATAACCGAAAAAATTGGAACATAGATATAGCAGATACAGGTATAGGCATTCCAAAGAAGGACCAAAAAAAGTTATTTAAATACATGTTTAGAGGGTACAACGCCACCAACCAACTTATAACTGGTTCTGGAATAGGCATGCTACTCACATGGCGACTAATACAAAATCATGAAGGACGTATTTCTTTCTCAAGCGAGGAGAACTCTGGAACTAGTTTCCATCTTTCATTTCCTATAAAGAGTGCAAAATATATTTACCGTGACGACAATACAACCGAAATACAGGAAACTCCTGTTCAAGACGGTTGGGCATATACCATAGCATCACAGGATGGAATAATACATAATGATATTGAAACCACAACAAAGAATCTTCCTGAAAGTGCACCACATATACTGATTGTAGAGGACAATGATGTATTAAGAAAGTTTCTAATTCAGTCTCTTTCAGATATGTACCATGTATCAGATGCTGAAAATGGAAAAGAAGCATTAGATATTATAAGAAAAGTACAACCCGATCTTATCATCTCAGACGTTATGATGCCTATCATGAACGGTCATGAGCTTTGCAAAGCCATAAAAGGAAATATGGCTACAAGTCATATTCCATTCATTATGCTTACAGCTTTAGGAGAGAAAAAAGACATAATAGACGGACTAAAGACAAAAGCTGACCTGTATATAGTAAAACCCTTTGATATTACACTACTGAAAGCTAACATCAGTAATGTTTTGGAAAATAGGGACCTTATAAGAAAAAGACTTCAGGAACTCATAGTTTCACTACCAGAACAAAAGAAAGATAATAAAGAAGAAGATAAAATCACTACAGAAAAAGATATTCCAGAAATGAATTCCTCACTTGACGAGGAATTCATCAGGAAAGTAACAGGACTGATCAAAGAAGGTCTTGGAAATGGTCTCAACGTTGATACATTGTGTGCATCTGTAAACATGAGCCGAACCAGTTTCTATAACAAGATAAAGGCTTTGACAGGTGAACCTCCTGCAGAACTTATCAGAAATATACGAATGAAAGAGGCGGCCATTCTTCTGAAAACACAAGAATATACAGTTTCAGAAGTTTCAGACAAACTCGGATTTGCCGATCCAAAATATTTTGCCGATACATTCAAAAAATATTATGGTATACCGCCAAGAGACTATATTAAGTCTATTAATAATGAAAAGTGAGAAAGAAAGATGAGAAATCAGTAAACACTACTATTAATATTCACTAGTTACCTGAAATTCAATTATTAAATTACTTATTATAAAAGACAAATGCTCTACCTGAAATATTTTACAATATTCTTCCGAATAGGACTGTTTACAGTAGGAGGTGGATATGCTATGGTCCCACTTATAGAAGCAGAGATAGTAGATAAAAGAAAATGGATAAAGAAAGAAGAATTTTTAGATCTGATGGCACTATCGCAAACGGTACCTGGAATTTTTGCTGTAAATATAGCAATATTCATAGGGTACAAGTTACGCAAGTTCTGGGGAGCTTTTTTCATGGCCCTTGGAACAATTATGCCTTCATTTCTGATAATACTTGCCATCGCACTTTTTTTCAGACAATTCCAACATCTGGAACCAGTAGAACGAATATTCAAAGGCATACGTCCTGGAGTAGTTGCGCTTATAGCTGCACCAACATTCAAAATGGCCAAAACCGCACGCATCAACAGATACAACATCTGGATTCCTGTAGTATCAGCATTGCTGATATGGCTTTTAGGATTCTCACCAATATATATAATTATTCTTTCCGGATTAGGTGGATACATTTACGGACGTTACACAAGAAAAACAAAACAATAAAAAAGACACATCAAGAAAATGATTTTTTTACAACTATTCTACACATTCTTTAAAATAGGTCTCTTCGGTTTTGGTGGAGGCTATGCCATGCTGTCTATGATACAAGGTGAAGTAGTGACACGCCATGACTGGCTTAGTTCATCCGAATTTACAGATATAGTAGCTATCAGCCAGATGACACCAGGACCGATAGGTATCAATTCTGCTACATACGTTGGCTACACGGCTGTAGTAAATGCCGGATATTCTCATGCGGTAGGTATATTGGGATCTATAGTTGCAACTTTTTCTGTAGTACTACCATCATTTATACTTATGATTCTCATAAGTAAGTTTTTCCTGAAATATCAAAAACATCCCGTTGTAGCTTCTGTGTTCGACGGTTTACGTCCAGGAGTAGTAGGTTTGCTGGCATCAGCAGCTCTTGTACTTATGAACGGCGAGAATTTTGGTACTGAAATTTATGATATAATTACAAGCATAGCTATTTTCTCATTTGTTTTTTTAGCTTCACACAAATATAAAGTAAACCCCATACTTCTTATTATACTTTGCGGTATAGTCGGATTTATATTATACTGAGTATTATGCCACTGTAATATATGAATTTGATATCTCAAGACTGTATATGTATCATAATAACCGATTGCTACAATTTTACTTTATCATATTTTATATTGTCAGATATTTTACATACATTTGTATAGTTTTGTTCCAATATGCCTCTACACAGGCTGAGGATGAAAAGGGAATCGGGTGTAAATCCCGGACAGTCCCGCTGCTGTAAGCTCCAAGCCAAAAGGATTGCTTGATTATCTGATACCACTGTCTGCAATACGGATGGGAAGGTAAGCGATTCGGAGTAAGTCAGAAGACCTGCAAAGCTACAAATCACACCACATATTCTCGAGGAAAGGATATGATGGATACATATATTTTTTTATATTTTTTACGTGGCGAGAGACTTACCGAATGACTTTATTTATGTCAATTGTTTATGCAATATCTGTCATAAAACCATTTCATGACAAACGCATATTCTTGTATAAATATCATTCAAGAAGTAGCTAAACAATCTATCATACCTGTGTTCGTAGTCGCGTTATTAACTGACACAGTTTTAAACAGATTGTTTAGTACAAACATTACCTGAGAAAATACTATCTGCCAATATAGTAACATTAGTCCTGCTCCTTTCTGTTTGCAACAGATGGAACAGGACTTTCTTATTTTTTCATTGTATAATGATTCTCAGAGCATATACTCATCAAAAAGTCTCACATTAAATATATGTACATATATCTTCTATTGTTTTTCTTTTCTTCTCAGGCACTTCACTATCAGGTGTATATCCAACAGGTATTAGAGCTACAGGCTCCATATTATCAGACAGCCCCATTACTTCATGACATAAAGCAGCGTCGAAATTGCAAACCCAGCAAGTTCCAAGTCCCTGTTCAGTTGCAGCCAGACACAGATGTTCTATGGCTATTGCCAAATCTATATCAGCATGGTCTTTATTGTCTGAACGCCTATGCCATGACTCTTCATGGTTAGCACATGCCACAATAATGCACGGAGCAGACTGTACCCATTCACGTTTATAAGTAGATTTCAAAGCATCAAGTCTCTCCTTGTCAGTTACAACATAAAAGTGCCATGGCTGAAAATTCACAGCCGAAGGAGACAAACGTACACACTCCATGATATACTCCATTTTTTCTTTCTCTATCTTACGTTCATCATACGAACGGACAGAATAGCGCTGTTTTACTAAATCAATGAACATATTTTTCGTTTTTAGTTGTTAGTTCTTATTTGTTTTTTCAGAAGGACAGAACTAAAAATAAAGTTCCATGTCCAGACCTGCTATATTTAACTTTCGATGCTTCTCGTATTGCCTGCAATAGAACGCTACTACAGCACATCTTTCCGAGATACCAATCTTAAGTCCCGGTCTATATCTTATTATGTTTACATCAGGGAAGCCATCCATACGCTGAAACAGTTCGGTAGAGAAATAAGGCTGAAGACATGTCCGCGGAATACTATAGTCCAGCTTTATTCTAGAGCGGAGCATACTCTCGGTATCACGTCCTTGCACCGTTTCCTGAAAACGTTCTCTATACGAGAGTTTCAGGTTGCCAAACTTCCACGCAGCCTGAGCCCCTACATTAAACCTATGTCGGAATCTCCACCCATCACTACCTAAATCTCTGTGATGCAACTCATATGAACCCTTCACTTCTAGAAAAGGCAGTATGGAATAATGCAATCCGATATTTGCATTCCATCTGTCAGAACTTTGCAGATTATTCTTAGTTCTGTATTCTAACTTTGTCCTCAGACGCAAAGTCTTACTCATCTTATAATTTATACAAACAGATGTCCACGATCTCCAATCGGCAATTTCCTGTGCCAACAAACTTGCTTCACCTAAACATGTAAGCAAAAAAAACATCAAAAACAAAACCCTACCCCTATGTGTTCTCATATTTTCAGTTAATTTATAGACACAAAAATACTATAAATAAACGATTTTACGTAAGTTTGCAGCAACTAACGACTAAAAACAAACTACTAAAAAAATGAAACTAGCAATTTTTGACCTCGACGGAACTCTGCTTGACACTATAGCAGACCTTGCCGCAGCTACAAACCATGCTCTTTCGCACTACGGACTTCCTACACACAAAGAAGAAGAATACAAATTCTTTGTTGGTAACGGAATAGACAAGATGTTCGAACGTGCACTGCCTGAGGATAAACGCAACCAAGAATATATAATGAAGTTACGCTCACAGTTTGTTCCATATTATGATGCTCACAACTCTGACCTTAGCCGTCCTTATAATGGAATGGTAGAACTTCTCAATGAATTGCAACATAACAATATTGCAATAGGTGTTGCGTCTAACAAATACCAGGAAGCTGCTGTAAAACTCGTTCTTCAGTTCTTCCCAGGTATAGATTTCGCTCTGATTTTAGGACAAAGAGAAGGTGTTCCTTCAAAACCTGACCCTACAATAGTTCATGAAATCATCGCACATACAGGAATCAGTAAGGAAGAGACCGTATACATAGGCGATTCGTGTGTAGATATGCAAACCGGCAAAAATGCCGGAGTAACAACAGTCGGCGTAAGCTGGGGATTCCGTCCTAAAGCAGAACTGGAATCATACAATCCGGATTTCATTGCCGACGATGCAGATGCCCTTCGTAAATACTTATTAAAATATTAAGCATCGAAATAGATAAATAGAGCCGATACGCCATCACGGCGTACCGGCTCTTTCTCTGAATTAAACAACCAATAAATAGAGAATCGTATATGTTATCGTATGAACAATAACTCACGATACTTAGGTAAAGTCCACATCTGATCGTCCACAATCAGTTCAAGCTTATCAATGTGGTAACGGATAAGCTCCAACATAGGAGCGATATTGTCATGATAAGCTATAGCTTTTTCGCGTTCAGAAGCAATCTTGTTTGCCACCTTACGAGCTTCAACCATTGCATCAACATGCTCCTTAATATATGCGGTACGTTCAGAAATCTCTTTAATTATAGCAACATTACCTGCAGAAAGCTTCTCAGCTTCTTCAGCAGCAAACAGACTCTTCATCTTGAATACATTATCGATGAGCTTAGTCTGATAGCTGATAGCAACAGGTACAATATGGTTCATCACCAAATCACCCAATACACGGGCTTCAATCTGAATCTTCTTAGTATAAGTTTCCCATTTAACCTCATTGCGTGCTTCAAGTTCCTTGCGTGTCATTACGCCTGTAGCCTCGAACATAGCCACGCTTTCAGGTTTCAGATAGTTGTCGAATATAATAGGACAGCTGGTTTCGCAATCCAATCCACGTTTGAGAGCTTCTTCTTTCCATTCGTCGCTGTAACCATTGCCGTCGAAACGGATTGGTTTACTTTCCTTGATATATTTACGCAATACCTGAAGAAGAGCAGAAACTTTAGGTTCACCTTTTTCGATAAGAGCATCAACTTCATTCTTGAAGATAACAAGCTGTTCTGCCACAGCAGTGTTCAAAGCTATCATTGCACTTGCACAGTTAGCTTCAGAACCTACAGCACGGAACTCGAATCTGTTTCCTGTAAATGCGAATGGTGAAGTACGGTTACGGTCAGTATTGTCAATAAGCAATTCCGGAATCTGAGGAATATCAAGCTTCATACCCTGCTTTCCACCGAGAGAAACCAAATCTTCATTGGCATTTTCTTCGATATGGTCAAGCACTTTGCTCAGCTGTGAACCAAGGAATGAAGAGATGATTGCAGGAGGTGCTTCGTTGGCGCCCAGACGATGAGCATTTGTTGCGCTCATGATAGAAGCTTTCAGCAATCCGTTGTGTCTGTAGACAGCCATCAGTGTATTCACTACAAAAGTCACGAAACGAAGGTTTTCTTCTGTAGTTTTTCCAGGAGCCATCAGCAATACGCCTGTATCAGTACCGAGCGACCAGTTGTTATGTTTTCCTGATCCGTTTACACCCTTGAATGGTTTTTCATGCAGAAGAACGCGGAATCCGTGAGCACGTGCCACTTTACGCATAAGCGACATTACCAACATGTTATGGTCTACTGCCAAGTTACATTCTTCATAGATAGGAGCAAGCTCAAACTGGTTAGGAGCAACCTCATTATGACGAGTCTTGACAGGAATACCAAGCTCAAGTGCCTGAATTTCCAAATCTTTCATAAATGCTGCCACTCTGGTAGGAATAGCTCCGAAATAGTGGTCTTCGAGCTGCTGGTTCTTGGAAGCTTCGTGGCCCATCAATGTACGTCCTGTAAGCAACAGGTCTGGACGAGCAGCATACAAACCTTCGTCAACAAGGAAATATTCCTGTTCCCATCCCAGGAAAGCTGTAACCTTCTTTACGTTAGTATCAAAATAATGACACACAGCCACTGCTGCTTTATCTACTGCACTAAGAGCCTTAAGCAATGGAGCCTTATAGTCAAGAGACTCGCCTGTATATGCTATGAATACTGTAGGAATGCACAAAGTATCGCCTACTACGAATACCGGTGATGAAGGATCCCAAGCACTGTATCCACGAGCTTCGAAAGTGTTACGGATACCACCGTTAGGGAAAGACGAAGCATCTGGTTCCTGCTGAACGAGAAGTTTTCCAGAGAATTCTTCCATCATTCCACCTTTGCCATCGTGTTCTACGAAAGCATCATGTTTCTCTGCTGTTCCTTCAGTAAGAGGCTGGAACCAGTGAGTATAGTGTGTAGCACCAAGTTCGCTAGCCCAACGTTTCATGCCTGCTGCAACTTCATCAGCAGTAGCTCTGTCAAGAGCTGCTCCATGATCCATTGCATCCACCAGTTTTGCATAAACTGTGCTAGGAAGATACTTGAACATCTTTTCTCTGTTAAACACATATTTTCCGAAATACTCACTCGGACGGCAGCTTGGTACGCTCACCTCCATTGGCTTTGCCTGGAAAGCCTTTTCTACTACATTAAAACGAATCATATTTATTTAGTTGTTAGTTATTCAATGAATAATTAATAATTAAAAAATAAAAACAAGTTGATGTCTTCATTATTCACTATTAATTATTCATTGTTCATTATTAATTATAAATCATCTGTTATATGCTGATTCACCGTGTTCGTAAATATCCAATCCTTCTTCTTCAATACGTTTTGAAACACGGAGACCGAATATCTTGTCAAGAGCCTTGAAGATTACAAATCCCATAAATGCAGCCCATGCACCTACTACAATAACTCCAAAAGTCTGTGCTCCGAGGAATCCCCATCCTCCACCATAGAAAAGACCGTCAGAAGTAGCGAACAAACCTGTAAGAATAGTTCCCAAAGAACCGCAAACGCCGTGTACTGATGAAGCACCAACAGGGTCGTCAATCTTAAGTTTTGTTTCAATAAATTCTACTGCATATATCATCACAAATCCGCAAATGGCACCTATAATGGCAGCACCCAAAGGAGAAACAAGGTCACATCCTGCTGTTACACCTACCAGACCGGCAAGAATACCGTTCAGAGTGAACGACAATGATGGTTTTCCATATTTTACCCATGTTGTGAAAAGTGCAACTATACCACCAGCACATGCAGCAAGGTTAGTTGTAAGGAACACATGCGAGATAGCCACTCTGTCAGCTTCGCCTGATGCTGCCAACTGTGAACCCGGGTTGAAACCGAACCATCCGAACCAAAGGATAAATACACCAAGGCAGGCAAGAGTCAAACTGTGTCCCGGAATAGCCTTAGCCTTACCATCATGACCATATTTACCTACTCGAGGACCAAGGATTGCAGCACCAACCAATGCTATCCATCCACCTACTGAGTGAACCACTGTAGAACCTGCAAAATCATGGAATGCTATTCCAAACCAGTCGCCCATAAAAGAACCTTCAGCAGCATTGCTAAGCCATCCTCCTCCCCAAGTCCAGTGTCCTGAAACAGGATAAATCAATACACTGATAGCTACCGTATATATAAGATACATTGAAAACTTAGTACGTTCCGCCATAGCTCCTGAAACGATAGTAGCCGAAGTGGCACAGAACACAGTCTGGAAAATAAGGAATCCCTCGATAGGCAAACCATTATTGATAATAGAATCCATAATCTCAAGATTTCCAAGATGAGGAGCTCCTACAAATCCTCCTATACCGAACATAAGTCCGAAACCTATAATCCAGAACAGAATGGAACCCACCATAAAGTCCACAAGGTTTTTCATAAGGATATTTGCTGTATTTTTGCAACGTGCAAATCCAGCTTCAACCATTGCAAATCCTGGCTGCATGAAGAACACGAGCATTGCCGCAAGAAGCATCCACACTGTGTCAAGACCAGTAGTAGTCTGAGCCAAAGTTTCAGCCAAAGTATCAATAGATGTAGCTTCTTCTGAAATAGTATCCTGTGCCATTGCTACACCAGGAAGTACCAGTGAAAGGGATGTAACACCCCTAAGGAATGTACTGTGCCATCCCTTTGATATAAGAGTTTTCATAAAAATCAATTATTATTTACGCCGTCCGTACTTCCTTAAATATACGATATCAGGAAATAACGTATCGGCAGGAATGTTAATATAGAAAAGTCTGTCTCACATGTTTAATCATTTCTCCTGTTCGGCATTATAAAGAGCGATATCTCCCCTTTCTCCCGTACGTATACGCACTGCATCCTCTATAGGAATCACGAATATACGGCCATCGCCTATCTCACCCGTATGAGCAGCCTGCATTATAGCCTCTACAGTCTTTTCAACATTCTTGTTTCTCACTACAATAGAAATCAGGATACGTTCAATGGAACTAGTGTCATAAACCACACCACGATAAATACGTCCCTCACGTGTTTTTCCCACACCTCTTACATCGTAATACGAAAACCATTCAATATCGGCTTCCAGAAGCGCTTCCTTAACATCGTCGAATTTAGTCCGACGAATAATAGCTTCAATCTTTTTCATAATCTCGTCTCTTTATTGTATTTGTATTTTGTATGTATTGTATTTGTATATCAGAAGCTTATACCGGCCACAAAGTATGCTCCTTTAGTTGTAGGATTCCAAACTGCCTGTGCCCATAGCGGAAGAGAAAAACTGTCAGTCACCTTTATCTCCTTTGATGCCTGAAGGCTTATGGCCGATAGCTTGAAGCCATCTGAATATCCGTTATAAAAGTCGTTGGCCCATGGTGTGGCTCCTATTTCAGCACTCCAGTCAATGCCACCCAATGTAAACGGAGCTGAAACGGATATATAAGAAGCATACGTATCTTTACCCTCTTCATTCGCACCTACCGTACCTGCAAAGTTTGTAAACCAGTTCACTGCCAGCGGACCAAAATCGTAACCAAGAGCAACCTCAAAAGTGTGTGCATCCTTATAGTCAGAATAGCGTGTCGGTGAAGCCGTACTAGTAAACCAATAATCGGTTACTCCTATACTGAAACCACCATATGAATAACCTAAAGTCAAGTCAAACTCTTTGGTATCTGTGCCTTCCAACCCAACAGAACCCCAGGCTGACAATGAAAAGCCTTTATATGAAAGTCCTGCAGCAGGCTGGATACTAACACCCCCCAAATCCTGACCACGCCAAATGTAACCACTCACCAAGTCTGCACCTACAGTTGCTTCAACCTTGTCCTGAGCTTTGATAGCCGATGTTGATGCCAATACCATAACAGCAAAAAGCAACATCATTTTCTTACATTTAATCATTTTCATACCTCTTTACCTTTTTAAAATTAATTCTTGTTTGATTTAAGCCAATATCCATGGAATATTACTATCTATTAGAAAGCTTTTATCATATAAATATATCTTTATGTCTTTCTTTGATGCAAAATTACATCTTTTTGAAAGAAAATATTCAATTTCGCTACACTTTATGCATCAGAAACAAACTAAATATCAAATCAACATAAAACAATAGGTAGCATATTCCAATTTTCCATTTTTAACGTTGTAAAAATTACTATTTATAACATATAATAATTATCATCGAAAAAAAATCGCTTGATTTATGTCATACAACATATAAATAAGTCTATCTTTTATATACATATCACATTAAAGTTTATAACTTTGCAATATAACAATTCTAAATATTTTTACTATGATTCACGAAATGCCACAGCTTCCATACAGCATGGAAGCATTAGCTCCCAAAATGAGCAAAGAAACATTCGATTACCACTATGGCAAGCATCTGCAAACTTACGTAAACAACCTGAACAAGCTCATAGCCGGCACATCATTCGAGAACATGAGTTTGGAAGACATTATCCGCAATGCACAAGGACCTACATTCAATAATGCCGCACAAACCTGGAACCACACTTTCTTCTTCATGTCACTCACACCAAAACAGAATGATATGCCGTCCGAAATTGCCGATAAATTAAGTTCAACATTCGGTTCAGTTGAAAAATTCAAAGAAGAGTTTACAAAATCAGCACTAGGACTGTTCGGTTCAGGATGGACATGGCTTGTGAAAGACAATGAAAATAACCTGAAAATAATGAACACTGCGAATGCCGGTAATCCTATCACCGAAGGAATGACACCACTAATGGTAATAGATGTGTGGGAGCATGCATATTATATAGATTATAGGAATAACCGTGCAGCATTTATCGATGCAGTATGGTCGCTTATAGACTGGAATAAAGTAGCTGAAAAACTATAACCAGACAAAAAATAAAAATGCTTTGACGTTTTGATCAAAAAGACAGTTCTTTTTATCTAAAACGACAAAGCATTTTTTTATAACTCCTCGCTAGCTGTTTCAGCTATTTTCTTTTTAAGAAATTGAATCTTTAGATTTGCCTCTTTTTGTTCTTTTCTGATTTCCTCCATGGCAGCCAAGACCTGTGCCAGTTTACTGACTTCTACTATAGCTTTTATATCAGGCGAATACATCACCGTTCTGTAAGTTCTGTCGCCTATAAACTCCAGTTTCAATGAACGTGCATCCTTATTTGCTATTATAAAACCTATAACTCCACCGTCTGCACCCAATTTATAGTCGGCCTTTTCTATTTTACGACCTAAATCTGTCGTGACATACATGTCTGGCGATGCAGGTGTCTGTGCAAAGGCATCAGCAGAACTAACTTTTACAGAAGTGTGATTCAACGAACCACCTGCACAATATATTGAAGTCAATGACATTTCTCCCTTTTCACTAACACATGCCCGCAAGAAAGTTCTTCCAATGTTTTTTTCTACCACCTGCGAAGGATAGAAATAATTACCTGTTTCCTGATATGCAGTATCTTTCTCAAGTACGAATCCCACTTTCATAGAATCCAACACCATTTGTTTCACTGTCATAACGCTGTCAAGATACCTTAACGAAGTTTGTTGTTCTTCCAGCTCTACCTGCTGCATCAGCTTTATTGCCTTCTTTCTGACATCAAAAACCTTGGGATACAAACTCCTTATACTGTCAATCTGCAATTTGGCTTCATTGTAATTGCCCGACCGGAAAGAAGTCTCTGCACGACTCAACAAATCTGAAGCCTTCTTTTCCTCCTGCCCGCATGAAGCAAGAAATAAAATCATTAATGGAACAAGAAATTTTCTGACTCTCATATTTCTATACATTATTGTATTATATGGCAAAAATACACAATATTACTTCAAACATATAATTGAGGGACGAAAAAAAATAATAATTTCAGTTTTTGCAAGAAATAATACTACTCCGTGTATTTTTTCATGTAAACATTACTGCCTGATATTCAAAAGATTAACAATACACATTAAAAAATATTCAAAAAAAGTTCCACAAATATTTTGCAGAATTAAAAAATAGTCATACCTTTGCACTCGCAATCGGGAAACAACGATAGCAAACAGGATTGATTCGCTAGCTCAGCAGGTAGAGCACAACACTTTTAATGTTGGGGTCTTGGGTTCGAGCCCCAAGCGGATCACTCAAATAAAAAGCTGATAACATAGTTATCAGCTTTTTTGCTTTTTATATCTATCTAAATCAATACAATTTCCAAAAACTAGAATAAGAGTTTGATTTTATCCGACTTTTCACTACCTTTGTCACAGAATTGGTTTCCATTCTTTACTCTAAGCATGGAATTAAAAGGGAATCCGGTGTAAATCCGGGACAGTCCTGCTGCTGTGAACCTCCATTCAACTTTTCGAAAACATCTATTGCCACTGATGCTGCAACATTGGGAAGGCTTCGAAAAGGGAGAAAGTCAGAAGACCTGCCAAATTTCTTTGTTCGGACACCTTCTAGGGTTAGGGCGTCTGACACATTTGTATATTAACAAAACATACTTATTATGTACAAACAGTTCATCAGTGCTGTTTTGCTGCTTTGTACCATATTGACAGGGATGACACAACCTGTCCGTTCACAAAGTAAGCTTGACAGTTTACAACATTTGGATGAAGTGGTTGTTACCGTGCGCCGTATTCAGAAAGAAGTTATACCTGTACAGCAACTTTCCGGAAGTCAGCTACATAGGCTCAGCTCGCATAGTGTGGCTGATGCTCTACGGTATTTTTCAGGTATCCAAATAAAGGATTACGGGGGTGTAGGCGGACTCAAAACCGTCAACATCAGAAGCATGGGAACAAATCACGTAGGTGTATTTTATGATGGTATCGAACTTGGAAATGCCCAAAATGGTCAAGTGGATTTAGGACGTTTCTCTTTGGACAATATGGAGGCTGTAACCCTCTATAACGGACAAAAGAGTGCTATTTTCCAACCGGCAAAGGATTTCGGCTCGGCAGGCTCAATATATCTGCAATCACGTACTCCAAAATTCGGACCGGATGAAAACAACCATGCAAAGGCAGTTCTTAAAACTGGTTCTTTCGGCGTGATAAATCCCGCAATTTTATGGGAAAACAAAATCACTGAGAACATATCATCATCTGTTAGTGCTGAATATATGTATACAACAGGAAAGTATAAGTTTACTTACCGTGTAAAGGAAGGTTATGACACAACAGCAGTACGTCAGAACGGTGATGTGAATGCAATACGTGTAGAAGGAGGACTTTTCGGCAAACTAAAAGGCGGCTACTGGCGTGCCAAAGGTTATTTCTATAACTCAGAAAGGGGTTATCCGGGAGCTATTGTGAGAAACAAGTTTACTCATGAGGACCGTCAGTGGGATACAAACACTTTCTTTCAGGGAGCTTTCAAGAAAGATTTTTCCGACAGATACAGCATGATGCTCAATGCCAAATATGCATACGACTATCTAAACTATCTGGCTGACCCAAACAGGGATGAGTCACTTATGTATACAAACAATCACTATTATCAGCATGAAATATATGCCTCGGCAGCCAACAGGTTGAACTTATTCCCGTGGTGGAGTATTAATCTTTCAGCCGACTATCAGTTTAATCTGCTGAATGCCGATTTGAAGGACTTTGCATATCCACGCCGTCATACAGTACTTATAGCTGGGGCTACCGCATTTGAGTTCAACCGGCTGAAGATGCAGGCCAGTGTGCTTGGTACTATTGTTAATGATGAAGTTATGAAAGCAGATGGAAAAGCTGCAGACGACAAGATACAGTGGACACCTACAGCTATACTGTCATACCGGCCTTTCGATGATGTGGATTTCAATCTGAGGACATTTTACAAAAGGATTTTCCGTATGCCTACACTTAATGACTTATATTATACTTTTATTGGAAACATAGATCTTGATCCTGAATATACAAATCAGTACAATTTTGGATTTACATATACCAAGGATTTTTCAGAAACATGGTTCCGTCATCTTGAAATACAAACTGATATATATTATAACGAGGTGGAAAACAAGATAGTAGCCACTCCTACATCTAATTTTTTCCGATGGACTATGATAAACCTGGGACTTGTAGAAATACGAGGTATAGATTTGGCCTTACAGACTGGCTGGAAATTCGGCAATGATTTATATGTCAACTGTCGTGTAAACTATACTTATCAGAAAGCTCAGGATTTCACGGATAAAAATGATGAGTTCTATGGCGGACAGATACCTTACATCCCGTGGCACAGCGGTTCGGCTGTTGTAAATGCAGGTTTCCGCAACTGGGAAGCAAACTACAGTTTTATATATACAGGCGAGAGATATTCATCTTCTGCAAATATACCGGTCAATTATCAGCTGCCATGGTACACCAGTGATTTTTCCATTGCCCGGAATCTGCCCCTCAAGAAAGGAAGTATGAAGATTACGCTCGAAGTTAACAATATATTCAATCAGCAGTATGAGGTAGTATCATGCTATCCTATGCCGGGCATCAACTTCAAAGCTATTATGAAATATGAGTTTTAAAATAACTGTCATGAAATCAAGATTATATATTATACCGGCATTGCTGTTAATGGCATCATGCAGAGGAGAACTTCCTATTATGCGTGCCGAAGGTGAATTGGTAGACAACAACCCCGGTAGCTCGAAAAATATAAAAGGGCTTTATCTTCTCAACGAAGGAAATATGGGTAGCAACAAAAGTACAATTGACTTCTTTGAGATAGAATCAGGTTCGTATTTCCGCAATATTTACGCCCAGCAGAATCCTGAGGTAGTAAAAGAACTGGGCGATGTAGGGAATGACATCCAGATATACGACGGAAAACTGTTTGCCGTGATAAACTGTTCTCACTTCATCGAGGTGATGGATGTGCGTACGGCTCGCCATATTGGTAAGGTTGATATAACCAACTGCCGGTATATACGTTTCAATGGAGACAAGGCTTATGTAAGTTCATATGCCGGACCAGTACAGATAGACCCGGAGGCTCGTCCAGGGAAAATAGTTGAGTTTGATATCAATACCCTGAAGATTGAAAGAGAGGTTGTAGTAGGCTATCAGCCGGAAGAGATGGTTATAACTGATGGGAAATTATATGTGGCCAACTCAGGTGGTTATCGTTTCCCCAATTATGACCGTACGGTATCAGTAGTAGACTTGAAGACTTTTCAAGTGATTAATACAATTGATGTTGCTATTAATCTGCACAGGATGGAGATAGACAGATACGGGCGCATATATGTAAGTTCGCGTGGCGATTATGAAGGGACTGGTTCCGATGTGTTCGTTATAGACTCCAAGACCGACAAAGTAGTGGGAAGTTTGGGTATTGCGGCAAGCGATATGTGCCTTTCGGGAGATTCAATATATATGATAAGTACTGAGTGGAGCAATATCACAGGAGCTAACGAAATAGCATATACCCTCTACGATGTAAAACAGCAGAAAATAGTATCCGGGAATTTTATTACCGATGGAACTGATGATGAGATAAGGTTGCCTTATGGGGTGGCTGTAAATCCGGAGAATAAAGAATTCTTTATATGTGATGCAACGAATTATGTTACACCTGGATATCTGTACTGTTTTACTCCTGACGGTAAGAAGAAATGGAAGGTGCGTACGGGAGATATTCCTGCACATATGGTATTTACAGAAGAAAATGTAGAATTTTAAAACAAACGATATTGTTTATGGATAAGAAACAGATTTTTGCAGTACCGGTTATTGTCGGCGGATGCATCCTGTCATCCTGTACAAAGGACGATAAGGAATTAGAGATAGATAATTTTACTGAAGGCATTCCGTATATTACTAAAGTGCTTGATTACCGTCCTGCACCGGGGCAATTTGTAAATGTAATGCCAGAATATGAGGATGGTGATACTCAGGAAACTATGAATAAGAAGGTCTTGGAGGCAATAGGCAATAATAACCGGGGGCTGATTACTCTTGGGGGATATGGAGGGTATGTAATTGTAGGATTTGACCATACCATAGAAAACAAGCCTGACGTTTGTGACTTCAGAGTATTGGGTAATGCATTTATATCCAATGTCCCTTCAAGTCGTGGAAGTGACGGCAGTTGCGAAGCAGGTGTCATAATGGTGGCATATGATAAAAACAAGAATGGAATTCCTGATGCCGATGAATGGTTTGAAATTGCCGGAAGTGCTTATTCGCAAACAGAAAAATGGTATGAGGAAGCAAAGAAAGCCGGAAATGACGTGAATATGTATAAGGACTATGAGGTGACATATTATCGTCCGGAATCAGACCCTGAAAATTTTACTGAAACTATAGAAGACTATATCCGATGGGAGGCTAATCAAGGTATAGTGAAGGAAGGTTACAAAGCGAAGAATATATATCATAAACAGTCGTATTATCCGAAGTGGATTAAAGATGACAAGCTTACTTTCAGTGGAACTTGTCTTCCCCAAAACGGGATAAACAAAGGAAATAATGATTCTGATTATTTTGTTCTTCACCAGTTTTCATTTGGCTATGCAGATAATGCAACAAACGACAGTGACGGCTCTGAAATTGATATCGACTGGGCTGTAGACAAAAACGGAAATACAGTCAGTCTTCCTGGTGTTGATTTTATAAAGATATACACAGGTATCAATCAGGAAAACGGCTGGATAGGTGAATGTTCTACTGAGATTATGGGAATAGAAGACCTACATATTTTAAAGAAATAATAACCTTTTATATATATAAATTATGAAAAAGAAGTTTTTGAGCGTTGTAGCTCTATTTTTTATTTTGCTGTTATCGGCATGTACCAACAATGATGAACCTAAGTATGGAGACTTGATACTGGAATGGGACAGTTCGCTGGATATTACATCTACCAAGATTATGATGCCTCATGACAGCTGTACATATAAATTCAAGGCAGAGAACGTTAAAAATGTAACCTGGGAAAATGTTCCAGAAGGATGGACTGTATCTCTTTCAGAAGAGAAAAATTCCATATCAGTAAAAGCCCCTGCCGAGAGTACAGTTTCAGGAGTAACTTATACTATTACAATAGTAATAGAAGGTATTAATGGTGAAATCAGGAAACAGGATTTGTTGTTTCTGCTCATAAATCCTAAAGCTATAGCCTATGATGACCCTAAAGGGGTGTTTGTCCTTAATGAAGGTAATATGACTACGGAAAACGGCTCACTTACTTATATCACACCGGAGGGTTTGGTAATAGACGATGCGTATAAGGCTGTAAATGGTACTGAATTGGGAAATGTATGTCAGGATATGGCTTTCTACAATGGAAAGATTTATATTATATCTCAGAATGGTGATGAAAATGCAGTAGGAACAAAGTTTGAGAACGATGGAATGCTAGTGGTCCTTGACGCCAAGACTCTCAAAAAAGAAAAGGCTTTCAGTAAAAGTGAACTTTCAAGCCTCGACTGGCCTACACACATAGCAGTACTAGATGAAAGCCATATATACATTCGCGACAATAAGGGAATCCACCGTTTCGATTCAAATACAAAAGAATTGAAATTCATTGAGGGCAGTGATGGGGCACCTAAGAGCAAATTTGTAGTTATGGATGGAAAAATATATACAATTATTGATGGATACATCAGTAAACTTCTGGAAATAACAACAGAAAATGATATTGTAAATAAAATAACTTTGCCTTATAATGCTCCATACAAGGATATATACAGTATATATAAATCTGATGATGGAAAAATATGGTTATCAGCTTTTGGGTTTGGTAAATATTATATAGGAAAATACTCTTTGGCAGACGAAACTTTAGTATCACGTCAGATTAGCGTCATGCCTAATATGGGAGCTTCAGGGGTTTCCTTTGTAGCAAAAGGTAATGATATTTATTACGCTTCAGGTACAATAATATATACCTTGAAATTTGATGAAAATCCGGAACTGGATGCAGAGTCAGGACTTGAAGCTGAAAAAGAATTATGTGATCTGAACTTTATTGACAACAATGCTAAAGAACTGTATAATGGTCTTGGTATTAATCCTTCTACAGATATGCTTTATGTCAACACAATAAAGGGAGTAGGTCCATTCTATACTACAAACTCTATTTGGGAATTCGATACTACAGGCGACTGGACAGTACAAAAGAATAAATATGATAATTATACTAATTTCCCGGCTGGTTTCTTTTTTGCAGGTAATAACTAAATGATTAAGACATATGAAACTGAATAATTTATTTACTATATTATTAGGTAGCTTAGTTATCTTTTCGGCATGCAACAAATCCACTCCTGAAAATGAAAACAAGGATGAAAACAATCCATCAGAAAATCCCGGTGGATATGCTTCACCTGGTGGCGTAATGATACTTAACCAGGGCATACGTTCTGAATGTAGTTCTATTACATATATTTCTCCAGATGGAAAGGTTGAAGAAAATATATACAGCAAAGTTAATGGAACTAAATTTGGTCATAATGCACAGGACATGTATATGTATAATGGCAAGTTCTATATCTTCAGTGATAATTGTGATCAGTATAACACTTTAGGTGATGGTTCCTTGGTTATTGCAGATGCAGTAACAATGAAAAAAGAAAAAGTTTTCAAATATGAAGACCTGAAATTTCATAAACCTGAAGGTTCACTGGAGAAAGAAGATACACTTTATCTTACTACACCTATGAGCAATGTAGTCGTCATAGATGAGAAAAATATATTTATCTCAAGTTCGAAAGCAATGTTCCGTCTTGACGCCACTACTGGAAAAATGTATATAGTAAATGACAGTTTTCATTTCGGGAATCAAGGTAACACCATTGAATCTGTAGCCTCAACAAGAGGTATGACTGTAATAGGTGATTATGCATATTGTGGTGGCGGTGGATTCTGGGAAACGACCAGACTCTTGGAGTTCAGCAAAGATAAAGATTCTGCAACAAGGAAACTGGTTGACCTTGACGGTGACTTTATCAGTGGCATTTGTCGTACAGGTGAAAAAGAGATAATGCTTGCAACATGTGGACGTCAAGGTTCTACCAGAAACTACCTTTATTTTGTAGATATAGATAAATGGGAAATTGTTCAGAAGAAGACAATTCCTGTGGATATATCTGCCGAGTTCTTCAATAACTCAGGTGTTACACTGGCTGGAGAGTATCTATACTTTGCTGCAGGAACTCTGAATATAAGCAGAATATCTATTAAAGACTGGAAAGTTGATAAAAATTTTATAGATATCAAAAAAGATGTACCTAGTGCAAGATACCTTAACTGCAATGTTGTTGCCGATTCTAAAACACAGTATTTATATGTAGCTGTATCTGATGAATTTGGTGAAAATATTGTGTCAAAAGGAAATGTGCTGGTTTACGATTGCAGTAAAGATACTCCAGTTCTTGTACAGAATATTGAAAATAAGACAAGCTACCCTGTAGGAATATATCCAGTTTCTAATTTTTACAATTGAGATATTTACTAATTAAATAATTCACTAATATGATGAGTATATTGAGATACTGGATTCTGACATTATTGTTTGCAAGTCTGCTGGTTGGATGCAGTAACGACAACTCTAAACTAAGTGACTTCAACAAATGTGTATACACTCCGCAATATGCTTCAGGTTTTGATATCAAAACTGCAGACAAGAGAGAAAGTGTTCTGATAACTGTCAGGAATCCATGGCAAGGAGCAAATGAAGTCAATATGCAGCTGCTTATTGTCAGAAATGAAGAATCTGTTCCAAAAGATTTCTCAGGTCAGATACTCATAGGTGATGCCAAGCGTATTGTAACCATGTCGTCTACACACGTAGGTATGATTGATGCAATAGATGCTACAAACACTATAGTTGGTGTATCAGGGCTGAAATACATATTCAGTCCTGATATTCAGGCTCACCGCAGTGACATAAAAGATATTGGATATGAAGGCAACATCAATTACGAGCTGCTGTTATCACTGAATCCAGACATAGTTCTTCTATATGGTATAAACGGTGCAAACTCTATGGAGAAAAAACTTGAAGAGCTTGATATTCCATATATGTACATTGGTGATTATATTGAAGATTCACCATTAGGTAAGGCTGAATGGATGGTGGCAATTGCTGAAATATTAGGTAAGCGGGAGAATGCTGAGAAAGTTTTTGTAGAAATTCCATTAAGATATAACGCTTTGAAGGAAAAAGTAAAAAACTATAAAGCAGACACTCCTAAGGTAATGCTGAATATACCTTATGGAGATACGTGGTTCATGCCGTCTGTCAATAATTACATAGCCAGACTTATTTCTGACGCCGGAGGGAATTACATATACAGGAAAAACACTGGTAATAGTTCTGAACCTATTGATTTGGAAGAGGCATATATGCTTGTATCAGATACAGATTTTTGGATTAATGTAGGAACATTGAATACAATTGATGAACTTAAAACGGCATGTCCCAAATTTATAGATACTGGTTGCTTCAAGAACAGAAAAGTATATAATAACAATGCCAGAAACAATACTGCCGGAGGAAATGATTTTTTTGAGTCGGCAGTTGTACATCCGGACCTGGTGCTGAGAGATCTTATCAAAATTTTTCATCCCGGTCTGATTGAAGATGATTTTGTATATTATAAACAACTAAAGTAAATGCAGACACGACTAATTATATTGTATGCTCTCTTATCGGCTCTTGTTATTATTCTCTTCTTAACAGATCTTATGATAGGAGCAGTAAATATTCCTTTAGCTGATGTGCTGGCAGCCCTTACAGGAGGAGACTGTACTCAGGCAACAGCTAAAATTATCCTGGATATAAGATTACTCAAAGCATTGGTTGCCTTGCTGGCTGGTATAGCATTATCCGTAAGCGGTATGCAGATGCAGACTTTGTTCAGAAACCCATTGGCTGGTCCTTATGTTTTGGGTGTAAGTTCAGGAGCAAGCCTTGGAGTTGCATTGGTGGTTCTTGCCGGAATAGGTTCCTCGATCAGTATTGCCGGATCAGCATGGATTGGAGCAGCTTCTGTTCTGATAGTTATAGCAGCTATCGGTCATAGAATAAAAGATATTATGGTGATACTTATTCTTGGTATGATGTTTTCATCAGGTATTGGTGCAATTGTCCAGATTTTACAATATATTGCCAAAGAAGAGTCGCTGAAAATGTTTATTGTTTGGACAATGGGAACCTTAGGTGATGTAACGACACAACAACTGGCTATTATGTTTCCATCTATTGTTCTAGGATTACTATTAGCCATATTAACTGTAAAACCATTAAATTTATTACTCTTTGGTGAAGAGTATGCTATAACAATGGGACTAAACATCAAACGCTCAAGAGCACTATTGTTTTTATCTACTACTCTACTAGCTGGAACGGTAACAGCATTTTGTGGACCTATAGGTTTTATAGGATTGGCTATACCACATGTAGCAAGGATGCTGCTCCAAAACAGCGACCATCGAATACTTTTACCAGGGACGGCCCTTTTAGGAGCCTCGATACTACTATTCTGTGATATTATTTCTAAAATTCTAATTTTACCAATAAATGCTATTACTGCACTTTTGGGTATTCCAATTGTAATATGGGTAGTATTATGCAACAAAAATATTACAGCATGATTGAGTTAAGTAATTTTTCTATAGGATACGAAGAGCGTAATTTAATTTATAAAACAAATACAACCATTGAAAAATGTAAACTAACAGCTCTTATAGGAAGAAACGGTAGCGGAAAATCAACACTGCTCCGCGCTATTGCCGGATTAAACAAAAATTATTCTGGTGAAATAAGACTTTCCGGGAAATCCGTTAAAAACATGAATGTATCGCAAATAGCCAAAACAATATCGTTTGTAACAACAGAACGTACACGTATCCCAAACATGAGATGTAAAGATGTTGTAGCTGCAGGACGTGCACCTTATACCAACTGGATAGGAAAAATTCAGGATGCAGACCGAGACATAGTAATGCAATCTCTTGCTAAAGTTGGAATGGAATCGTACGCAGAACGTACAATGGACAAAATGAGTGATGGAGAGTGCCAGCGTATTATGGTGGCACGTGCATTGGCTCAATCAACTCCTATTATATTGCTTGATGAGCCTACTTCATTTCTTGATATGCCTAATCGTTATGAATTGTGTTCTCTACTGTTACAATTGGCACATGATGAAGAAAAATGTATTTTATTCTCAACACATGAGCTTGATATTGCTTTATCTGTTGCTGATTATATAGCTTTCATAGATTCAGCACAACTATCATGTATATCAACTGATGAATTTAAACACAATAATTATATAGAAAAAATCTTTCATAGTAAACATAAGGGGTGTAATACCATGTTCAAATTTATAATACCATAATCTATCAAAAGACAAATACTCTTATAAGGCTATCTTAATAAAATTATATATATTATATCTGCCTGTTTATATCAATACACAATTCCATGATTAATTAAAACTACATAAAAGCAATTATTATAAAAAAACAGACATCATAAATTATTTACTAAACATAAAGTACAAATTTCTTTTAATAAAGCAATTTACAGTTCAACTATTGCAAAAGAGCAAAAAAAAACATACTTTTGTTCACTTGAAATATTATTTTATAATAGCATAACCTAAAAAACAACAAATAATGGCAGATTCAAAAACTATAATCAGCGAAGCTGAAGAGAAAATGGACATGGCAACCATGTACTTGGACGAAGCATTGGCACATATCCGTGCAGGAAAAGCAGATGTACGCTTACTTGACGGTATACGAGTTGACTCATATGGAAGCATGGTTCCTATCAACAATGTGGCAGCAGTAACAACACCTGATGCCAGAAGTATAGCTATCAAGCCTTGGGACAAGAGCATGTTCCGCGTGATTGAGAAAGCTATCATAGACTCTGAACTTGGAATTATGCCTGAAAACAATGGAGAAATAATACGTATAGGTATACCTCCATTGACAGAGGAACGCCGTAAACAACTGTCTAAACAGTGTAAAGGTGAGGTTGAAACAGCAAAAGTGAGTATACGTAATGCACGTCGCGATGCTATCGATGCCTTGAAAAAAGCAGTAAAAGACGGTATGCCTGAAGACGAGCAGAAAAATAGCGAAGCAAAACTGCAGAAAATACACGACAAGTATATCAAGCAGATTGACGACATGTTCGCTGCAAAGGATAAGGAAATCATGACTGTTTAATACCATAAATTGGTACGAAAGTCCCTATTTATGTCATAAAAGAAAGAAGAATCTGCACTACCATCTTCAAAAAATACAGTGATGCAGTTTCTTCTTTTCTTTATTAGATAATATCACTATTTTCAGAATTACAAAAATTCAATTCTTTTGGACAAAGGTTTAGTTATTAAAAATACAGGTAGCTGGTATCTCGTGAAAACAGATGACGGAAGCGAAGTGGAATGCAAAATTAAAGGTAACTTCCGACTGAAAGGTATCAGAAGCACCAATCCGGTAGCTGTAGGCGACCGTGTAAAAATCATACGCAATCAGGAGGGTACTGCATTCATTACAGAAATAGAGGACCGCAAGAACTATATAATACGACGTTCTTCCAATCTGTCCAAGCAGTCGCACATCATAGCATCAAACCTTGATCAGTGTATGCTTATAGTTACAGTAAATTATCCTGAAACATCAACTACTTTCATCGACCGCTTTCTTGCATCGGCCGAAGCGTATCGAATACCGGTCTGTCTGGTCTTCAACAAGACAGACAGATATTCGGAAGATGAAAACAGATATCTTGACGGACTAATCAACTTATATACCACAATCGGATATCAGTGTTATAAAGTCTCGGCTCTTAATAATATAGGTATAGACGAAATTAAGGAAGCTCTTTCAAGGAAAATAACACTTTTCTCCGGAAACTCTGGGGTTGGAAAATCAACACTTATAAATGCCATTTTACCCGGTCAGAACCTGAAGACCGGCGATATATCGAACGTACATAATAAAGGTATGCACACTACCACTTTCTCAGAAATGTTCCCTGTGGACGGAGGTGGATATATTATTGACACACCGGGTATAAAAGGTTTCGGAACATTCGATATGGAAGAAGAAGAAGTCGGGCACTATTTCAAGGAAATTTTCAAATTCTCGGCCAACTGCAAATACGGAAACTGTACACACCGCCATGAACCAGGATGTGCAGTGAGAGAAGCAGTGGAGAAACATTATATAAGCGAATCAAGATATACATCCTATTTGAGTATACTCGACGATAAAGAGGACGGTAAATATCGTTCGGCATACTAAAACAATTAATACTGATACATATACAACTAGAATAAAATGGGACTATTCATCAGAAAAAGTATTGAAACTTTGCAGGCTGAGGCAGAAGCTTCCGGCAACAAGACTCTGAAAAGGGTACTTGGTCCGGTAAGCCTGGTTGCACTAGGAGTGGGAGTCATTATAGGTGCCGGTCTTTTCTCGATTACGGGAACTGTGGCATCCGAGTTTACAGGTCCGGCCATAACACTATCATTCATCATTGCAGC
The DNA here is from genome assembly GCA_944322395.1 of uncultured Phocaeicola sp. GTDB lineage: Bacteria > Bacteroidota > Bacteroidia > Bacteroidales > Bacteroidaceae > Phocaeicola. Next base: position 29,767 of record CALUPA010000010.1, read on the forward strand.
CATAGGTTGTTGTTTTGCCGGTTTATGCTATGCCGAATTTGCATCCATGATTTCCGTTTCGGGAAGTGCATATACATACTCGTATGCCACTATGGGGGAACTGATAGCCTGGATTATAGGCTGGGATCTTGTATTGGAATATACTGTTGCCGCAACCACCGTAAGTATAAGTTGGAGCAGATACATGACTGTATTTCTGGAGAATTTAGGTATATATCTCCCGCATAATCTTACGGCATGCCCTTGGGATGGAGGTATAATAAACATCCCGGCTATACTTATTGTAATAATGATGAGTATAATTCTTATGCGTGGCACAGCAGGCAGTTCCATTTTCAACGGCTTTATTGTTTTTCTGAAAATAGCAGTTATAATGATATTCATTATTCTTGGATGGAGATTCATTCAAGCTGAGAATTATACTCCCTATATTCCTGAAAACACTGGAAATTTAGGAGAATTCGGAATATCAGGTATATTCCGTGGGTCAGCCATTGTATTCTTCGCTTTTCTAGGTTTCGATACAGTAAGTACAGCAGCTCAGGAAACCAAGAACCCCAGACGTGATATGCCTATAGGAATTCTTGTTTCACTCCTGGTATGTACTGTTTTATACATACTTTTCGCACACGTGATGACCGGTGTGGCACATTATACTGAATTCGAAGGACAAGTAGGAATAGCACCTGTAGCCGTAGCCATTGAACATATGGGAACGGCCGATGCTTCAGGAGTAATCGCACCTGCATATCCGTGGCTTAATAAAGCTATTATCCTGGCCATATTATTAGGATATTGTTCTGTAATAATGGTTACTCTTATGGGGCAAAGCCGTATATTCCTCAGCATGAGCAATGATGGTCTGCTTCCTAAATTTTTCTCAAGAATAAATGAAAAAACAAGAACACCAGTACACAGTAATTTGTTATTCATGGTAGTTGTAAGTCTGTTGGCGGGATTCGTACCAGCACAAGTTGCTGGCGAAATGACAAGTATAGGGACATTACTTGCATTTACACTGGTATGTGCCGGGATTCTTGTTGTGAGAAAAACCATGCCGGACGTACCAAGAGCATTCAAAACTCCATTCGTACCGGCAATTCCAATACTTGGAATACTGACATGCCTGTGTATGATGTGTTTCTTGCCTGCCGACACATGGATAAGACTTGTACTCTGGATGCTTATCGGACTTGACGTATATGCTTCGTATGGCATAAAACATAGCAAGCTGGAAAATGGAGTGAAAATAAGAAAAGGAGATATGGTACTGAACATTATGGGTATATCGCTTTCACTACTAAGTATCATAACAGGATTATGGCATCAGCAAACTGTGGGATGGAAAGAAGACAAGACATTGCTTACCATATCTTTTGCCTTTGCTATAACACATTGTGCATATTACATGTATAGAATGTGGAAACACTCTAAACCTATTCAACAATGAAGTTGAATATCTTAAAATAAGTTATAAAACAGAACTTTGTCCAGGAATTCAGAGTTTTCAACTACAGGCTATTAGAAAAAAAATAGTTATTTTACAGCGATTTATAGAATATGGATAAAAATATATTGATGGTCGCAATCCGTGCTGCGATAGAAGCAGGTGCGAAAATAATGAGCGTCTACACCGACCCTAATGCGGATTTTGAGATAGAGAAGAAAGCTGACAATTCACCTCTGACAATAGCAGACAGAAAAGCGCACGAAGTCATCAGCGAAATTCTGTCATCAACAAATATACCTGTTCTGAGTGAAGAAGGAAAGAAACTTCCATTCGAGAACAGAAAGGTATGGAATGAGTTGTGGATAGTAGATCCGCTGGACGGTACAAAAGAATTCATAAAGAAAAACGGCGAATTTACCGTAAACATCGCATATGTAAAAGATGGAAAGCCTGAAGCCGGAGTAATATATATTCCGGTAAAGGAAGAACTGTACTTGGGCGATTGTGAATATGGTGCATTCAAAGTTGAAAACATTAATTCTATATCCGAAGAAGAAACATTTTCTTCTCTTACGTCAAGAGCTATACATCTTCCTATAAAAGAAGAGAGAGAGAAATTCGTAGTAGTAGCCTCGCGCTCACATCTATCTCCCGAGACACAAGACTTTATTGAAAAAATAAAAGAATCACACCCAAACATAGAAACAGTGTCAAAGGGCAGTTCGTTAAAGCTATGTCTCATTGCCGAAGGTAAAGCAGACATTTATCCACGTTTTGCCCCTACTATGGAATGGGATACAGCGGCTGGACATGCAATCATACGTGCTGCCGGTAAAGAAGTTTATCATACAGACGAAAAGACTCCACTCTCATACAACAAAGAAGATTTATTGAATCCTTGGTTCATATCTAAGTAAGAAAATGTCACACGAAATAATCATAGTACTTGTCTCACTAGTCGGAATGCTTGCAGCACTCATTGCAGACAAAATGAGACCGGGGATGATCTTGTTCTCAGTCCTCGTGATTTTCCTATGCACAGGAATACTAAGTCCAAAAGAAATGCTTGAAGGATTCAGCAACAAAGGTATGATTACAGTTGCCATGCTGTTCCTTGTAAGCGAAGGCGTACGCCAAAGCGGTGCGCTGACCAAACTTATAAAAAGATTACTTCCCATTGAGAATATAAATGTCTTCAAGGCACAACTCAGGATGTTGCCAAGTATTGCTTTCATATCGGCATTCCTTAACAACACTCCTGTAGTTGTAATTTTTGCACCTATAATAAAGAGGTGGGCAAACTATGTAAAATTACCTGCCACATATTTCTTGATTCCTCTTTCGTATGTAACAATACTTGGAGGAATGTGTACACTTATAGGCACTTCGACCAATCTCGTGGTGCACAGTATGATACAGGATGCCGGTATGAAAGGTTTCAGCATGTTTGAGCTTGGAAAAGTAGGAATTTTCATTGCATTGGCGGGAATAATATATCTGTTTGTTTTCTCTAAAAAACTTCTCCCAGCACAAAGACCGGACCAACTAATATCAGGCGAGGAAGATTCGTCATTACATCCCATAGAAGCTGTGATTGGAGCACGTTTCCCTGGCATTAACCGCCGTATTTCTGATTTCGACTTCAAACGACACTATGGTGCCGAAATTAAAGAACTCAGAAGAAACGGTAATACATATACCAATCTGTCGAAAATGTACTTTCGCGAAAATGACACACTGGTGATAATGGCAGATGACAGTTTCATCAAGACATGGGGTGAATCATCTGTATTCATCATGCTTGCCAACGGTAAAGACGTAGAACCTGTGGGAAAAAAGAAACGCTGGCTAGCCCTTACTCTACTCCTCATTATGATTATTGGAGCTACTGTAGGCGAACTTCCTGCCGTACAGAAGATGTTACCTGAAGGAATAAAGCTTGACATGTTCTTCTTTGTATCCATAACAACGGTAATAATGGCATGGACCAAAATTTTCCCTCCGCGTAAGTATACAAAATATATATCATGGGACGTACTTATAACGATAGCATGTGCATTCGGAATAAGTAAAGCTATGGTAAATTCAGGAGTATCAGACCTGATAGCAAGCCAAATAATAAGCCTCAGCCACAGCTATGGCCCATACGTTCTTCTGGCGGCAATGTTTATCATTACAAACGTTTTTACAGAACTAATAACAAACAATGCTGCAGCAGCTCTCTCCTTTCCTCTTGCACTTTCACTATCGCAACAGCTTGGAGTAAGCCCGATGCCATTCTTTGTTATAGTATGCGTGGCTGCCTCAGCCAGCTTTTCAACTCCAATTGGATATCAGACAAATCTGATTGTGCAAGGTATAGGAAACTATAAATTTACTGACTTTGTACGTATCGGGTTACCTCTGAATATAATAACATTCATTATTTCAGTGCTTCTGATACCGCAAATATGGCCATTCTAAGAAACATATAAAACAAGACATATAAATGGAAAATAGCAATAACATCTACCCTATATTCGATAGAATGCTGACCAGAGCAGACAAAGAAGCACTGCTTAAGCAGCATAGCGTGATGATCTGGTTCACAGGACTAAGTGGTTCGGGTAAAAGCACTATAGCCATAGCCTTGGAAAGAGAATTACAGAAACGAGGTCTATTGTGCAGAATACTAGACGGCGACAATATCCGAAGCGGGATAAACAACAATCTTGGATTCTCGGAAGAAGACAGGGTGGAAAACATCCGACGTATAGCGGAAATAGGAAAATTGTTTGTTGACACAGGTATAATAACCATTGCAGCATTTATCAGTCCGAACAACGATATCCGCGAAATGGCTGCTAATATAATAGGTAAAGAGAACTTTCTGGAAATATTTATAAGCACTCCTATCGAGGAATGCGAAAGAAGAGATGTGAAAGGACTATATGCAAAAGCCAGACGTGGAGAGATAAAGAACTTTACAGGTATATCTGCACCGTTCGAGGCTCCGGCAAATCCGGCTCTGTCAATAGATACATCACAGCTGAGCGTAGAAGAATCTGTAAACAAACTTCTAGAGTTGATACTACCTAAAATATCATTCAAAAAAGACTAAAAAACTAAATATATGAGCGAAGAATATAAACTTAGCCACTTGAAAGAATTGGAGGCAGAGTCTATCCACATCATACGCGAAGTGGCTGCCGAATTCGAAAACCCTGTCATGCTCTACAGTATAGGCAAGGACTCTTCTGTTATGGTACGTCTGGCAGAAAAAGCATTTGCCCCAGGCAAGGTACCATTTCCACTTATGCATATAGACTCAAAATGGAAATTCAAGGAAATGATACAGTTCCGCGATGAATATGCCAAGAAATATGGATGGAACCTTATAGTTGAAAGTAATATGGAGGCTTTCAAAGCCGGCGTAGGTCCTTTTACACACGGAAGCAAAGTTCACACTGACTTGATGAAAACACAGGCTTTGCTAAATGCATTGGATAAATATAAGTTTGATGCAGCATTTGGTGGAGCAAGACGTGACGAGGAAAAATCACGTGCAAAAGAACGTATATTCTCTTTCAGAAACGAATTCCATCAGTGGGATCCTAAGAACCAGCGTCCTGAACTATGGGATATCTATAACGCACGAATCAGAAAAGGTGAAAGTATCCGCGTATTCCCTCTGAGCAACTGGACAGAACTTGACATATGGCAGTATATACGTCTTGAAAATATTCCAATTGTTCCTCTATACTTTGCTAAAGAAAGACCAGTTATCAATCTGGACGGACAGCTCATTATGCCTGACGATGACCGTCTGCCGGAACAATACAAGGACAAGATAGAAATGAAAAAAATACGTTTCCGTACTCTTGGCTGCTGGCCGCTCACAGGAGCGATAGAAAGCGAAGCTGATACAATAGAAAAAATTGTGGAAGAAATGATGACTACCACCAAGAGTGAACGTACTACTCGTGTAATTGACTTCGACCAGGAAGCAAGCATGGAGCAAAAGAAACGTGAAGGATATTTTTAGATAATTAAAAATTAAAGAATTAATAATTAAAAACGCCTCATTTATAATTATTAATTGTTCATTATTAATTAAGTAAAATGGAAACTATAGATAAAAACAAATCAGGAAACCCTATGGAAGGCGAAGCACGCGGAAATATGTCCATAGAGGAATTCCTAAAGAAAGACGAACAGAAGGACTTGCTCCGTTTCCTTACTGCAGGTTCTGTGGACGACGGTAAATCGACTCTTATCGGACGTCTGTTGTTCGATAGTAAAAAACTGTATGAGGACCAACTCGATGCACTAGAACGCGACAGTAAGCGCGTAGGTAATGCAGGCGAGCACATCGACTATGCCCTTCTGCTTGACGGTCTTAAGGCTGAACGCGAACAGGGCATCACAATTGATGTGGCATACAGATATTTCTCTACAAACAACCGTAAATTTATCATTGCCGACACTCCGGGACATGAACAATACACACGTAACATGATTACAGGTGGCTCTACAGCTAACCTTGCAATCATACTTGTAGATGCACGTACAGGAGTAATCACCCAAACCAAACGTCACTCATATCTGGTATCTCTGCTTGGTATCAAGCACGTAGTTCTGGCTGTGAACAAAATGGACCTTGTCGATTTTTCCAAGGAAGTGTTCGACAAGATTGTAAGCGACTACAAATCATTTGTCGCACCTCTTAATATTCCGGACATACAGTGCATCCCTCTATCAGCTCTTGAAGGAGACAATGTGGTGGAAAAGTCAGACCGTACTCCTTGGTACGAAGGTACTTCACTACTTGAATATCTTGAGACTGTGCACATAGGCAATGACCATAACCTGAAAGATTTCCGCTACCCTGTACAGTACGTTCTGCGCCCGAACCTTGATTTCCGAGGATTCTGTGGAAAAGTATCTTCAGGCGTTATACGCAAAGGTGATGAAGTCATGGCTCTTCCTTCTGGGAAGAAATCTCACGTAAAGAGTATCGTTACATATGAAGGCGAAATTGACTATGCTTTCCCTCCTATGTCTGTAACTATCACACTGGAAGATGAAATAGACGTTTCACGAGGAGAAATGCTTGTACACCCAGACAACGTTCCTATGATAGGACGTAATTTTGAGGCTATGCTGGTATGGATGGACGAAGAAAAGATGGATATGGAAAAATCATTCTTCCTGAAACATACCACTAACACAAGCCGTACACGCATAGACAGCATAGAATATAAGGTGGATATCAACACAATGGAACATCTTAGTGTTGAAAACGGCCGTCTTGCAAAAGAAGATGTACCTATGCAGCTTAATCAGATAGCAAAGGTGGTTCTCACCTCATCAAAGGAACTGTTCTTTGACTCATACTCTGACAACAAGGCTACCGGTGCGTTCATTCTTATAGACCCTATAACCAACAATACCAGTGCAGTAGGTATGATTATCAATCAGGTGGCCGACAAAGACATGCATAACCAAATGGCATTACCTGTTCTTGACTTACCTAAGCTGGGTATCACTCCTGAGCACTATGAAGCTATAGAAAAAGCAGTCAAGGATTTGTCACGCCAAGGCATTGATATTGAAATAAGAAAATAACTAATAAAAACAAATAATGGGATTACTAGAATTCAGTAAGTTGCCGGTTAATCCTCTTGTTGGAGCAGACTGGAAAACTTTCAACCAAATAACCGAAGGAAAAGTCATAGACGACAAATTCAAAAATAAATACAGACTAACAAAGTCAGTATGCCGTCTATTGTCTTCTTTAAAACCATTACAAGACAAGCGGTATGAAAAATTGCTTGCCAATAAACCTTTGGAACACGACCCGGTATTCATATTAGGACATTGGCGCAGCGGAACTACATTCATGCATAATGTATTTTCATGCGACAGTCATTTTGGATATAACACAACTTATCAGACCGTATTCCCACATCTTATGATGTGGGGACAACCGTTCTTCAAAAAGAACATGAGTTGGATTATGCCGGACAAGCGTCCTACAGACAATATGGAGCTAGCCGTTGACCTGCCTCAGGAAGAAGAATTTGCATTGGCTAATATGATGCCATATACCTATTATAACTTTTGGTTCCTGCCCAAACACATGATGGAATATGCAGACAAATATCTTCTTTTTAATGATATAACGGATGATGAATTGAAAGTATTTGAAGAAGTTTTCACTAAGCTTATCAAGATTTCATTGTGGAACACAAAAGGAACACAATTCTTGAGCAAGAATCCTCCTCACACAGGACGCGTAAAGGAACTTGTGAAAATGTTCCCTAATGCAAAATTCATATATCTGATGCGTAATCCATACACAGTGTTCGAGTCTACACGAAGTTTCTTCACAAATACCATCCAGCCGTTGATGCTGCAAAACATAAGCAACGAAGAACTTCAGGCAAATATTCTGTCTGTATATTCAAAACTATACCATAAGTATGAAGAAGACAAGAAATTCATTCCTGAAGGCAATCTAGTAGAAATAAAATTTGAAGACTACGAACAGAATGCATTTGATATGACAGAGGATATTTACAAAAAACTGTCATTACCAGGATTCGATGAAGCCAGAAATGCAATAGGAGCTTATGTAAACAAGAAAAAAGGATATAAAAAGAACAAATACCAATACAAACCTGAAACAATAGAACTGGTTGAAAAACATTGGTCGTTTGCTTTGGAACAATGGGACTATAAGCTTTAACACATATAAAGACAATAAGTCCATATAACAAAAATATCGTTTGTAAAGTGTTTTCAATACAAACGATATTTTTTTATTCATCATACATAATAGATACTTCTTTCGTGTACGATAACGAAAAATATGTTATATATTATATGAATAGTCCAAAATAGTCGAAAATAGATTGGAAATTACAATAAAAGACATTATTTTTGGCAAATAAAATAAATAACTGGAACAAGTTTTCAGTTACATCATCGGGCTAGGTGCAGCGGTGATGATGCCTATCATTTTTACAATCTTAGGCTTATGTATCGGTATCAAATTTGGTAAGGCTCTAAAGAGCGGTCTGTTAGTAGGTGTCGGATTCGTTGGCTTGTCTGTAGTCACAGCATTGTTGACCAGCAGCCTTGGTGATCCATTGAAAAAGGTAACTGAAATTTATGGTTTAAGTCTTGGTATTTTTGATATGGGTTGGCCTGCTGCAGCTTCAGTAGCATACAACACTTCTGTAGGAGCATTTATCATTCCTGTATGTTTAGCTGTAAATATTGTGATGCTTCTTACCAAGACAACAAAAACTGTAAACATTGACCTTTGGAATTACTGGCATTTCGCTTTCATAGGTGCCGTAGTTTATTTTGCAACAGAAAATATATGGTGGGGATTCTTTGCCGCAATCATCTGTTATATCATAACACTTGTTATGGCGGACCTTACCTGCAAACAATTCCAGGGATATTATGATAAAATGGACGGTATTTCTATTCCACAGCCATTCTGCCAAGGATTTGTACCTTTTGCACTTGTTATCAACAAAGCATTAGATAAAATTCCAGGATTCGACAAGCTTTACATTGATGCAGAAGGAATGAAAAGAAAATTCGGTATCATGGGTGAACCTCTTTTCCTTGGTATAGTAGTGGGTTGCGGTATCGGTATGCTTGCCTGCAAGAACGGTCAGGAAATAGTTGACAACATACCTGCTATCCTAGGATTGGGAATCAAAATGGGTGCCGTAATGGAACTTATCCCACGTATCACTTCATTATTCATCGAAGGTCTTCGTCCTATTTCTGATGCTACTCGCGAACTTATTGCACGTAAATTCAAGAACAGCGCCAACCTTAACATAGGTATGAGCCCTGCATTGGTTATCGGACATCCAACGACTTTGGTTGTATCACTTCTTCTTATACCAGTCGCACTGTTCCTTTCAGTAATACTTCCTGGCAACCAGTTCCTTCCATTGGCTTCACTTGCCGGAATGTTCTACTTATTCCCTGCGGTACTTCCTATTACAAAAGGTAACGTATTGAAAACATTCCTTATAGGTTTGGTTGGCTTAATCGTTGGTTTGTATTTCGTAACAGACCTGGCTCCATTCTTCACTCAAGCTGCTCATGACGTATTTATCAAGACAGGTGATGCTGCCGTTAAGATTCCTGAAGGATTCCAGGGCGGTGCACTCGACTTTGCTTCAAGTATATTCTCATGGGGTATTTTCCATCTGATTTATAACTTCAAGTACGTAGGTTCTGCAGCATTGGTAGCTATAGCTCTTATCATGGCTATCTATAACAGAACACGTATAATCAAAGAAGCTAAGGCTCACAACAATAATTAATTCAGAAAACCTAAACTCAATAAAACAATAAGAATATGAAAAAATTAGCACTAGCAATGATGATGGGAGTAGCTGCCCTATCAACAAACGCACAAGTAAACTACCAGATGAAAACAGCTTGTCATCCACAAGATTTCAAGACTTATGACACACAAAGAATCCGCGAAAGTTTCTTGATGGAAAAAGTTTTCTCTGCAGACGAAATCAACCTTACATATGCCATGTACGACCGTTTCATTTTCGGTGGTGCTATGCCTGTAAACAAGGAAGTAGTTCTTGAAACTATCGACCCACTTAAAGCTCCATACTTCTTGTTCTCACGCGAACTTGGTGTAATCAATGTTGGTGGCGACGGTATCGTTACTGTTGACGGTAAAGAATATGAATTGAAATTCAGAGAAGCCCTTTACGTAGGACGCGGTAACGAAAAAGTTACTTTCAAGAGCAAGGATGCTTCAAAGCCAGCTAAGTTCTATATCAATTCTGCTCCTGCACACAAGGAATACAAAACTCAGCTCGTTACTATCGACGGTCGTAAGGGTTCTTTGAAGGCAAACTCAATGGCAGCAGGTAAGATGGAAGAAAGCAACGACCGCGTTATCAACCAGCTTATCGTTAAAAATGTATTGAAAGAAGGACCATGCCAATTGCAGATGGGTCTTACAGAATTGAAACCGGGTAGTGTTTGGAATACAATGCCAGCTCACACTCACAGCCGTCGTATGGAAGCTTACTTCTATTTCAATGTACCTGAAGGTAACATGATCTGCCATCTGATGGGTCAGCCACAAGAACAGCGTCTGGTATGGATGGCTAACGAACAAGCTATCGTTTCTCCAGAGTGGTCAATCCACGCAGCTGCTGGTACAAGCAACTACATGTTCATTTGGGGTATGGCTGGTGAAAACCTTGACTACAATGATATGGACAAAATCAAATATACTGAAATGAGATAATAAACAAGTATATAAGTCATAAATAAAGTCTGTCTGTTCTGAAATATGAATAGGCAGACTTTTTTGTAATTATCATATTTTAATTACCTTTGTATTGTTGTTCAACATATAAACCAATACAATGAAACATATACTTATCGGACTATTCTTTTTATTATTATCAATCACAAGTTTACAGTCACAAACCAGTGTTATTTACACTACAGGAGACCATATATCAAGCAGTCTTATAAACAGAATATATCAAGACAAAAGGGGATTCATATGGATTGCAACAGAATACGGTCTTAACAAATTTGATGGCAACAGATTTATTCTATACACTCACGATGAAAATGACTCTACTTCCATATGCAATAACTACTCAAGAGTGGTATTCGAAGACAGTAAAAACAATATTTGGGTTGGCACTGTAGCCGGTATGATGAAATATAATCGTAACGAAGATAATTTTACCCAAATACCGCTATACATAAACAACAGAATAACCACTCCGCATATATCACAAATAATAGAATGCAAGAATGGTGATGTTTGGGTAGCTACCTCTAACCAAGGTCTGTTTCTAATCAATACAAAAGAAAACAAAGGGAATAATGTAATACAATCATATGAAGACAAAATATTAAAGATTAATACTATCATAGAAGATAGTAATGGCAAACTATACATAGGCACAGAAGGCTACGGAGCATTTATTTATGACCATAAAACAAAAAATATAGAAAAACTGGAGTTCTCAGAAATCGCTCATAGTGATGTAACATCTATTATTGCAAACAATAACGGAAATATGTACTTTGGAACATTTACAAATGGCTTATTTCTGTATGACAAACACAATAATTCTCTAAAAAAGATAGAGAGTTGCAAAAACTTAGCAATAAAGACCATGGAGCATATAGATGGAAAAATCTATATTGGCAGTGATGGTCAGGGTGTGAAAATATTCAATGAAAGTAACTCATCATTAGAAGAATTATACATAGCCGATTCTGCTATAGACCTTAGAGATACAAAAGTACATAGCATTCTGTCCGACAATGAAAATAATCTATGGTTTGGAATATTCCAAAAGGGAGTTGTACTTATACCAAAGAAGACAAATCCGTTCAGATTCTATGGTGAGAAACAAATAAGCGACAGCCCCATAGACGACGGTTGTGTAATGTCAATACTTAAAGATAAAAAAAATAATATATTAATCGGTGTAGACAGTAAAGGCTTATACATACTGAACCCAAACTACTCACTAAAAAAGCATTACAAACCAAACAACGAGAAGAACAGTATACCGAATACAATAATAAGTATATTCGAAGATTCAAACAAAGACATCTGGCTTGGTAGCTACAGTCAGGGAATTGGAAAATTTGATATAAACACAGGAAATTTCCAACCAATCAATGGATTGGAAAACGAGAGTGTCTTCAGTATCGCCGAAGGACATGATAAGAAACTGTATATCAGTACATACGGTACTGGTATGTATGTTTATGACCTGAATAGTGGTAACCTAACATCGTATAATAGCAATAATAATATAGATAAAACCAATTGGCTTGAAGACAACTGGATAAATACGTTGTATTGCGACAGCGAAGGATATATATGGATAGGACACTTTAAAGGTTTGAGCTGCTTTAATCCTAAAAACAACAGTTTTACAAACTTCAATAATAATATCTTTCTTAAAGACAAAATGTGTTATTCTATAACCGAGGATAATGACAGTATCATATGGATTGGAACATCTGAAGGATTGTACTCATACAACAAAATGAACAAACAATCTGAAAAATTTGGAACAGACAATGGATTGTCCAATGAAGTTATCTGCGGATTATGCGAAGACAACAGCGGAAACATATGGATAAGTACATTTAACGGAATAAGTAAATTCAACAAACAGAACAAAACATTCACCAATTATTATAATGAAGACGGACTGCAAGGTAATGAATTTACCAGAGGAGCTGCATTCAAAGCCAATAACGGAGAAATACTTTTCGGAGGAACAAATGGAATTACCTGTTTCTTCCCATCAGAAATTACAGATTCTATAGCAAAACCCAAACTGCTAATTTCAGAATTCCAGATTTTCGGAAAAAGTATAAACACCAATTCGCTTTCTGGAGGCAAGAAAATAATTGATGAAGATGTTACGAAAGCAAAGACATTCAATCTTAGCTACAAAGACAATACATTCAGAGTCCTGTTTACAACCTTAGACTACGGCAATTCTTCACATATACTATACAAATATAGAATCGAGAAGCTTGGCAAGAACTGGCTGTCAACCAGATATGGTGAAAGTTACATCACTTTCAACAATCTTCCACCGGGAAATTATACACTTGAAGTATTTGCCATAAACAGAAACATTGCATCGGATACATATACATACAATATAAATATTTCATACCCATGGTATCAAACATGGTGGGCATATTTGGTGTTTTCTTTACCTATAATCGTACTTATATGGCTTACTATAAATTATATTCGTATAAAAATAAGAAGAAAACAGGATTTCATGGAAATAAAACATGCCAGAGAAATAAACGAAGCAAAGCTGCAATTCTTTATAAACATATCTCATGAAATACGGACCCCGATGACACTAATCATAAATCCGTTGGAAAAACTTATAGCCAACAACAAAAATGAAGAAGTGTCGAAGACATATATGATGATATACAGAAATGCAAAACGAATACTCCGCCTTATCAACCAACTGATGGATATTAGAAAGATTGAGAAAGGACAAATGCAAATGCATTTCAAAGAAACAGACTTAGTAGGCTTTATCAATGACCTGATGATGACATTTGAAAACACTGCCCGTCAGAAGAATATTAATTTCAGTTTCGAACATGAAAATGATATGCTGATGGGATGGATTGATATAAATAATTTTGATAAAGTGCTAATGAATCTTTTGTCGAATGCATTCAAATACACCCCTGACAATGGCAATGTACGTATATCACTGCGCTATGGAGAAGACCATACCATAAAAGGACCACTTAAAAATTATATAGAAATAAAAGTAACAGACAGCGGTATAGGATTGGACGAGAATCAAAAAGAGCATATCTTTGAAAGATTCTATCAAATAAGTGGAAATGGCATACACAATCAGGGAGGAACTGGAGTAGGACTACATCTGACACGTTCTTTGGTAGAAATGCATTATGGAATCATATCAGCCGAAAATAATATTGATAGTGAAGGATCAACGTTTACTGTAAGGATTCCCAAAGGATGCGACCATATAGACCTTTCACAAATAGATGAAAGCGAAACATATGTAAACAATGACATTGAAATGCAAAAGTTTGCAATAAATATTAATGAAGAATCTCAAACCAACACAAAGAAAAGAGCAAAAACAAACTTCACTATTCTAATCGTTGACGATGAAAAAGAAATTCAGGAGTTCCTGAAAGAAGAATTGTCTGACGAATATAAGATAATGGTGGCTAGCAATGGAAAGGAAGCATACGATATGATATTTACAAATCATGTAGATTTGGTTGTAAGTGATGTTATGATGGACGAAATGGACGGATTGACATTATGTAAGAAAATAAAGCAGAATGTCAATACCAATCACTTACCGGTTATACTACTTACCGCAAAAGGAAAAGCTGAAGAACAAGTTGAAGGCATAGAGCATGGAGCAGATGCCTACATAATAAAGCCATTCAACACTGAAGTATTAAGAAGTACCATATCAAACCTTCTTAACAACAGACGAATGCTGAAAAATAAATTTAGCGGTGCCCAAGAGCAGAAAGAAAAAGTAAAAGAGTTGAGTGTAAAATCGTCGGACGAAGCACTAATGGAAAAAATTATGGATATCATAAACAAGTATATGTCCGAACCAACACTTAATGTAGAAATGCTTGCACATGAAGTAGGATTAAGTAGAGTACACCTTCATAGAAAACTAAAGGAACTTACTAACTTGTCGACACGCGATTTCATAAAGAACATAAGAATGCAGCAGGCAGCAAAATTGCTGAAAGAAAAAAAACTGAGTATTTCGGAGGTAGCCTATGCAGTTGGATTCAATAACCTATCACATTTTTCAAGCACTTTCAAAGAAATATTTGGAATGTCGCCGAAAGAATATACATCTGAAAAAGGTGATGAAGAAAAAAACACGGAAGAAGAAAAAAAATAAACATATACCGTCATTAAAAGAAACACTCAACATAATTTTATTCTATTCAAATGGTGTCAAGTCTATTTATGGCATGACACCATTTGTCGTTTATCGGTATTAAATTTCAAAATCTTTATATACATATTATTTACGGAAAACAAAATGACAAAACAAACTTTCCATATCGGAAAGACGACTTTATGTTCAATATTGACAAAACAAATACATTTTTGTACCTTTGCACCTTGAATAACAGATTTCAATATATGGAATTAAAAGAACATTTTTCCGACAAAATATTCAGTATAATATCCGAAACTGCCGATGAACTAGGTCTGGAATGCTATGTAGTAGGTGGCTACGTGCGCGACATATTCCTGAATCGTCCTTCAAAAGACATAGATGTAGTGGTAGTAGGAAGCGGAATAGAAATAGCACAGGCACTAGGCAAAAAATTAGGCAGAGGAGCTAATGTCTCGGTATTCAAGAATTTCGGAACTGCACAGGTGAAATTCAAAGACATCGAAGTGGAATTTGTTGGTGCAAGGAAAGAATCATATAGCCACGACAGCAGAAAACCGATAGTGGAAAACGGGACACTGGAGGATGACCAGAACAGACGCGATTTCACCATAAATGCAATGGCAGTATGTCTGAACAAAGACCGTTTCGGCGAACTGGTTGACCCGTTCGAAGGAATGGAAGACCTTGAAGACAGAATTATAAGAACCCCTCTTGACCCAGACATAACGTTCAGCGATGACCCTCTGAGAATGATGAGGTGCATCCGTTTTGCTACACAACTAAATTTCTACATCGAAGACGAAACATTCGAAGCTCTGGAAAGAAACAAAGAAAGAATAAAGATTATATCTAAGGAACGTATAGCCGACGAACTGAACAAAATCATCCTGTCGCCTATACCGTCGAAAGGTTTTGTAGACCTCGACAGATGTGGGCTACTGGAACTTATATTCCCTGAACTATGTGCTCTGCAGGGTGTAGAAACAAGAAACGGAAGAGCTCATAAGGATAATTTTTATCACACACTTGAAGTGCTGGACAACATATCGAAAGCTACAGACAATCTTTGGCTCAGATGGTCTGCCTTACTTCACGACATAGGCAAACCAAAAACCAAAAGATGGGAACAGAAAGCCGGATGGACATTCCACAACCATAATTACATAGGCGAAAAAATGATACCGGACATATTCAGAAAGATGAAACTGCCTATGAACGAAAAAATGAAATATGTCCAGAAAATGGTAAGTCTGCACATGCGCCCAATAGTAATTGCCGACGAGGAGGTAACAGACTCTGCTGTAAGGCGACTGCTGTTCGAAGCCGGCGATGATATTGACGACCTGATGTGTCTGTGCGAAGCTGACATTACATCAAAGAATGAAGCACGAAAGCAGCGTTTCCATGACAACTTCAAGCTTGTGAGACAAAAACTGAAAGACCTGGAAGAAAAAGACAGAATACGAAACTTCCAACCACCTGTAGACGGGGCCGAGATTATGAAAGTATTCAACTTACAGCCATGCCGCGAAATAGGTGACCTGAAAAGTTATATCAAAGATGCTATTCTGGATGGGGTTATACCTAACGAACATGATGCAGCCTTTGAATACATGATGGAAAAAGCCCGGGAAATGGGGTTGAAACCGGTTAATGAGAAATAGACACAAGTTATATTATCCTGTAGCATTCCGAAAATGCTACAGGATTAATTCCAAACAACTAGAATCATAAAAAGCTAAAACCATACTACCAAAATCTAATATAATTTAAAAATATCATAAGACATAGTTTTCCAAAAAGTACACCTACACGCCCCCAAAAGGCATTTTGCATTATTTAAAATTTCATTTTTGTAAAATCCAAACAAAATCATGTTTTTTATTTCAGAATTTTGTTTCTAGATTTGCATTGCTTTTTCAGAGTGACATCAGTCTCAAAAGGGAATATCGTGAAAATCGGTAACAGTACCCGCTGCTGTGATTCTTGATGAAACGGACAGGATTACTCCAACCACTGCTTACGGCGGGAAGGTGTCCGCGGAAAGATCAGTCAGAAGACCTGCCCTGAAAGAGTAAAACAACTATTACAAAACAAAAAAACAAAAAAATGGAAACAAAGGACATCTGCATCATCAAAAGAGACGGGAAGCGGGAAAACTTCTCATCTGCAAAGATCTACAACGCGATTACAAAGGCTTTCGTAGCATCGGACCTTACAGACTGCGAAAATCTGATTGACGAAATCACCCGTAGAGTAATCAATCACTTCAATACCCCGACCATCGGTGTGGAAGAAATACAGGACCTTGTAGAAATGGAATTGATGAAAGTACAGCCGGAAGTAGCGAAGAAATATATCATCTACAGACAGTGGAGAAACACTGAACGCGACCGCAAGACAAAAATCAAACATATAATGGATGGCATCGTGGCAATAGACAAGAATGACGTCAACCTTAGCAATGCCAACATGTCAAGCCATACGCCGGCAGGACAGATGATGACTTTTGCATCTGAAATAACAAAAGACTATACGTACAAGTACCTTCTGCCTAAGAAGTATGCAGAAGCACATCAGTTGGGCGATATACATATTCACGATTTGGATTACTATCCTACAAAGACCACCACATGCATACAGTATGACCTTGAAGACTTGTTCGAAAGAGGTTTTCACACAAAAAACGGAAGCATACGCACACCTCAGTCCATACAGAGCTACGCCACTCTTGCTACCATAATCTTCCAAACCAATCAGAACGAACAGCATGGAGGCCAGGCAATACCTGCATTCGATTTCTTCATGGCTAAAGGTGTTCTGAAAAGTTACCAGAAGAGTGTAGCTTCAATAATGTCGTTCCTTATGGAAATGAAAGGTATATACATAACAGAAGAGATTCTTAAAGAGTGTGTAAAGAAACACCTTCTGACGATAGCTCCATCCGAAGATGCTAAAAAAGCGCTTGCAAGCGAACTTAAATCTATAGGTGCAGATCTAGAAAAAGAAGACTTGGAACACCTCCTGCACAAAGCAAACGAACGTACGCGTAAAGATACCCATCAGGCAATGGAAGGCTTCATTCACAACCTGAACACCATGCATTCAAGAGGTGGAAATCAGGTAGTGTTCAGCTCTATAAACTATGGTACAGACACTTCGGCCGAAGGAAGAATGGTCATAGAGGAATTGCTGAAATCTACAATTGAAGGATTGGGAGCTCACGGCGAAGTACCTGTTTTCCCAATACAGATTTTCAAGATTAAGGATGGCGTATCATATTCTGAAGAGGATTATCAGCTTGCCATGAGCGACTTCGATGCCGCAATGGAAGGAAAGCTGCAGTTCAAGGCTCCCAACTTTGATCTTTTCCTTAAAGCATGTCGTACCACAGCCAAAGCACTGTTCCCTAACTTCATGTTTCTTGACACTCCGTTCAACAAACATGAATTGTGGAAAGCCGACGACCCTCACAGATATAAGTACGAACTTGCTACAATGGGATGCCGCACACGAGTGTTCGAAAACATCAACGGCGAAAAGACATCACTAGGAAGAGGAAACCTGTCATTCACAACAATGAATATGCCAAGGCTGGCTATAGAAGCCAGAATAAAGGCAGAAAGCATAATCGACTCAAACAACAAGGAAGCTATCGAGCAAAAAGCAAAAGAAGTATTCCTGCAGTCGGTAGAAGAAATGGCTGAAATGATAGCCGAACAGCTTTATTCAAGATACCAGTATCAGAAAACAGCCCTGGCAAGACAATTCCCATTCATGATGGGCAACAACGTATGGAAAGGCGGTTGCAACGTAAATCCTAACGAAGAAGTAGGCGACATACTGAACCAAGGTACATTGGGTATAGGTTTCATTGGCGGACATAATGCAATGGTAGCCCTCTACGGTCAGGGACACGGACATAACAAGAAATCATGGAACACCCTTTACGAAGCTGTTGAGAAAATAAATGAAGTAGCCAAGAGATATAAAGAGAAATATCATCTTAACTATTCTGTTCTTGCTACTCCAGCAGAAGGCCTGTCAGGAAGATTCACAAAAATGGACAAACGTAAATATGGTATAATAGAAGGAGTGAACGACAGAGATTATTATGTAAACTCATTCCATGTAGACGTGAAAGAGCCTATCAACATAGTAGACAAAATAAAATGTGAAGCACCTTTCCACGCACTTACACTTGGAGGTCACATCACATACGTAGAGCTGGACGGTGAAGCACAGAAGAATGTAAAGGCCATAGCCAAAATAGTGAAAGTGATGAATGACGAAGGTATCGGTTACGGTTCGATAAATCATCCGGTTGATACATGTCACAACTGTGGCTACAGAGGTGTAATCTACAGCAAATGCCCTATATGCAACAGCGAAAACATACTCCGCATGCGTCGCATTACAGGCTACCTGACGGGTGACCTGAACAGCTGGAACTCAGCAAAACGTGCCGAAGAACGAGACAGGGTAAAACATACCTAATCCGAAACATGCTACATTATTTATATACATATCCTGAAACAATAGTCGACGGCGACGGCATCCGGTACTCTATCTATATGTCCGGATGCAATCACCGTTGCAAAGGTTGTCATAACCCTGAATCGTGGAACCCCAAAGCCGGAAAGCCGCTGACCGAAGAAGCCTTGGACAACATAATAAAAGAAATAAATGCTAATCCCTTATTAGACGGAGTGACATTCACCGGAGGGGACCCTTTCTTCAATCCGGAAGAATTCCGTAAAGTTCTGGAAAAGGTTCATCATTCCACCGGGTTAAATATTTGGTGCTACACAGGCTATACCCTGGAAGAACTCATTAACGATAACAGGAGAAAGGATTTACTAGAATATATAGACGTATTGGTAGACGGAAGATTTGAAGAAAACTTGTACTCCCCTACTCTCGAATTCAGAGGAAGTAGCAATCAGAGAATTTTAAACCTTAAAAAGTTACTTAAACAATAAAAAATCACATACAAAGGACCGGAAGAAGCATTACACAAGCTCTCCGGTCCTTTTTTGTATGGCTACATAACATATACATAATTATATATATACATCTTTTATGAATAAATATCAGGTCTGGTTTAAAAAACTCTCAAAACGCACAAATATGTTATACAACATCAACAGAAACACTTGCATTTAATATTAAAATTAACATTAAACTCTCAAAATAGCTTTTTTAATTATGATTTTATCAATTAAAACTACATTATTACGTTCTAACATAAACAACAACACATTTACGTTCGCGAGCACGAAGCATACATACGCTGAAACATGATATAAATCAAGAAAAACATATATTAATATAAAAAACAGTCACGACATATTGCAGAATAAAAAAATATCCATACCTTTGTATCGTGGTTGTGAAACCAGAGAGAAAATTAATAAATAGCACAAAATATAAAGGTATTAGACTTACTTAAGGTATAAAAATAAAAGGTATTAGATAAAGGTTATTAGTTTAAGGTAAAAATTAAGGTATTAGGTTTAAGTTTAAAAGGTATTAGAAAAAAGGTAAAAGGTTTTCAGTTTAAGGATAAAGGTAAAAAGAACAATAGGTTTAGTGCTAAGGTAAAAAGAAAAGATTAAGAAGGATAACAATTAAGACTAGAAAAACCAAAGAAACAAAGAACCCTAAATTGGGGGGTTCTTTTAGGAAGCCGGCGGCATTCAAGATGATGAATGACGCCTTTTTTATTTCATAACATTTCAAACTTTATTTTCCTTATTTATAAAAGAATTAAAAAGACCTATTCTTATCCTACAGACATTTTTATAATATATAGAATACACATCGGTCATCAATCTCCATAATTGCAACATCATCATTACAATTTCAATACAAAGGAAATGAAATAATGATTTTTTTCCGTAATTAAGTATAAAAGCACAGAAAATACCGTTTATTTGCCATCGCTAAATCTGTTATTTCTTCGATTATTTCTTAACTTTGTAGCGGAAGTAGAAAAAGTATTGGACAAAAAACACTTTTATAACATAACATAAATAATTAGAATTATGGAATTTGTAACAAACGAAAAACTTACTATCGTAGG
>CALUPA010000011.1 GCA_944322395.1 uncultured Phocaeicola sp.
CCGAAGGCAGAGATAAGCATGTAGAAAGCATATGGCTTCCTTGTTTGGACGAGGGTTCGACTCCCTCCAGCTCCACGGAACTTTTAAAAGACAATAGCTAATCTGTACACAACGTCAGGTTAGCTATTTCTGTTTATAACAAATATATCACGAATATGACAACAATCTACCTCACCCGCCACGGACAGACGGAAGAAAACCTAATGCGGATATTTCAGGGGCACATGCCAGGAAAGCTTACTGAAGAAGGTATAGAGCAGGCACAGAATCTTGGAAAAGAACTCCGCAACATACATCTTGACTGTATACTCAGCAGTGATTTGCAACGAGTTGTTGACACTGTGAACTATGCCATGACAAACAGAGAATTGCCATGGGAGAAGACAGAACTTCTCAGAGAAATAAACTGGGGATCATGGACAGGAATCAAAATAGATTCTGTAAATACAAAAAATCCTCCGAAAGATGCCGAAACAAAAGAAATGCTTTACGAACGAGGCAGACGCATAGTAGAGTATATAAAGGAAAAATACGAAGGGAAACACGTTCTCGTAGTTGCACACGGTCTTATCAACCGCTCCATCCAGGCACACATAATTGATGTGGCAATAAAAGATTTGTACAAAATACCACACATGAAGAATGGCGAAGTAAGGAAATTCACCATATAAAAAGAAACGCATGATATTAACAGCAAGTTGCAATAGCGTTAATATCATGCGATTTCCATGAATACCTATATCATCCGGCAATCAAGGATGAACTAAAGTTCCAATGTTTTCTCCCGACATTACTTTCTTAAGATTACCAATTGTATCCATATCGAATACAATTATAGGCAGGTTGTTTTCCTTGCACATACATGTAGCTGTAAGGTCCATAACCTTTAGTCCACGTGCAAGAACCTCGTCGTATGTAATTTCGTCAAACTTAGTTGCAGTAGGATCTTTTTCAGGGTCTGCAGTATAGATACCGTCCACACGTGTTCCCTTCAACATAACATCAGCTTCTATTTCGATACCTCTCAACGAAGAACCTGTATCTGTAGTGAAGAACGGATTTCCTGTACCGGCAGACATGATTACCACTTCGCCGTTTTCCATTGCCTCGATAGCTTTCCATTTAGTATAGAACTCACCAATAGGTTCCATGCGTATTGCTGTAAGTACACGCGCCTTTACACCCGCAGCCACAAGAGCTGAGCTAAGTCCAAGACTGTTGATAACTGTTGCAAGCATACCCATCTGGTCACCTTTCACACGATCAAATCCCTTGCCTGCACCGCTCAGTCCGCGGAAGATGTTGCCACCGCCAATTACTATACCAATCTGCACACCCATATCGTGTATTTCCTTGATTTGCTGTGCATACTCGCCAAGGCGTTTTTCGTCTATTCCGTATTTCTTTTCTCCCATCAGGCTTTCACCGCTCAGTTTAAGGAGAATTCTTTTAAATTTAGCCATAAATATTTTTAAGTTTGTGGATTTAAGAGTTTAATATCACAAAATTAAGCAATTGATAATTACCTTACAAATTTTCAGAAACTAAAAAAATTTTCCAGCTTTTTCTCGGTCAGTTTCCAAAGTTCTTCCATCTGCGGATGATACAGATACTTGCCACTCAATTTTCTCTGCTTTCCCGAAGCAAACATCCCCCCGGTAACACCCCTGTATTTTTCATCAAGTAGAAGATGTATTGCTGTCTCCGCTCCCTGACGAGGGGTACGAATACACGGACGGAACAGAATATCCGTTAAAGGATCGAACCACATATCCATCCTGATGATATTGGTAGAAACGATTCCCGGATCGGCTGCATTTACCGTTATTCCCTTGTCTTTGATACGTTCAGACAATTCACGGGTAAAAAGCCATAATGCAAGTTTGGTGTTACTATATATAGGAATACGGTAAAAACCACCTTCACGTCCTTTGCTAAAGAAATCAGGACCAATCTTACCTATAGCATATGTACACGAAACCATATTCACAATCCTGCTTCCTTCATGCATCAGCGACAATAATGAACGGGTAAGAAGATACGGAGCCAGATAATTCACTGCCACAGTATGTTCAAAGCCATCTTCCGTACGGGTAAAATGCGTACACATCGTGCCTGCATTATTCATCAGAAGTTCCACCGAAGGAGTTTTAGACCTAATCTTCTTTGCAGCCTCAACCACCGACTCCATTGAAGACAAATCTGCCTGTACCACCTCTATATCATCATTACCGGTATCAAGAACAATCCTGCTTTTTCTTTCTTCACCCTTGAAGCTGGTATAACACACCATTATCACATGATAACCAGCCAATGCCACGGCTTTGGTTATTTCGGAACCCATACCTCCGTCGGCTCCAGTTATTATAGCAGTCTTCTTAATCATTTGTTCTCCAGTTTTTCAATTTCTTTTTTCAAACAATGCGGAAGTTCCTCTTTCAGATGCTTATGACATGCCATATCCACTGTATACATCCTGCCTATACAGTAATTGCTGTGTCCGCAATTGCATCTGGCACATTCTTCCGTCTTCATGCGGTTGACAAATCCTGGTTCATTCAACAGGGCACGCCCCATCTGCACAAACTCAAATCCTTTGTTCAGCACCTCATCTATTTTCTCTCTTGAAACAAGTCCACCTACATATACCAGCGGAATATCCTTAATCTGCTCTCTGAACTTCAGTGCATCGTCTAAGAAATAGGCTTCGCTGAAAGGTACTGTAGGTATCATCAGACGTCCGAAGAATTTTACTCCATATTTCAGCCACCAGCAGTCCATGTAATGAGTAAGAGTCTTTATAGGCATAGCGCCACGCATAACGTACATAGGTGCTTTGCTTACAAAACCTCCACTGAGCACAAGGGCATGTGCACCGTCTTCTTTCAACCGCTGCGCCACTTTCAGACTCTCATCTATCTCCATTCCTCCCTTGAAGCCGTCGCGCATGTTCATCTTGACCAATACCGCCATATCATTTCCGGCAGCTTTCATGACTTCAGCCATCACTTCATCCATGAAACGCATTCTGTTCTCCAACGAACCGCCATACTCGTCCTTTCTGTGATTGGTATATGGAGACAGAAACTGGCTTATCAGATACCCATGTCCTGAATGTATCTCTACAGCATCAAAACCTGCTTCACGTGCCAATCTTACAGAATCTCCGTATGCCTTTGCCATGACAGGCAGTTCATCTTTACGGAGTCCGCGGACAAACGTCGGCGAATAAAGGTTGAATCCGGTACAAGCTCCAACCGGTATTTCGCCACATATTTTCTTGTGTGACATGTTTCCGCAATGCCCAAGCTGAATACTGGCAGCGGCCCCCTCACGATGGATAGCGTCAGTAAGCTTCTTCAGGTCGGGAACAATCTCAGGACGCATCCACAACTGACGGTCGAACGACAGTCCGCTTCGTGTCACCGCAGCATATGCTACAGTGGTCATACCTACCCCACCATGAGCAACCGACACATGGTAGTCATACAAAGCCTTAGACGGTTTGTTGCCAGGACACATACTTTCGAAAGCAGCCGAACGTATTGTACGGTTTCTAAGTGTCAAAGGACCTATCTTATGTTCTGTAAAGAGTTTTGATGTTTCCATAATCCTAATATATATAAGGTATCAAACATTTTCTTTTTCCTACCACATCTGCTCCGAATTCCTCCACATAGCGTTTCCTTATAGCATTTGCACGCGGAGCAAGATTGGCAAAAGTCCATACCACGAATACCCATGCAGCTGCATCGCAGGTAAGTATGGCAAATCCTGTCCACTCCATCAACTCTCCCAGATAATTGGCTGATGTAACGTAACGGTACATCCCTTTTTGCGGGAAATAATGTCTTGTATCACCCTTGGGGCGAAGATGTCTTATCACATTATCCGAGTGAAGGTTTATCATCATACCGGCAATGAATATCATCATACCGATTATGAAATTAGGCGAGTAAATCCAATCGGCAGTATATTTGTCAGAATTATCAATGTGGAACAATGAATATCCTATCAGAAAACCGTTGATAAGATTAAACACTACTCCCATAAACATAATACTGACCGGCATCTTGCTTTTACCTTTCATAAGAAACGGAAATACAAATGCCCTTTGGAAATAGTGTATCTCGAAAAGGATGAAGAAAATAGCAGGAACAGACATCAGTGAATAATGTCCTGTAAACCACATTGCAGCCATAAGAATAAATGCGGGGCATTCCATTATCACCCACCCTAATTTATTGGGAATACTCAGTCCCCATCTTTTGGTATGGAATATACCATATCCTGCCTTTACAAAGAAAAGAGCGATGAATACTATTATAGCCAATACAGGCATAATGTACATCAAGACATTAAACAAAGTATTAATCATAGAATTCGTATTTTCCATCAAATTTATGATTTTATTTCCAATCAGTCAATTATTGATGACAAAACCTGATTATACATGGATTTTCTTGAAAACCTCAAATCATAATCTATAAACACAATACTGATTTTTACAAACAACAGTGTTGTTTGTAAAAACATCAGTTGTATTTTTATAAATACAAATTGTATTTATAGAAAATGATTTGATAATAATGGTTTATAAAAAGGATGTTAGCAGATTTATTACATGTAAAAAAACAGTTCAGCCTGTGTTTGAACAGAGTTTAAACACAGGCTGAACTGTTTACATTATAATATATGAACATTATTTCAACTTTAAAGCCTCTACTATAATCTCAGCAGCCTTTTCGGATGCTCCAGGATTACCCAATATACGTTTCAACTCCGAGTATCCCTTCAGTACACTTTCACGTTTATCCCCTCCGGGCAATATTGCAGCAAACTCTTTTTTCAGGTTCGAGGTGGTCATACCGTCTGCTACAAGTTCTTTCACTGTTTCCTCTCCAGTGATAAGATTTACCAACGAAATGTACTTAACTTTTAGCATGAACTTCCTTAAGAAGGATACAAGTTTTCCGGCAGACATATAATAGCACACCACCTGAGGCACTCCGAACAATGCCGTTTCCAGTGTAGCCGTTCCTGACGTAACCATAGCAGCAACAGAATGCTGAAGCAATCTGTACGTCTGCGAAAATACGATATTCGTTTCAGGAGTAATGTATTGTTTATAATAATCATGTGATATACCAGGAGCTCCTGCCACTACAAACTGATACTGCGGAAACAAACGGGTTACTTCCATCATACGAGTCAGATTATCCCTTATCTCCTGCTTGCGGCTTCCAGCAAGTATTGCCACTATGGGTTTGTCCGACAATCCGTTGTCTTTAATAAAAGAGTTCCTGTCAGAAGGATGATTATCAAGATATTCCGAAACAGAGTCCACACTAGGATTTCCCACATACGAAATAGGATAATCATGTTTCTTATAAAAATCTATCTCGAATGGAAGTATGGAAAGCATCTTGTCGATATCACGCTTTATATCCTTTATGCGGTATTCCTTCCATGCCCAAATTTTTGGGGATATATAATAATAGACAGGTATATCAGTGTTTTGCTTTATATATTTGGCAATCTTCAAGTTAAATCCTGGATAATCTATCAGAATCAGCACATCCGGTTTCCATTTCACTATATCCGATTTGCACAGGTTCATATTGCGGAATATGGTACGCAAATGCAACAGTACAGGGATAAAACCCATATATGCCATGTCCTTGTAATGCTTTACGAGCGTTCCTCCTACGGCCTGCATCAGGTCGCCTCCGAAGAAACGGAATTCGGCGTCCTTGTCATGCTTCTTCAAAGAACGCATCAGGTTCGAAGCGTGCAAATCTCCTGAGGCCTCTCCTACTATCAGATAATATTTCATGTGTGAGTTTTTAAGTTTGTGAGTTTTTGAGTTTTCCTAGTCACAAGTTAACGAGGTAACAAGGTGACGAGGCTTACCATCCAAATGGCAAACCTTGTCAACTTGCAACTGTAGCCTTGTCCACTTAAAGAGACCAGTTCCACGACTTCATTTTCTCCATAAGTCCGTATGCCGTAACATCAACCTTTGTAGGTGTTATGGCTACATAGCCATTGTCAAGTGCCCAATGGTCCGTTTCTTCGGCATTTGATTCATAATTCTTATAGGAGCCTGTAAGCCAATAATAACCTTTGTGTCGGGGATGGTTGCATTCGGCAAATTCGTTTATCCATACACCGTCTGTCTGACGGCATATACGAATTCCTTTAAGATTTTCAGTATCCGGGAAATTCACATTCAGGCATGTTCCGTATGGAAGACCGTTCTCTAACGTAGTTTTAACAATACTTCTAACGTATGGCAACGTAAAAGAGAAATCAGCATCCGCAGCATGGTTGCAAAGAGAAAAACCAATTGATGGAATGCCTTTAAGACATCCTTCAATCACTATACCCATAGTACCGGAATAATGTACATTTACGGAAGAATTGTCACCATGGTTTATACCTCCTATAATCATGTCGGGAGTACGACCAACGATAGTATGAAGAGCCAGCTTGGTACAATCAACAGGGGTACCGCTACACTTATACACTACAAGACCTTCTTCCTCGCTCACCTTTTCGTAATGTACAGGCACAGCAGATGTTATAGCACCGGAAGCACCAGAACGAGGTCCGTCCGGAGCAACGACAATCAAGTCGGCATCATCGCGTAAAGCCTTTATCAACTCATTGATTCCTTTTGCCTGATAGCCATCGTCGTTCGACAGCAAAATAAGTGGTTTGCAGTTTGCCATATTTAAACTATGTTTATTCAGATTCAACTAAAAACGATGTAAAGTTACAACCTTTCGGGATATAGAACAAAAAAACTATGTGACAATACGTTTTCAAATATTAATCTTCACAAAGTCTGTTGGTATTTTTACATGGTTTTCAGTATCTTTGGACAAGATATGCTGTACTTCGGAATTAAAAGTCGAAAACTATGTTTTCACTTTGTATTTCACTCAGTTTGCACTATCTTTGCTTCGATTTAGTTATTAACAAAAGCAGTGAGTTATCAACACTTTCCGCAAAAGTAACAGTTTTTTAATAGGTCGTATCGCTAATTATTAGTTACTTCGCATCCGGATAAAACTGATTAATATGGGAAAAATAATTGCTTTGGCCAATCAAAAAGGCGGTGTGGGAAAAACAACCACAACAATAAACTTGGCTGCATCATTGGCAACTCTTGAAAAGAAGGTATTAGTGATAGATGCTGATCCACAGGCTAATGCCTCTTCAGGACTGGGAGTAAACGTAAATGAAATAGACTGTTCCATCTACGAATGCCTGATAAACCAGACAGATATAAGGGAAGCCATTTATACGACCGATATTGACAGATTAGACATTATACCGTCGCATATCGACCTGGTAGGTGCTGAAATAGAAATGCTTAATCTGGACAACAGAGAAAAAATAATGAAAAAGGCTCTGGAACCAATGAAAGATGAATATGACTATATCCTTATAGACTGTTCACCATCATTAGGACTGATAACAATCAATGCACTTACAGCAGCCGACTCTGTTATTATCCCTGTTCAATGCGAATATTTTGCACTGGAAGGAATAAGCAAACTGCTTAATACAATAAAAATTATTAAAACGAAACTTAATCCTGCACTTGAAATTGAAGGATTCCTCCTGACAATGTACGATTCAAGATTACGTCTGGCAAACCAGATATATGATGATGTGAAAAGACATTTCCAGGAGTTGGTGTTTAAAACAATTATACAGCGTAACGTAAAATTGAGTGAAGCACCTAGTCATGGTATACCGGCTATACTTTATGATGCAGAATCGACAGGTGCAAAGAACCATTTGGCATTGGCCAATGAAATAATAACCAAAAACACGAAATAGGAATATGGCAGTACAGAAAAAATTTGCTTTAGGAAGAGGTTTGGATGCGCTGATATCCAATGAGGAAGTAAAAACTTCCGGCTCATCAAATATCGGCGAGATTGAATTGAGCAAAATTTCTGCCAATCCTAACCAGCCACGACGCGAATTTGACCCGGTTGCATTACAGGAACTGGCAGATTCTATTGCGGAGGTAGGTATCATCCAACCTATAACTTTAAGAAAGATTAGCGACGATTCATATCAGATTATTGCAGGAGAAAGAAGATTCAAGGCATCTGCCCTTGCCGGACTCAAAACCATACCGGCATATATAAAGACAGCAGATGATGAGAATGTTATGGAAATGGCGCTGATAGAGAACATACAAAGAGAAGACTTGAACTCTTTGGAAATAGCCCTTGCATACCAACATCTGATAGAACAGTATGAGCTGACTCAGGAAAGGCTGAGCGAACGTGTAGGCAAGAACAGAACTACTGTTGCAAATTATCTCCGATTACTGAAACTGCCTGCCACTATACAGGTTGCATTGAAAAACAAGGAGATTGACATGGGACATGCCAGAGCACTCCTGGCTATTGAAGATCCGCAGACACAGTTGAAAATATTCAACGAAATAATTTCAAACGGATATTCAGTAAGAAAAGTGGAGGAACTGATAAAGGCTTTGAACAGCGAAAAAACCGGAAAAGAAATAAAAGGAAACAAACTTCCTGAAACATTCGGCGTACTTCAAAACCACCTGTCAAGTTTTTTTGGAACGAAAGTGCAATTGTCGTGCAGTGCAAAAGGAAAAGGGAAAATAAGTATTCCATTCAAGGACGAAGCTGACCTTGAAAGAATTATGGAAATACTTGATTCATTAAAACAAACTGAATAAAGATAATTGTCTTGAAACCGAAATTCTTTACATATACAAGTTTCATTATGTTTTGTATCTCCCTGTTGATGTCATCAACAGTAGAGATACAAGCTACTGTTGTAGCAAATTATGAGACTATCTACCTTAATGATACAATAGCAAACGACAGTATTAAAAGAAAAGTTGACAATGACAGTATCAACCTCAAGAATTTCGACGAGGAGATTGACAAAAAAATAATGAATTTGGAAGCTCCCGTTGATACTGCATTATTGTCGTCCAAGTCGGACTCTGCATTGAATACCCCACCTAAAACGCAAAAGCGATGGATACCTGATTCAAACAAATCACTATGGATGGCAATGGTTCTTCCTGGAGCAGGACAGATTTATAACAAGAAATATTGGAAACTTCCTATTATATATGGTGGATTTGTGGGATGTGCGTATGCCCTGACATGGAATACGAAAATGTATAATGACTATTCAAAGGCATATCAGGATATAATGAGCGATAATCCCAACAACGACAGTTACAAAGATTTTATCCCTTCATATGTGGATGTAGAAAGCAACCTGGAGTACTATCAGGAAACATTCAAGAATGCCAAAGATATATACAGAAGACAAAGAGACCTTAGTATTTTTGCATTCATAGGTGTATACTTGCTTTCGGTTATAGATGCTTATGTGGATGCAGAATTATCTGATTTCGACATATCGAAAGATTTAGGTTTAAAACTTGAGCCTACCTTATTCAATGACGCGTTCCGTAACCGACCTCAGGGAATAGGACTACAATGCAATATTAAATTTTAAATTATGAAGAAGATTATTATTTGCCTTTTATCATTGGGATTTTCCACTTTATATGCACAAGAAAAGACAGAAACTATAACTGTAAAAAATGATCAGGGAGAAAGTGAAGAGATAGAACTTCCACAGGGTATGCTATCATCAACGGACAGCCTTTATCTTGACTGGATTTCCAAGAACTACATCACACCCATAAACTGTGAATCAGGAATCTCCAATCCCAATATCAGTGATTCAGTCTACATTGACAGGCTACAAAGAATACCGGCAATCATTGAAATGCCTTATAATGATATAATAAGAAAATTCATAGACCAATATACAGGAAGACTACGTGAAACAGTTGCTTTCATGTTAAGTGCCAACAACCTGTACATGCCTATTTTCGAAGAGGCACTTGAAATATACAATCTTCCACTTGAACTCAGATATCTGCCTGTAATAGAATCAGCACTTAATCCTAATGCCGTTTCACGACAAGGGGCAACAGGTCTATGGCAATTTATGCTCCGTACAGGTAAGATATACGGACTGGAAGTCAATACCCTGATAGACGAAAGAAGAGATCCCATAAAATCGACATATGCCGCAGCAAGATATCTGAAAGACTTATATGATATCTACCATGACTGGAATCTCGTATTAGCAGCTTATAACTGTGGACCCGGAAATATAAACAAAGCAATAAGACGCGCCGGAGGAGCAACAGATTTCTGGTCTATCTATAATTTCCTTCCAAAGGAAACCAGAGGATATGTTCCAGCATTCATAGCAGCTAATTACATAATGACTTACTACTGCGAACATAACATCAGACCAATGGCTATGCAAATGCCGGAAGGAACTGATACTATACACATCAACAAAAGTTTGAATCTTAACCAGATATCAGAAGTATGCAAAATAGATATTGAGCAACTACGTGCACTAAACCCGGAATTCAGGAAAGATATTATTCCCGGTAATCAGAAAACATATGCATTGAGATTACCTAACAATATGATAAGCTGTTTTCTGGAGCACGAAGACAGCATTTATAATTACAAGCCTCAAATTTATCAAAACAGAAGAGCTACAGTAAAAGTAACTACACCAAAATCTGCCGAGGTTTACCATAAAATACGAAACGGAGAGACTCTGGGTGGAATAGCAGCCAAATATGGAGTGAGTGTAAACCAGATAAGAAGATTAAACGGAATAAAGGGTAGCAATATACGTGCCGGAAAGACAATTAGAATAAGATAAAAAAAATAAAAAGCAAGTATTTCAATTAATTACACAGAAATACTTGCTTTTTTTTGATTATTTCATATTTTTGCACTTATATTATTTTTTGGAGGAATACGTATATGACGGATGAGAAACTTACCCAAGAACAAGCTGACGAAAAAATAATAAATGAAGCATTCGAAGAACTTCTTGCCAGATATCTGGAAAGCAGACACAGGAAAAAGGTCGAAATAATTACCAAAGCTTTCAACTTTGCCAAACAAGCCCACAAAGGTGTAAGGCGACGTTCGGGTGAACCATATATATTGCACCCAATTGCTGTGGCAAGAATAGCATGCTGCGAAATAGGATTAGGATCTACATCTATATGTGCAGCATTACTTCATGATGTGGTGGAAGATACCGATTATACAGTTGAAGACATACAAAATCTTTTTGGAGAAAGAATAGCACTGATTGTTGATGGACTGACTAAAATATCAGGAGGTATATTTGGGGACAGAGCATCAGCCCAAGCAGAAAACTTCAAGAAACTGCTGCTAACCATGAATGACGATATCAGAGTAATACTGATAAAAATATCCGACCGTCTTCATAACATGCGAACACTTGGTTCAATGCTGCCAAGCAAACAATACAAAATAGCCGGTGAAACACTATATATATATGCACCGCTTGCAAATAGGCTGGGTCTGAATAAAATAAAAACTGAACTGGAAGACCTTAGTTTCAAATATGAACATCCGGAAGCCTACAACCAAATACAGAAAAAACTGGAAGCGACACAGGCTGAACGTGATTCCCTTTTTGAAGAATTTACCGCCCCAATAAAGCAACAGCTTAACAATATGGGGTTGAAATATAAAATTCTTGCAAGAGTAAAGTCACCGTATTCCATATGGAATAAGATGCAAACCAAACATATAACTTTTGAAGAAATATATGATATTCTTGCAGTTAGAATAATATTTGAGCCTGAAAGTCCTGACAAGGAAGCTATTGACTGTTTTAATATATACGTTTCTATTTCAAGTATATACAAACCACACCCAGATAGGCTCAGAGACTGGGTAAGCCATCCTAAAGCAAATGGTTATCAAGCCCTGCATGTTACATTAATGAGTAATCAGGGTAGATGGATTGAAGTCCAGATACGCAGCAACCGAATGGACGAAATAGCAGAACAGGGATTTGCTGCACACTGGAAATACAAAGAAGGCGGAATAAGCGAAGATGAAGGTGAACTCGGTAAATGGCTACATACCATTAAAGAAATCTTGGACGATCCACAACCGGACGCTCTCGATTTTCTTGATACTATAAAACTTAATCTTTTCGCTTCGGAAATATTTGTATTTACCCCAAAAGGCGAAATCAAGACTATGCCACAAAACTGTACGGCACTGGATTTTGCTTTCTCCATACACACATTCCTGGGAAGCCACTGTATTGGTGCAAAGGTTAATCATAAGCTAGTACCGCTAAGCCACAAACTACAGAGTGGTGATCAGGTAGAAATACTTACATCAAAATCACAGAAAGTACAGCCGGATTGGGTAAACTTTGCTACTACAGCAAAAGCAAAAGCCAAGATACAGGCTATTCTAAGAAGAGAACGTAAAGAAACCCAACAACTTGGTGAGGAAATACTTAATGAGTTCCTCAAAAATGCAAAAATTGAATTCAACGAAGAAAACATATCAAAACTATGCAAGTTGCACAATGTTAAATCGAATGATGAACTAATGCTGTTGATTGGACAGAAAGTTATAAAATTAGGAGATAATGACATTGAAGAATTCAAAGAAAAAACAACAAACAACGGTTGGAAAAAATTCATACCTTTCAATTTTGGAGGAAATAACAAGAATAAAACTCAAAAACAGGAAAAAGAAACTACTCCTGCAATAAACATTGACAAGAAAAAGATAGTAAAACTAACTCCGGACACCATACAAAAGAATTATATAATAGCAGATTGCTGTAAACCTATTCCGGGGGATGACGTTTTAGGATATATTGATGACAACAATAGAATTATAATACACAAACTGCATTGCCCTATTGCCGCACAACTGAAATCAAGTTTTGGCAACAGGCTTTTGGCAGTGCAATGGGAAACAGGTAAGGCGTTATATTTCCCTGTTAATGTTTTTGTAAAAGGAATTGACGGTATAGGAATATTAAACAAAGTGACAGAAATAATCTCACAACAACTCAATGTTAATATTCATAAATTGCATATAGAGTCAAATGACGGTATATTCGTAGGAAGAATACAACTGTTTGTACACGATGTAGATGACGTAAATACTATCTGTAACAACTTAAAGAAAATAGAAAACGTAAAACGCGTGACAAGAATAGAAAACTTTGACGATGACACTACCGATTAAGTCATATAATCGAGCTCCTTACGAATACTAAGGAGCTCTTCTTTTATATCTTTTAAACGTTCTATTATATCTACATTCCTGGTTTCAAGCTCCCTCTCCTGCTTCAACCTCTGTTTGGCTCCTGCCAATGTAAGACCTTTTTCTTTTACAAGATGATAAACCAAACGTATATTATCTATATCTTCCTTCCTATATTGACGCACTTTGCCAACTGTTTTCTTTGGAGAAATAAAAGGGAACTCCTTCTCCCAATATCTCAATAAAGATTCATTTACATCAAACATTTGTGCAACTTCACTTATGGAATAATATATTTTCAACTCTTTGTCAGGACGTAAAGCCATAGAATTAATACTTTAAAAATTAATCATAAACCTTTCCATGATTGGAAGCTATTTCAACCATCTTGTCATAATCTTCAGCATTCAAATCCATGAAATAATAGTTAACAGGATTGACTACTTTCCCTTTTACATGAACCTCGTAGTGTAAATGTGGCCCTGTACTTTTACCGGTACTTCCTACCTCGCCTATAATTTCACCTCTGACAACATTCTGACCGGTTCTAACCTTTATTTTACTCAGATGAGCATATTTTGTTACATATCCAAATCCATGATCTACGTTTATACAGTATCCGTAAAGTCCCTCCCAACCTGCTTTAATCACCTTTCCGTTACCAGTGACATATACAGAAGTACCTACATTGGCTGAAAAGTCCATTCCTTCGTGAAACTTAACAGTCTTATATATAGGGTCTATTCGTGTTCCATAACCAGAAGCTGTTCGCTTTAAATCCTTATTTGAAACAGGCTGAATTGCTGGAATACATTCAATCATTTCATCATGTTTTTTACATAATTCTACGACCTCATCAAAAGATTCTGACTGAATGTACAATTGTCTGGCTAACAAATCCATTTTCTTTGAAGTATTAACCACCAATCTTGAATTAGCCATATCCATAAGTTCGCCGTATCTGTTAGTATTTCCATAACTTGCAAGTCTAAGCCTATCGTTCACAGGATCAGCCTGCATAATAACCCTATACAGATTGTCATCTCGCTGCTGTATCTGTTTCATAACATTAAGAGCTTCATCAAGACGTGTTGACAAGATATGATACTGAGCCTGCAACTGAGAATTTTCGGTACGTAATCCTCGTTCGGATGGAGAACCAAAAATAATAAACAAAACCAGAAAACTTCCGGCACCCAATCCCATTCCTACAAACAAACGCCTCAAATAACTCATTATTCTCTGACGTAAAGTAGGGTAAATACGGTCATAAGTTCTGGTCTTTGGATTATATATATAATAAACTTTGCGCATTCCTACCTGTTTTTATGAAAAAATAAGATACAAGATATCAATATTTTGCACCAATTTTAACGACAAAAATAATAAAACAAGTTATCTTTGCAAATCAATTTTCAGAATATTAACCATCATCAAATATAAATATGTTGACAGCAAATGAAATCCGCGACTCGTTCGTTAAATTCTTCGAGTCGAAAGGACATCAGATTGTGCCTTCGGCACCAATGGTTATTAAGGACGACCCTACGCTGATGTTCACCAATGCAGGTATGAACCAGTTTAAGGATATTATCCTGGGAAATCATCCCGCAAAATATAAACGTGTTACTGACTCGCAGAAGTGTCTCCGTGTGAGCGGAAAGCACAATGACCTTGAGGAAGTAGGACATGATACATATCATCACACAATGTTCGAAATGCTCGGTAACTGGTCTTTCGGAGATTATTTCAAGAAAGAAGCTATAGAATGGGCATGGGAATTTTTGGTAGATGTACTTAAGATTGATCCTAAAAACCTTTATGCAACTGTCTTCGAAGGAAGCCCTGAAGAAGGATTGGAACGCGACAACGAAGCTGCAGGCTATTGGGCAAAGTATATGCCAGAAGATCATATCATAAACGGAAACAAACATGATAATTTCTGGGAAATGGGTGATACAGGACCTTGTGGACCTTGCTCGGAAATTCATATCGACCTCCGTCCTGAAGAAGAACGTGCCGCTGTACCGGGGCGTGAGCTTGTAAACCACGATCATCCACAGGTTATAGAAATTTGGAACCTTGTGTTCATGCAGTACAACCGTAAAGCTGACGGAAGCCTGGAATCTCTTCCTGCAAAGGTTATCGACACAGGTATGGGATTTGAACGTCTCTGTATGGCTATGCAGGGAAAACGTTCAAACTATGATACTGACGTATTCCAGCCAATCATCAAGGTGATAGGCGACCTTGCGGGTGTAGCTTACGGTAAAGAAGAAAAGACTGATGTGGCAATGCGTGTTATTGCAGACCACATCCGTACTATAGCTTTCTCTATCACAGACGGACAATTACCATCGAATGCAAAAGCTGGTTATGTAATCCGCCGTATCCTTCGTCGTGCGGTACGTTATGCATATACATTCCTGGGGCAGAAGCAAGCGTTCATGCATCGTCTGGTTCCTGTTCTGGTGGAAAACATGGGTGGGGCTTATCCTGAACTGAAAGCTCAGCAAGGCCTGATTGAAAAGGTTATCAAGGAAGAGGAGGAATCATTCC
Organism: uncultured Phocaeicola sp.; assembly: GCA_944322395.1. Classification (GTDB taxonomy): domain Bacteria; phylum Bacteroidota; class Bacteroidia; order Bacteroidales; family Bacteroidaceae; genus Phocaeicola. The sequence goes on from CALUPA010000011.1 coordinate 15,738, forward strand.
TCCGCACTCTGGAGACAGGTATCCGCCTGCTGGACAAGACTATGAACGAGGCGAAGGCTGCCGGAAAGACTGAAATCAGTGGTATGGATGCATTTACTCTGTATGATACATTCGGATTCCCATTCGACCTTACTGAGCTTATCCTCCGCGAAAACGGACTTACTGCCGATGTGAAAGGTTTCGAGGCGGAGATGGAAAAACAGAAGGCACGTGCGCGTAATGCAGCTGCTGTGGAGACCGGCGACTGGGTGACTCTGAAAGAAGGCGAGACTGCATTCGTGGGATATGACTATACTGAATATGAGACTTCTATCCTGCGCTACCGCCAGGTGAAGCAGAAGAATCAGACTCTTTATCAGATAGTGCTGAGTGACACTCCTTTCTATGCTGAAAGCGGTGGCCAGGTGGGCGACACAGGTGTACTGGTAAGCGAATTCGAGACTATTGAAATTATTGATACAAAGAAAGAAAATAACCTTCCTATACATATCACAAAGAGATTGCCAGAACATCCTGAAGCTCCGATGATGGCTTGTGTGGATACAGACAAACGTAGTGCTTGTGCTGCAAATCACTCATGTACTCACTTGTTGGACGAAGCATTGCGTCAGGTTCTTGGAACACATGTAGAACAGAAAGGTTCGCTCGTAACTCCTGATTCTTTGCGTTTCGACTTCTCGCACTTCCAGAAGGTTACTCCAGAACAGATTCGCGAAGTAGAACATTTGGTAAATGCAAAAATCCGTGAGAATGTTCCTTTGACTGAATATCGCAATCTGCCTATAGAAAAAGCTAAGGAACTTGGTGCAATCGCACTATTCGGCGAAAAATATGGTGACGAAGTTCGTGTGGTTCAGTTCGGTTCGTCTATCGAATTCTGTGGTGGTACTCACGTATCTGCAACAGGTAAGATTGGTATGGTTAAAATCATTTCTGAAAGCTCTGTAGCTGCAGGTGTACGCCGTATAGAAGCTGTAACCGGTGCTAAAGTAGAAGAAATGCTGGATACTATACAGGATACTCTTGCCGATCTTAAGGCATTGTTCAATAATGCTCCTGACCTGAAAGTTGCCATCAACAAGTATATTGAGGAAAACTCAGGCTTGAAGAAGCAGGTAGAAGAGTTCATGAAAGAAAAAGAAGCTACTGTTAAAGCTAAGCTGATTGAAAATGCTAAAGATGTGGAAGGCATGAAGGTGGTGAGCGCTGTGCTTCCTCTGCCTGCTGATACAGTGAAGAACCTTGCATTCCAGCTGAAAGGTGAAATGGGCGGCAATCTATTTGTTGCTATAGGCAGTGCATACGAAGGCAAGCCTATGCTTACTGTGATGCTTGGAGAGGACTTGGTGAAAGCTGGTATGAATGCCGGTGCTATGGTGCGCGAGGCTGCCAAACTGATTCAGGGTGGTGGCGGCGGTCAGCCTCACTTCGCTACTGCGGGTGGCAAGAATGCCGACGGACTGAATGCTGCTGTAGACAAGCTGCTGGAAATGGCTGTGAATAAGTAATTCAAGAAGACTGCAAGACATATATAATATAAAGGAGGCAGGGCCCGGATGTGTGGCTCTGCCTCTTTTTGTGCTTTTATGCCCTGTCCGGGCTGAAAGCATGTTTTCTTAAATCTGCTATTTTATTCCCTCGCGGGTCTGCACCACGGAGCGCATGGTTCCGTCGGGATTGTAGTATAGCCTGTCCACACATACCGAGCGGCGGCCTATGGCTCCCTTGTGTCCGCCTGTGGTGAGGACGGCATTGTGATAGAACAGATACCATTCGCCGCCGAACTCTGCTATACCGGGATGGATGGTGAAACTGTTCTCGGCCATGCCCGTAAGCTCGCCGCGGTACTCCCACTCTGTGCCCATCCTGCTGGCTGTGGCATACGAGATGTTCTCACGCCCGTCGCCCATCGAGGCATAAGTGAGGTAATACGTGTCGCCGCGCTTGTGGAGCCACGGTCCTTCTACGTAGCGAGGAAGGTCTATCGCCATGATTTCGCCGTCTATCTCTGTCATGTTCTTCTTCAGGCGGGCAAGGAAGCATGTGCCGTTGCCCCAGCATAGCCAGGGGGTGCCGTCATCGTCAATCAGCACCGTGGGGTCAATGTCGTTCCACCATCCGCGCTCGCCGTTGGAGGTCATGTCATCGCTCACCAGCGGACGGCCTATGGCATCGGCGAATGGTCCTGTGGGCGAATCGGAAACTGCCACTCCTATCGCCTTGCCAGTGTAGGGCTCGCCTGCCTGAACGGTGGTGTAGTAATAGAATTTGCCGTCTCTCTCCACTACCTGCGATGCCCACGCCTCGCCCACTGCCCACTTGAAGTCCGTGGGGCGGAGCACGGGGCCGTGGTCGGTCCATGTCTTCATGTCGCGCGTGGAGTAGCATAGCCACTCGGTGATGTTGAACTCCTTGCCGCCGGATGCGGTGTCCTGGCCTTCGTAGTACTCGTCATGGCCCACGTAGAGGTAGAGGCGGCCGTCGTACACCATCGGGGCGGGGTCGGCGGTGAACTTGTCTGTTATCAGTGGGTTGCCCGTGGGGGTGAACTGCTTGCCGCGGGTGCACGACAGTGCGGCTACGGCAAGCATAGAAAGTAGAAGGAATCTTGCTGGTGTTTTCATATCTTTTATGTTTTGAATGATTTATGATTGATTATCTGTGTGAATCCGATTCTGCCGTGGGGACGATTATGCGGTATTTACCGCTCAGATGCATGAAAGCGAACAGATGCAGAAGACCATCGTAATAGGCATCGAAATAGCCGTCATCGTAGGGATCGTGGCGGGAGTTCCACATGTGGCTCACAAACTCGTGACTGAGCTCGCGGGTGAATGCCAGCGACACGGCAGCGGCTGTGGACACAAGGCCCAACGAATGGCGCACACGGGCGTAGCCTCCTGCCGGAAGGATGCGCTCCACGGGGGTGCCGTCGGTATTGTACTGGTCGACGAAGGTCTCAACTCCCTGCGAGTGGAGGAATGACTGTATACGGTCGGCATAGTCCTGCTGCCAGTCACGATCGGCGCACGACCAGGAGTAGTCCAGGGCTATGTTCATCGGGACTCTCCACGAGTCGTATCTGAAGGCATCGCCTATCAGACCTCCGGTTTTCATAAGCGAGCCGTCGTAGTTGTTGTAGTCCGGATTGAGCCCCGTCTGCGGATGTATGCTGCGATGGAGATACTCACGGCTGCGGGCCGCACACTCGCGCCAGAACAGGCTGCGCCCGTCGGCTACCCACTGTGCCCATACATCGTAGAATGCGGGTACGTGATACGACGGGTCGGTGAAACGTGCTCCATAGCGCGTAGGGGTAAATGTAATGAGCTTCTCACTGAGATTTATCAGGGGCGAGACGTCTGTCATGCCTGCTTTCTGCATAGAGCAGTCCAGGATGTGCTGTGCCTCGGTCAGGTAGTCAATGCCTGTGTCGTTGCCCCAACGGTTCGATGCAAAGATGAGTGAGGTAATATAATATAACTCGCCGTCCGAAGCCGGTCCCTGCGAATTGCGTGTGCCGTCGGTCTTGCAGCTCCAGGCAAAGTATCCTTTCAGAGGGCCGTCGTGGTGCTGCATGTATGTCTTGCTCCAGCGCCACAGGCGGTCGAAAATTTCTTTGCGGTCAAGTTGCACGGCTATCATCATCCCGTAGGACATACCTTCGGTGCGGACGTCGTTGTTCTTTATGTCGCTTATGTATGCCATGCTGTCGCCGGTCTCGAAGTATATCTTGTGAGGACCGTAGAACAGGGCGTCGAAGACTCCTTCCAGCCTTGCATCTATCTCGGCTTGCGAATATCCCATCTCGGCAAAGACGTTTCTGTACTTGCCGGTGCGGAAGGCTCCCTCACTCCAGGGCACTGAACCGAAACCAATCCAGTCTATCTCGGCATCGCTGCCTCCCGCCAAGGTTATCCTGAGGAGGTTCACTCCCTTCGGCACCGATGACACCGGTACGGTGAGTGTCTGCCATGTTTTTGTATCACAGCCATACGGTGCAACCATGGGCTGTTGCTCTGATTCTGAGGCAGATTTTATTGCATCCGATGGTATATCCACTTCTGCCAGGACTTGTCCGCCAGCTTCTATGCGCAGGGTTCCGCCTTTACGCGATTTCACGCGGAGCTTCATCTGCGAGAATGTGCCGTCGCCAAAATCCACATTCGCATACTTCAGCCATGCTCCACGCGTGGTGAAGCAGGCTTTCCATCCGTCGAACTTGTTTTCCGTATCGATAAACTGTACTTTCACTCCCCGGCGGCTTGTCTCACTGTAGCGGTCCACCTGTATCTTCATCCTTGCATCGGTTATCCCCACGCCGCGAAGTGTGGGGCGCACCTTGCATATCGTACCGTCAGGATTGAAGGACAGCGAGTCGATGCGTACCGAACGGTTTTTATCGAAATGCGGGGAGTAGTCGTTGTGATGATAAAACAGGTACCACTGTCCCTTATACTCCACTATGGAATGGTGGTTGGTCCAGCAGTCTGTGGGCGATTCGTCCATTATTATGCCCTTGAACTCGAAGGGGCCTGTGGGCGAGTCGGACATAGCATATGCCAGCACCTCGGTTTTCTTCTTTACCCACGGGAATGTGAGGTAGTACTTGTCGCCGCGCCGAAATGCAAATGGGCCCTCCTTAAATCCTTTGGGCAATCCCTCTATCTGCATGGGGGATGTGGAAAGCTCACGCATGTTGTCTTTCAGCTGTGCCACGTATAGTCCTCTTCCCGACCAGTAGATGTATGATTTACCGTCCGTATCGTTCAGCACACACGGATCTATACCGTTTATCCCTTCTATTGGCTTTCGTTCCGGAAAGAAAGGGCCTTCAGGATTGTCGGCCACTGCCACTCCCACTGAGAAACTTTTCTGTCCCTTGGGCTGCGATGGAAAATAGAAATAGTACTTTCCATTTTTATACACACAGTCGGGAGCCCACATGGCATACGATTTCGGCTCCACCCAGGGGACACGGTCCTGCGACAATATCACTCCATGATCCTTCCAGTCGACAAGGTTTTCTGATGAATACACATGATAGTCTTCCATGCAAAACCAGTCCTTCAGACGCTCCACCGGACTCACTATGTCGTGCGAGGGATACATGTATATCTTGCCGTTGAACACACGGGCGGTGGGGTCCGCAGTGAAACAGTAGTTGATTATCGGATTCTGCGACGAAAGCGCCCCCGGCAGGGACAGCATAAATGCCATCAGACAATAAAGATGCTTCATAACAAAGGTATAAGGTTTAATGAATAAGATTTATGTTTCTTCAAAGGTAGGAAACCATACCGTTACCGCAAAAAGTTGTTGTTACAGATACTGTTCCGTACGTTACATCCCCACACCGGATTATTACATCTGCATATACAACACGTTACAACAGGCGTATAGCACACCGGCAAGACATGCATCAACGCAAGCAATAAGAAAAGAGACTGCAACATGATGATTCCTCTCATGTAGCAGTCTCTGTCTTTATAATCAAACCTAAACAATTCAGTATCCGTATCTAAAATTGCGGAAGTATCTCTGCCGGCGGACAGGTGTAGTTATCTATAGGCAGGTTCACCTTCTTGAGTTTCTTCAAGCTGAAGTGTGGTTTCTCAACTCCGCGTGGATATTTCATGCGCGAAAATGTGCGGAAATACTCCACGCAGGCATCTTTCCACCACACGGCGTCCGATGCCTGAATGTCGAAACGGTACAACACTGCCGCATGACGCTCTGCATCAACATAAGGCGACATGGCCGTCCATGTATCACGAAAACTGCGTACAGCATCCACCCCACGCTGATAGTGGTGACAGAGTTCGTCCCACAGGGTACGTCCCGACTTCATTTCATGCTTCCAGGGCACATGATGGAACCACAGAAGGAATTCCTCCGGACAGGTGACGATATCGTTGAACACGGCAGCCAATGAGTCGGGATACTGCGAAACAGCGTCGCTGCCATCTGTAGTGCGGTCGAAACCGATACCGTCTCTGTCGGCACGGTGATAGTATGAAGGGAGCCAGTCGGGACGTGCGCCTTCAATCTCGCACCAGGGTTCCGGACCGTAATGATGTCCCCAGGCAAAGATGTGATGCAGACCGAGTGGCATCATATAGTCTACAACGGCTTCGCGGCTTTGCATCAGGACTTCGGTCATAGGGCTGACAAAGCGGCTGTCGGTAGTGAAAGTCTGCGAGAGCCACTCTTCGGCTATTTCCCGGGAAGAAAGCATAGGGTTCCACGCCAGACGCCCGTAGGCATACCAGTTGGACTGTGCCAGGTCGTTTCCGCACCAGTTGGTGTCATCACCTATGTTTGTCACTCCGGCAGCGGCCCTCATATTCGATGGGGCATAGTACTGATAGAACTCTTTCCACATGGGAGCGAGATAAGCCAGATGATTGGAGTGCCCCAGGTACTCCTGAGTGACCTGAAACTCTACCATAAGCTGTGTGTGGGGCATGGCACCGAAAAGCGGACTGTACGGTTCGCGAGGCTGGAAGTCGATAGGTCCGTTCTTGACCTGTACGATAACATTGTCGAGGAACTGACCGTCAAGGGGCTTGAACTCTAGATAGGCCTGCTTTGCGCGGTCGTCGTCGGTAGGACTGTAGACAAAGGCACGCCACATCACAATGCCGCCATATGGTTTAAGGGCTGAAGCCAGCATATTGGCTCCCTGAGCATGCGTACGGTTATAGTCGCACGGGCCAGGCTGTCCCTCGGAGTTGGCTTTCACAAGGAATCCTCCGAAATCGGGAATCAGAGAATACACCTCGCGGACTTTCTGCTTCCACCACCCTGCCACTCCGGCATCGAGTGGATCGGCAGTAGTCAGGCCACCGAGTTTCATCGGTGTGGCGAAATTAACAGACAGGTAGACCTTGATTCCGTAAGGACGGAAGATATCTGCCAGCGCCTTGACCTTGGTCAGGTTTTCGGACGAGAGAACATCTGGAGAAGCATTAACATTGTTCAGCACAGTGCCGTTGATGCCCACTGACGCATTGGCACGGGCGTATTCCTTATATCGGGGAGAGAGTGTGGCAGGTAGCTCGTTCCATTTCCAGAGCGAGCGTCCGGCATACCCGCGTTCGATGGTCCCGTCCGGATTGTCCCAATGATTGAGTATGCGGATATCGTTGAGGGGCCTCTCGCAGATGTCGGGTGCAGTACAGTCGTTTCCGCATGCCTGCAGACGCAACAGATGATATGCCGCATAAAGAAGTCCTGTTTCCGACAGCGAGCGTAGCCTGATAACCCCATCCTCCGAAGTGATGGTATAGGCGTCTCTGCCCAAAGCCAGATATTTGCCGTTTGCCATAAGCTGGAGCGAGACCTTGCCGCCGCGCCAGAAAGCCGACAGCTCGTCTACGGCAAGGCGCATAGTGGGAGAATCCGCCTGAGCCTCAATCTGCGGACGTACGGTCACAGTGTCGTAGCGCAACCATAGGCGACTGCCATCCTCTGCATGGGACGACAGGGTCGCTGCGCATATAAACAAAGCTAATAATATTCGTTTCAGCATGAAAAAGTGTTAAGTTTGTGAATATATTTTTTAACAAAAGTACAAAAGAACAGATTTTTTACTTGTATATGTTCTTATGTACTTTTGTCATATAATTTAAATTTACAAGGTTGCCTTCCGGATGGAGACCTTATCAACTATAGAAAAACCTTGTAACCTATCAATATCTCTGTCCGAACTTGCTGATATCCTCGCTTCCTTCTATGGTGATGATTTTTCCATCGGCATCATACTCCAGTTCCACTACTTTCAGGCTGCGGAGCCATGTCTTTCCATTCGAAGGGACACAGTCGTGATGGAACAGATACCACTTGCCCTTATACTCGGCAATAGAGTGATGGGTGGTCCATCCGATGACAGGAGTGAGGATTACGCCCTGGTATGTGAACGGTCCGTAAGGATTGTCGCCCACGGCATAGCACAGCAGATGAGTGTCGCCTGTGGAGTACGACAGATAATACTTGCCGTTATACTTGTGCATCCACGAAGCCTCGAAGAAACGGTGAGGGTCTCCCGCAGTAAGCGGCTTTCCGTCCTCGCCAAGGATGACAACAGGACGAGGTTCCTCGGCAAACTCCAGCATATTGTCAGCAAGTTTCACCACGCGGCTAGGCAATGCGGGTTCGTCGTCGGCAGGAAGGTGCGGATTCTCGATAGCCTTATTATCGCGGTAGCGCTGCAGCTGTCCGCCCCAGATACCTCCGAAATAGATATAGTGGCTGCCGTCGTCGTCGCGGAACACAGCCATGTCGATACTGTAGCTTCCGCGTATAGGGTCCGGCTGAGGGATGAAAGGACCTTCAGGCTTGTCGCTGATGGCCACTCCCATGCGGAATATGTCGTTGCGGTCCTTCAGAGGGAAGTAGAGATAATACTTGCCGTCCTTGTAAGCCACGTCGCAGTCCCAAAGCTGGCGTCCGGCCCAAGGGATATCAGCCACGCGGAGTGCCACACCGTGGTCTGTCACTTCGCCGTTCATCACATCGTCGGTAGAGAGCACGTGATAGTCGTTCATGTCAAAATGGTCACCGTTGTCGTTTTCAGGGATACCCGATTCACGGTCGTGCGACGGGTAGATGTACAAGCGTCCGTTGAAAACATGCACCGAAGGGTCTGCCATATAGTCGGCAGGGAAAAGATATCTTTCTTCTTTTTTCATATCAAGTCAATTTTAAATGTCCTGCAGCAGGAATTCCCCGCAGCATGACAAAGTTTTTATACATTGTTATAATCTTCAGTCTGTTACTTATTCACATTTTCCGATTCAGAGATAATCTCCTTCACGAATTCCTTAGGCTGATAATTTCGGTCAAACAGCAGTGCGTAGTCCTTTCTTCCTCTTACCGGGAAGTTGTTCTTCCACGAGTCGCCGTCGGTCACTCCCCATGCTGTGACACGAGTCACAATGTCGGCATGCTTCTCGAAGAGGTCGAAGAACTGAGCCATACGTTTGTTCCACGCCTTGCTCACCGAGTCAGGCAGATTCTCCGGATACGGGTTAAGCGCCTTCTTGAACGCTACAGTGTCCGAGATGTTGGCACTCTGGCGTGCAGTGGGCAGCGCACTCATGTCCCATTCCGTAATCATCACCTTCACCCCTGTAGCGGCAAAAGCCAGCATGCTCTCCTCGAATTCCTTTATGTCAGGATAGTCCATGCCCATGTGTCCCTGCATGCCCACGGCATCGATGCGCAGTCCGCGTTCCTTCAGCTGGTTTACCATCTTAATCACTCCGTCGCGTCTGCCCTTCACGTTCATGCCATAGTCATTATAGTAGAGTTCTGCGTCTGGGTCAGCCTCGTGAGCGTACTGGAAAGCCAGCGGGATGAACTCCTCGCCTAGGATTTCGTAGAACTTGCTCTTACGGTATGAGCCGTCCTCCACGATAGCCTCGTTCACCACGTCCCATCCCTTGATTTTACCTTTATATCTGGTCACCACCGTAGTGATATGCTCCTTCATCCTCTGCTTCAGCACCTCGGCAGATACAGTGTTTCCCTTTTCGTCCAGGAAGAACCACTTGGGACATTGCGAATGCCATATCAGGCAGTGTCCCGTCACGGTCAGTCCGTTCTCTATTCCGAAGTTCACAAACTTGTCGGCCTCCTTGAAGTCGTACACCCCGTCGGCAGGATGCACCTCTTCCATCTTCATGCAGTTCTCTGCCACTATAGCGTTGAAGTGACGTTTCACAATCTTCACAGCCGAGGTGTCCATTCCTCCCGACTGCCACACATTGAGCGCCGTACCCACGAGGAACTTGTCGCCCACGGCATCCTTCAGTCCTTTTTCCACAGTCACACTGGCAGTTCCGCCAGCACACGCCGCTACCACAGCACCGCACACCGATGCGGCAAAAATGTTTTTCAGTTTCATTAGTATGAGTTTTTAGTTGTTAGTTATTAGTTGTTAGTAATCGTTTCTGCTTCTTCTTATCTTCAGTTCCGCCTGCATCTTTTCGTTATATTCCTTGCTGATAGGATAAAAGAACAGCGCTATCACTCCCACTAAGAAACAAGCCGCAGGGATGATGCTGGACGACATCACGATGCCGTTGACAGCTGATTCAGACTGAGCAGCTCCAGCGCCGGACACATATCCGAATCCCGACAGAAGAAATCCCAAAATAGCACCACCAATGCCCAGTCCAGCTTTGAGTGCAAATACCACACCGGCAAATACGAATCCCGTAGCACGACGATAGTTGACATATTCTGAATGGTCCGCCACATCGGCTATCATGGCCCACAGCAGAGGAACAGTAGGTGCATAAGCCAAACTCTTCAGGAAGTTGAGCGCAAACATCAGTCCGATATTATCTCTGGCAGGGATATAGAACATAGCAGTAAACACAGCAGTAAGAGCAAGACACACGATGAACGTGCGTTTCTTACCATATTTGGCAGCAAGATATTCAGAAAGTAAAATCACTCCGAAGAACTGTACCAACGCCCCCAGCATATTGAAAACACCGAATCCTACCTCATAAGCCTTGTCTGGCGAGCTTACTATCAGTCCAAAAGCATTCAGAATCGCATACCCCCACGAGTCAGAAGTACCGTCAGAAACCAATCCGATATTGTCAAGGAAAGCATACAAAGCCACAGGGTCTACATAATTCTCAAAATAATAGTTCATCGCGCTACCCCACATGGCCAAGGTAATAAACACAAAAAGAGTGAGCACAAACATCGCCTTCCATGGCACACTGCTCAGCACGTCCTTAATGTCCTGACGCGTATCATTTTTCTGTCCAGCTGGAGGAGTAATACGTTCCTTAGTAGAAAAGAACACCACTAGTAAACACGCCAGACCAACGACAGCAAAGAGAGATATCGTACATAGCCATCCGTGTGCCTTGTCAGCTCCCTCAGAGAACTTGCTCACCAGAGGAAGAGTAAGTCCCTGTACCACAAACTGCGCTATAGTGGAGAACACGAAGCGCACCGAAGTGATGCTCGTACGTTCTTTTATATCTGCCGACATCACCCCGCCCAACGACGAATAAGGGGTGTTGTTGAACGAATACATCGTCATAAGCAAAGTGTACGAGATAGTGGCATACAGCGCTACCAACCCTTTATCCTCAATTCCAGGGTTATAGAACGCCAACACATAGAACACCATGAACGGTAGCGCAGTCCATAGCACCCACGGACGGTATTTTCCCCATCGCGTATTTGTTCTGTCCGATATAATCCCCACAGTAGGGTCCACAAACGCATCTACTATGCGCGCCACAAGCATCACCGTACCCGCTATGGCACCCTCCAGTCCGAACACGTCGGTATAAAACTTAGTCTGATAAATCATCATCATCTGGAAGACCAGGTTCGCCGAGCAGTCTCCCAGTCCATAGCCCACCTTCTCGGCCATGGACACTTTTTGGTTTAGAATATTCATTAGGGTTATTAGTTTATAGTTGTTAGATTTCATTTATTAGATTTCGCATCCTTCTCCATCACAGCTCTGACCAGCCTTTCCGCCGCCGTCTTCTTATCCAGCGGATGAATGTCGTTCCACTCGCCCGTATCGCTGTTCTTTATAAGAGTAGCGTTACCATCTCTTTCCGCCGCCATAGCTTGTTGTTTTCTCATCTCAGCCCAAGCCCTTCTTCCTGGATCGTCCGGAGCCAGAAAATCAGCCAGTTCTATGATATAGAAATGTAAGTCGTCGCCAAAAGTCTTTCGCCAGTCCTTCATCATCGCACAAAGCAATTCCGAATACTCGCCCCATCTGCCCACATTCGACTCGCCCTGATACCACGCCACAGCCTTGAACTCATAGCCTGCCAGCGGACTTATCATCCCGTTGAACAACCCTGTAGGCATATTCTGAAAGGAAGTAGACGATGGAGACGACGGCATCTGCGCCCCCGCACGATATTTCCACTCCCCCTCGAGCGACACTTCCTCGCCGCTGCCGATAATCTTATATGGTTTCTCTCTTACGAACGATGGCATGCCACCATAGCTCACCAGACGAACAGTCACCTGATTTCTTCCCTCGCGAAGCAATCCCGCAGGAATCCTATATATACGCGGAGGATACTGATAGCCGGTTGTTCCCACCAGGCGGCCGTTCACATACACCGAGTCAGCATCCACCATACATCCCAGGCGCAAAACTGCCTCACATTCAGCCATAGCACCAGACACGGTGAAATCCTTCCTGAGCCAGTGTGACCCAGCAGCAGGACGTCCACGACGGATAGCCCACGAGCTCGAAAACATGTCCACCCGTTGCCAACTACTGTCGTCCAACTCCGGCGCATACCATGCCACCGATGCATGCATCCCCGGATCTGCCGCATAAAGCTGCCTGCTCCAGGCTGTCTGACGCATACGTTCCATGCGCGATATCTCGTCCGTGAGTTCCTTATCCTCGTACACAGACTTCAGATTGATATATTCCGGAAAATCCTTCAGCGCATCCTCGCTCATCCATGCCTCCACCGGAGTACCTCCCCAGCTGGCATTCACAATGCCCACAGCCACCCCCGTGCGTTCCTGCATCAGCCTGCCAAAGAAATAACACAATGCCGAGAACCCCATTACGTTCCTTTCCGTCATAGGTTTCCACGACTCCCGGCGTATGCTGTCTGCCGGATGGTCGAAACGCCATGCATAAGGCACCTTGAGATACCTCACACGAGAGTTCTCATATCCATTCACCTCATCTGCAAATCTGTCCATCACCCTTGCCACCGTAAGCTCCATGTTGGACTGTCCAGAACAGAGGAACACATCGCCCACCATCACATCGCGCACAGCCAGCGCGTTAATTTTCATCACATATGGTCCGCCAGCTTTCATCGGTTCCAGCTCCACCGCCCAGCGTCCGTCTACTCCGGCATGTGTCTCATACTTTCTGCCGGCAAGACTCAAATTAATCTTCTCTCCACTGTCAGCCCATCCGCTTATCTTCAGCCTACGTCCGCGTTGAAGCACCATCCCATCCGAAATAAGAGGCGACACCCTCACCTCTGCCATAGCATCTGTAATTATCGTCCATGCAGATAATAATGCTATAATTACTGAATATAATCTATGTGTATTCATGATATGTTTGATTTATGGCAAAGATAGGTAAAACTACACCTTATCATATCTCCGTATGATACAAAGGGTTTGTACGAGGTTACATACACAAGGCGCAATGTAACAAAAACTTTTCCGTATGTTACATTGCGCCTTAAAATGCCATATTTCCTATGATATAGCCGACCAATCGACATTCCGTTTCCTGATTTCCGCCAGATGTCGCCACACCACCATATTCTCAGGTTTCGCTGCCTGCGGATCATCGTCGATGATACGTTCCGCTACCTCGCGTACATACTGCAGCAGCTGTCCGTCGCGTGCCAGATTAGCAATCTTGAGGTCGAAAGCCACCCCACTCTGCTGCGTTCCTTCGATATCTCCCGGACCGCGCAGTTTCAAATCTGCCTCAGCTATTTCGAACCCGTCGTTCGTGTCCACCATTATCTGAATTCTTTTACGTGTTTCCTCCGAAAGTTTGTATCCGGTCATCAATATGCAGTATGACTGATCAGCCCCTCTGCCCACTCTTCCTCTAAGCTGATGCAACTGCGAAAGACCAAAACGTTCGGCATTCTCAATCACCATTACCGAAGCATTGGGCACATTCACCCCAACCTCTATTACCGTAGTGGCAACCATAATCTGCGTCTCGCACTGCGCAAAACGCCGCATCTCCTCATCCTTCTCCACCGGTTTCATTTTCCCATGCACACGGCTGACCTTATATTCTGGAAACACCTCACACACCATAGCATATCCGTCCTCGAGGTTTTTGATATCCATCTTTTCGCTTTCCTGGATAAGCGGATACACGATATACGCCTGACGCCCCATACGCAACTGCCCGCGCACAAACTCATACATCGAAGCCCTCATACTGTCAAAACGATGTACAGTCGTAACAGGTTTCCTTCCCGGAGGCAACTCATCTATAATAGATACATCCAAGTCTCCATAAAGCGTCATTGCAAGTGTACGCGGAATAGGAGTAGCCGTCATGACGAGTACATGAGGCAGAACCTTGTTCTTGGTCCACAGCCTCGCTCTCTGCTCCACTCCGAAACGATGCTGTTCGTCAATAATGACAAGTCCAAGAGATGCAAACTCTACAGTATCTTCTATCACCGCATGTGTACCCACCAGGATATTAACACTACCCGCCATAAGATCCTTAAGTATCGTCTCGCGTTTCTTTCCCTTGACAGAACCGGTAAGGAGCTCCACCCTGACATTCATACCATCAAGGAAACGACACAAAGTCTCATAATGCTGCGACGCAAGAATTTCCGTAGGCGCCATCATACACGCCTGATATCCGTTGTCCAGAGCTATAAGCATGGCAAGCAGAGCCACCAAAGTTTTCCCACTTCCCACATCACCTTGAAGCAGGCGGTTCATCTGACGTCCGCTTCCCATGTCGCGACGCATCTCGCGCACCACACGCTTCTGCGCTCCAGTAAGACTGAAAGGCAGATATTCAGAATAAAACGTATTGAAATTTTCGCCCACCCTGCTGAAGACTATTCCACCAAAACGGTTCCTCCTCTCACGCGAATAGCGCAGGATATTAAGCTGTATATAGAACAGTTCCTCGAACTTGAGTCTGTATTGCGCCCGTCTCAGGACCTCAGGATTCTTCGGAAAGTGCACATTGTGCAATGCCTCCATTATTGGCATAAGCCCATGAGATGCAACAATCCCAGGACTGAGTGACTCTTCCTCTACATCATCACCTATCACGCTGAAAAGTGTAGCCATAAGCTTCTCTATCGCTCCCGATGAGATATTCATGCGCTTCATCTTCTCCGTGGTATTATAATAAGGCCTGAGTCCCATAGCCGAAAGTGTCACACCATCGGCAGACTCTATATCAGGATGAGCAATGTTAACCCTGCCGCCAAAGACTGTAGGCTTCCCGAATACTATATACTCCTCCCTGCATTTATACTTCCCTGTGACAAACTTTATCCCTTGAAACCATACCAGATCTGCCACTCCCGTACCATCCGAAAAGTGCGCCACCAGCCTGCGCTGCCTCCCCTCTCCCAAAGTCTCAAAACTCAGAATCTGTCCCTTGAGCTGGATGTACGGCATCGTGCCGTCTATCTCCGATATACTGTATATACGGCTACGATCTACATATTTATATGGGAAATGATATAACAAGTCCCTAAAGGAACGTATTCCCAGTTCCTTCTCCAGAATTTCCGCCCTGTGCGGTCCTACACCAGGGAGGAATTTTATGTCGCGCGATGATAAGGACACCTCCATAACACTTCTGCCACAACCATATCGAAAGGAGTGGTGATTTTTATATTCTCCCTGTTTCCTTCAGCCAGCTCCACACCAATACCCATAGCTTCTACCACCGATGCATCGTCGGTAAAACTCTCTTTATAGCCTGCGGCATACGCCTCCTTAAGCATACGCGAAGGAAACACCTGCGGAGTCTGAACCAGCCTGTACGAATCACGAGGCACAGTAACACTTGCTCCGTCCGGCTCAATCCTACGTATTGTTTCCACCACACCAGTCACAGGTACTACAGCCTTTCCACATCCAGCCATATCATAACAACGGCGGATTACCTCATGCGAAACAAACGGACGCACACCGTCGTGAACTCCCACAACAGAATCATCATCGTCAACCAGCGCCAGGCCGTTCTTTACAGAATGAAACCTCGTCTCGCCTCCATCAGCAATACGGTGCGGCACACCGAATTTATACTCCTGACACAGGCTGCGCCAATACTCCTGATGATCGCGCGGAAGAACCAGAATGATATCCATCTCCTTCGAGAAAGAAAAAAAGTTCTCCAGCGTATGCATCAGTACAGGTTTACCAGCAAGAGGAATGAATTGCTTGGGCAAATCACCTCCCATACGCAAACCCTTCCCTCCTGCTACTATAATGATATACTGCTTCATCAGATATAAAGCATACCTTTTCTTACCTCGTCTGCCTTCTCACGTCCTGCCAGTTTCTCAAGGATGGCAAATCCGAACTCGGCAGCTGCTGCAGGACCTTTACCAAGGACGAAGTTATCCACACATTCCACCATGTTGCCTGTATATTCAGCTCCATCCAGATACTTGTCGAACCCCGGATAGCAAGTAGCCTTCTTTCCATTGAGCAAACCACGCTTACCGTACACCATAGGAGCAGCACAGATAGCAGCCATAGGCTTGCCGGCAGTAGCAAAATCCATAATCATCTTGTCCAAAGCTGCGCATGCATCAAGATTTGTGGCGCCAGGAAGACCACCGGGCAAGATAATCATCTGCACATCATCAGCAGATATTTCGCTCATAACAGCATCAGCCACAATCTGTACACCATGCGAACTTTTAACTATTTTCTCAGCAGAAACAGACACAGTAATAGCATCCAATCCACCACGACGTAAAATATCAAGAGGCAATAAAGCTTCAGATTCCTCGAACCCTTCAGCTAAAAAAATCATCGGTTTCATATCGTTATTCAATTAAGAATTAAAAACTTGATTCAATTAAAAAATTAAATATATCATGATGCCGCCACTTTTCACTGGATTTGCCGACATTCAATTACTAATTTTCAATTGTTCATTATCAATCGTATATTATCGTAATCTGAAATAATAAGTTATAGTACCACTCTGATTGTCAGGTCCGTCCACTGCATTGAAACGTGCTTTTTTCGCCGCATCCTCGGCAGCCTTTCTCAAAGCCGGATTTACAGTGTTAGTACGCTTGTTAATACTTGTACTGATAACCTGCCCTACAGGATTAACTACAATAGTAACTACTACACGTCCTTCCTCCTGAACATTGTATACAGGTACCGGCAGACCACCCTGCCCCAGGCTACGTCCGTTCAGATCGAAAGTACCATATCCTCCCATACCTGCCATACCTCCGTTCTGGCTATTTCCATCCGTTTTACCTTGGACTCCCGAGCCCGATGCAGACGTACCCTTGCTACCCATCTGGGCTCCCTTTCCGAAAGCTCCAGCTATCTTGTTTGCAGCAGCCTGAGCAGCAGCTTTTTCCGCTTCAGCACGTTTTTCAGCCTCAGTTTTCTCCTTTACCGGTTCCGGCTTAACTTCAGTATTCTTTTTAGGAGTTTCTTTTTTCGGAGATTCCGTATTCTTGTCGTTCTTCGGTTTTTCCTCCTTCATCTTCAATGAGGGCTCGTCCTGTTGTGTTATCATAGGTTGTTCCACCTCAGGTTGTGGTTCTGGCACAGTCTGGACCTCAGGTTGTGGCTGCGGCATCACGTCCACCTCTGTCATCTGATAAGGATTGGCAATACCCTGAGCCAGTTCGGTATTTCCCATCATAACAGGCACACCTCCCTCCTCCTGCTTTTCCGGCACTGCCAGACTAAGCAAGAAAAGCAACACCACGACCAGTACATGAACAGCCAGTGTTCCTATAATTCCTGTTATTCTGCTTCTTTTCATTTTTTATCCGGCCTTCTTGTGGCCAACACCATTTTAAAGTGATTTTCGTTTGCTACATTCAGTATACGCACTATCTCCCTGTACGGAACAGATTCGTCAGCATAGAGCGCCACATACATTTCAGGTTCCTTAGCAGCGCATTCCTGCAAAAAAGCTGTAACCTCGTCTATAAACAGCGGCATTTCGTCTTCATTGCCGAAAGCCCCGTAATAATTTAAGTTCTTGTCTATGATTATTCTTGCCATAGGCTTTGCCGATGTTTGCTGCGATCCCTGAGGTAGCAACACCTTGATGGCATTTGGCGAAACCATGGTAGAAGTAATCATAAAGAATATAAGCAGCAGGAATATCAAGTCGGTCATTGACGACATACTGAATCCCGGTGATATCCTTTGTCTTCTCTTCAGCGCCATGATATTATTTCTCGTTAGGTTCGTTCAATAAATCCATAAAAGCCATTGTACGTGCCTCCATCTGGCTCACCACCTTGTCTATTCTGTACACAAGATGATTGTACGCAAACATAGTTATAATACCAACTACCAGACCACCAACTGTGGTAATCATTGCCTCATAAATGCCGCTTGACAAAAGTGTGATATCAATATTATTACCTGCATTAGCCATATTCCAGAAAGCCTGTACCATACCGGTTACAGTTCCCAAGAAACCTAACATAGGAGCTCCGCTTGATATTGTAGCCATTATAGAAAGTCCGTTCTCAAGTTTTGCCACTTCTATATTTCCAGTATTTTCGATAGCAGCCTGAACGTCTGCCACAGGATGTCCCATACGGGTGATCCCCTTTTCTATCATTCTTGCGGCCGGAGTATTTGCAATACGGCAATAGTTGATTGCAGATTTTATTTCACCACTACGGATGTAGTCGCGTATTCTATCCATAAACAATGGATCCTCTTTTGCTGCACGGTTTATAGTAAAAGCACGCTCGAAGAAAATGTAGAATGCTATGACTGACATAAGTGCCAGTACAGCCATAATCCATCCTCCTTTTAAGGCCATATCCCAAAGATTCATTTGAGGTTCACTCTCCACTATCGGAGTCAGTACAGGATTTACTCCTGCCATCGTGTCGGCAGCCATTTGTGCAGCTGCCAAAAGAGTAAGTAATTGCATGATATTTTTAGTTGTTAGATGTTAGTTGTTGGTTATCTGTTGATTCATTCCAAGCATTTTCTGTATTCTTCAATTGTTTTCTTTAGTCCTAGATACAGTGCATCACATACCAATGCATGACCTATCGATACTTCATCAAGCCATGGAATATTACGATGGAAGAATTCAAGATTCTCCAGACTTAGGTCATGTCCGGCATTAAGCCCCATACCAAGTCTACGCACAACTTTTGCAGCCTCTACAAAGGGAGCTACAGCCTCGTCCGGATTCTTTTTATACCCGGAAGCATACGGTTCTGTATAAAGCTCCACCCTATCAGCTCCAGCACGCGCAGCATATTCTATCATTTCTATGTCAGTACCCACAAATATCGAGGTCCTTACACCTGCCTCTCCGAATCTGTCCATCAGGTCCGACAAAAATTCCAAATTACTTTTTGTATCCCATCCTGCATTTGAGGTTATCTGATCTGGAGCATCTGGAACTAATGTCACCTGATGAGGTTTCACCTTAAGCACCAGATCAATAAAATCAGGGGAAGGATAACCTTCTATATTAAACTCTGTTTTCAACAGCGGACGCAATGCATATACATCACTACGTCTGATATGGCGTTCATCTGGACGCGGATGAACAGTAATACCTTGGGCGCCGAAAGCCTCACAATCCAATGCAACCTTCTCTACATCAGGATTATTACCTCCACGTGCATTACGCAAAGTGGCTATTTTGTTTATATTTACGCTTAGTTTGGTCATAATGAATGATTTTTATATCTTTGCATATCAGAATGCAAAGTTAGTAGGTTTTATCATAAACCAACTAACATACAGGTTAAAAAAGATTGATAACAAGCTACACTTTATGCAAAAGGAGATGAAATTTGCCATTTTTGGAAATACATATCAAGAACACAAATCAGCCCACGTTACTCATTTACTCAAAATTCTTCGTAAAAAAAATGCAGAAATATGTATAAGTCATGAATTTTATGAATTTCTAAGAATACATACTCAAACAGACTTAAGCGACCTCCAGATATTTGACGGTAATGATTTCACTGCCGACATGGTATTAAGTATTGGCGGAGACGGAACATTCCTTAAAGCAGCCAGCAGAGTAGGAGAAAAAGAAATACCAATTTTAGGAATAAATACAGGAAGATTGGGATTTCTAGCTGCTATTTCTCCTAATGAAATGGAAGAAACATTTGAAGATATTTATAATGGAAATTTCATTGCAGAACCTAGAAGGGTACTTAAACTTACATGTGAAAATAACATTTTAAAAGGTTGCTCTTATGCCTTGAACGAAATAGCAGTCCTAAAAAGAGACAGTTCATCCATGATTACAATTAAGGCATACATAAATAATGAACTTTTAAACATATATCAGGCTGACGGACTTATTATTGCAACCCCAACAGGTTCTACCGGATATTCTTTAAGTGTAAGTGGTCCTATTATGGTACCTCAAAGCGGAACAATCAGTATCACAGCAGTTGCCCCACACAGTTTAAACGTACGCCCCATAGTAATACGTGATGATTGGGAAATAACGCTTGAAGTAGGAAGCAGAAGCCATAATTTCCTAATAGCAGTTGATGGTAGAAGTGAAAGCTGTCATGAAGAGACCAAACTTACAATAAAAAGAGCAAATCATTTTATAAAAATTGTAAAGAGAAGAAACCACACTTTTTTCAATACACTTAGAGAAAAAATGATGTGGGGAGCTGACAATAGAATATAAAACAAATAACCGACCGTATACACCATATTTAAATGAATACGGTCGGTTTTATTTTTTATTCAAAAATCAATCTGACAGAACAGAACTTAGGTGTCACATCAGACGTTCCACGCATTATTTTCACATTCCATTCTGAAGCTTTCAATAACTCCTTTGGAAGTTTTAGTACATTCTTTGTAATATTACCATCAATATCCCCAACTTTAATTCCATTGACATAAAGTACTGCATTTCTTGATGAGTCCACAAAAGAATTAATCATTATGGCATTTACAGGCTTACCATTCGACTTCATTTTATATGTGAACCATCCACATGTTTCACGCCACGGAACACCTTGTTCACTACCTATTACTGAATTTTCCATTTCTATAAAATGATCACTCTCCGGCTGCTGTTCGCCACAAGCCACCATATCAGCTGTCATTTTCTCCAACTTAATACGTTCCGCCTCTGCTTTAGCAAGCTCTTCTTGCCTTTTTGCCAATTCTTTATCAGATACTACCTCCCAATATACCATATATCTGCACTCATGTGTTTTATAGAAAGGTTTCAGTATCATACCTTCATATCTCAAAGGATATGTTCCATAAAGCTTAAACTCAAGTTTATCAGGGCTTACTTTCTTAATCTTAGAAATAATACTATCCTCATCACCTACTATCACAGGAATTCCCTGTAAAGGCAGTTGTGGACCTGACGCAATATGCCCACCTCTACTATCATCGGCAAATTGTCCATCAAGTCTTTCCTTACCCAAATCAGCAGCCAACACAATAGGACCATACATAAACGAGTAATAAGAAGATTTATCAGGGAGTTGCACAGTACGAATATTCATAGGTAAAGACATCTCTATTTTATCCCCATCATCCCATTTTCTATCCAATGTATAATATCCATCATTCAAAACAACCTCAACATTCTTTCCGTTAACTAAAAAAGAAACTTTGTCTTTATCAATCCATTCAGGACAACGGAAACTTATTTTCATCTTCTTAGATTTTTCCGTATTTACTATAATTTTTGTACTTTCTTTTTCAGGGAAAGAAGTCTCTTGAGTAAATACCATACCTGTTTCTTTCCAAGTAAGTTCAGAAGCTATAAACAGATTGACTACCAACTCATTATTACGCATGGCATATATCATTTCTCCATATTTGGCATGATTTTCCATACCTGAACCAACACAACACCAAAAACAATTTTGTGGTTGCGAATACACTCTATAATGTCCTGAACGCATCGGTGTAAAGTAAACCAACCCTCCTTGTACAGGATTTTGGCTGGACAAAATATGATTATATAAGGCCCTCTCATAATAATCCATATAAGATGTATTACCTGATGTCTGATAAAGCATCTTGGTCAATCTTAGCATATTATAAGTATTACAGGTTTCAGGACCTTGTTCACTAGTCATCATACTTGAAAAATCATCTGACTTGTGGAAATGCTCCCTAACACTATTACCACCGATAGAAACACTTCTATTGTTTACAACAGTATTCCAGAAAAATTCAGAAGCTTCATTCCAGTCATTGTTATCATCCAAATCGGCTATTCTTTTAAATCCAATGACTTTAGGTATCTGAGTATTTGCATGATATCCGGTAAAAACATCATTTTTTTCCAATAAAGGATTCAGGATTACTCTATGTGAAAAACGTTTTGCAAGTTCAAGATATTTTTCATTTCCTGTAATATAGTACACATCTGCAAAAATTTCATTGAGTCCGCCATGTTCACTTCTAAGCATTTCCTGTATTTGTTCATCGCTCAATCCTGAAACAAGATTCATCATCCAATCTGTAAGTTCAACGAGCATATCCCTGGCCTCTTCTTTTCCTGCAACTACGTACGCATCACGCAATCCTGCGTAAGTCTTATGTATATTATATAAAGGTACCCATCTATTATTTAATCCAAAAGGATTTGCATTAATCTTTCCATCTTTGATTTCCTTCCAAATTGCATTTCCACCAGGTACTCCACACAAATAACCATTACCAGATGCATCTTGGCAACGTTTCATTTCAGACAAAAAATAATCTAATCTGGCTTTTATTTCCTGATCTCCAGTAGAAGCATACATATAAGATAATGCGGACAGATAATGTCCTCCAATATGACCATCTAATCCGGTGTTCTCCCAATTAGGATAATTTTCAGCCTTTGGCAACAAACCTGCTTCCTTCATATAAGGAGCTAATAATCTATCAGGATCAAGTCCCAAAAGATAACATTTGTCCAATTTTTCTGCTTTTTTAAAAACTCCTGTAGTCAGCCTGACTTCACTAACTGGAAATGTTTTAATTTTTTGAGGTAAAACAGCCTCTACACTTATTGATGCACAAAGCATCAATCCCAATAAACACAATTTTCCCATGTTTCCCATTATTTTTATAGTTAACAAATAATGGTGCAAATATACAATTAAGTGTACAATATACAACTTAAATCAGATAAATAAATCAAAAAAAGAAGAAAACAATATTATATACCATACCTTTATTCAACATAGTCAGCACTCATATTGGAAGCTATTGTTTTTATATGAAATATCTCTTTGAATACTGATATTATTTTTTTCTTAACTTTATGGTAATAACAGGCCTAAGATAATATTTCACCGTATACCCAGCCGGTCTGATATTGATACCACCAAACATATTGAAAGCATATTCACCATTTTCACATAAATATCTATTTTCTGTATAAAAAATATTATGCCCGTTTTCTTCCAGCAGCACATTCAGAGAATAAAGGTCTTCCGAAAATTCCTTATAAAACTCTTCTGCTTCTTCTCTTGAAAAAGTATTCCAACCAGAAATCTCATCTATTTCATATTCCTCAAGAAATTCCGCAGCCTCACCTTCCTTAAATGTTTTAAACCATTGATCCGGTGAAATTAAAGTAACTAAAACTTCATTTGCATTCTGTTCAATAACTTTCCATACATAAAAAGGCCCCCATATGCTATTCTCCGGAGGAAACATGTCGACCAAATAAACATCATCATTATTAGAGGAATTATTATCTCCATCATCAGATGTTTCATTTTCAAAATCAAGTATTATTTCTTCTTCCATATCCCAACCTGTTATCTGGAAATCTCCATTTACTCCAAGTTCACCATCTTTATTATATCCACCTATAATTCTATAAGGTTTCCCTTGATCCATACCATCAGGTAATGTATATGAATAATTTTTCACTTCATCACCATTATCTATATTAACCGTTATAATTGTTTTTTTACCTTCCATTGGAAACAGAAACTTCTGTCCTGACACCCATTTACCATTCATCTCATAACAATCCACAACAGATTCCACAGTTCTGGCTGAATACCCACCATTAATTTCATATCCACTACTCACTGGAGAAATTTCAATATTTATTTTTTTTACATCCGTAGGTATATCATCAAACTCAATTTCTATAGATGATACAATATATGTCGGAATAAAATTAATTTCAGTCTTTTTATCAAGAGTTACATTTGTACGGGCAAACATAAGAGGTGTATCTGATATTCCTTTATCTTTCATAGATACAACAGAATATCCTGATATATCATTAATCAAAGTAAAATTGTCATCCATACCTATAAAAGCATTTATGGAATATTCCCCTTCTTCTATAGGAGCAACAAGAGCTTCGCCTTCATCAAAATGAAATTCTGTACTACTAGATTTATTTTCATCCACAAAAAAAATTCTCACGGGATAATTTATATCCAAATTATCACCATTAGAATTACTATGAAATTTAAAATAAACACTTAACTTCTCACCATTACCATCTTCTAATGTATATTTACTGCATCCCACTGAAAATAATAATACAACTATTAAAAACAAATATCGTTTCATCATAATAAACTCAATAAATAATGCTATAAATATACAACTGTCAATTATTATAATATACTATCTAAAGTTCTCAAAAAAACAATAAAAAACAAATCTCAAATACTATATTAGTTTAACTGACTTAAAGACACAGCTAAGTAAAATATAATTTTGCTAATAGCACAAAACTATTTACCTTTGCAAAAAACATTATTTGCATAAAATGAACTTTTTAGGAAAAATATTATCAGGCTCACTAATACTAATTTACGCTGCATCTGTTACAGCATGTAGTAGCAAGAAAAGCGATAAAACTATCAGTAAAGAAGAATCAGTCAGTAACATACAGATTCCTGTATTTAATGCCGACAGTGCATATAATTATGTAAAGGCCCAAGTTGAATTTGGTCCTCGTGTCCCAAACTCAAAAGCACATAAAGAATGTGGTAATTATCTGGCTTCTGAATTAGAACGTTTTGGAGCAAAGGTATATAATCAGTATGCTGACTTGGTAGCTTATGACGGAACATTACTTAAAGCACGCAACATAATTGGCGAATACAATCCTGAAGCAAAGAAAAGAGTTATATTGTTTGCACATTGGGACAGTCGTCCATATGCGGACAGTGATGAGAAAAAATACCACCATACAGCCATAGACGGAGCCAATGACGGTGCCAGTGGAGTAGGCGTACTTCTAGAAATCGCCAGACAGATTCAAAAACAGTCTCCCACAATAGGTATAGACATAGCTTTCTTCGATGCCGAAGATTATGGTATTCCTGAATTCTATCAAGGTAACTATAAGGCAGACACATGGTGTCTTGGTTCACAGTATTGGGGCAGAATACCTCATGTTTCAAACTACAAGGCACGATACGGAATACTTCTTGACATGGTTGGAGGTAAGAATGCAACTTTCTATTATGAAGGATATTCGCAGCGTACAGCCAATAATGTAATGAAGAAAATATGGAAGGCAGCACATGAACTTGGCTACGGAAACATGTTTATAAAGGAAAAAGGAGGAGAAATAACCGACGATCATATCTACGTGAACCGATACAGACAGATACCATGTGTAGACATTATTCATTATGACTCCAATACCAATACAGGATTCAATCCTACATGGCATACAATAGACGATAACATGGAGAATATAGACCGTGCCACCTTACAGGCCGTAGGTCAAACCGTACTTCAAGTGATTTACAACGAAAAATAATATAAAAGCGAAATAACAATGAAAACAATAAACGAACTTCAAGACGAAGTAATAGAAGAATTCAGTGATTTTGAAGACTGGATGGATAAGTACCAGCTTTTGATAGATTTGGGAAACGAACAGGAGCCACTCAATCCGGAATACAAGACAGACCAGAATCTTATTGAAGGTTGCCAGAGTCGCGTATGGCTTCAAGCTGACATGGAAGACGGAAAAATCATATTTCAGGCAGAAAGTGACGCACTGATAGTAAAAGGAATCATTGCTCTGCTTATTAAAGTTGTGTCAGGACATACTCCTGACGAGATATTGGAATCAGACTTATACTTCATCGAAAAGATTGGACTGAAAGAACATCTTTCACCTACACGAAGCAACGGACTTCTTGCTATGGTGAAACAGATGCGTATGTACGCATTGGCTTTCAAGGCTAAAAACGCTTAATAAACCAGAACACACCAATAATAACTCATAAAAGAACAGCCGCCATATCACCGGAGATTCCGGATAATAAAGGCGGCTGTTCTTTTTATATTATCTCTTAAAGATTAAGATAACTCTTGGCATTACAATAGCAGATATCTTCAATCATACCTTTTATTCTTCCCATCTCAGATTCTGGAAGTATTCCGCTAACAACGTCATTACCAATCATATTACATAATATTCTGCGGAAATATTCATGACGAGGATATGAAAGGAATGAACGTGAGTCGGTAAGCATACCTACAAAACGGCTCAACAATCCCTGTTCTGACAAAGCATTCATCTGACGGAGCATACCTCCCATCTGATCGTTGAACCACCAGCCAGAGCCAAACTGCATCTTGCCAGGAACACTTCCATCCTGGTAGTTTGCTATCATTGCAGCCACCATATCATTCTCCGAAGGATTTATATTATATATAATAGTTTTGGCTAATTTCCCTTCTGAGTTCAGACGGTCGAAAATCTTTACCATAGCCTCAGCACATCTGAAATCACCTATTGTATCAAAACCAGTGTCAGGACCAAGTTTAGCCATCATTCTTGAATTGGTGTTACGCAACGGTCCGTAATGATACTGTTGTGTCCATCCAGCTTCGGCATTCATTTCAGAAAGGATAACCAACAGAGCTGTCTGGTATTTTGTTTTTTCTTCCTTTGTCAGTTCACTACCTCCATATACTTTATCAAAAATTGCCGAAATTTCTGCCATAGTATAATCTTCAGCAGGTATATCTGCAAGCCCGTGGTCGGCAAGTTTACATCCATGGTCAGCAAAATACTTATGACGCACTTTCAAAGCCTCAACCAAATCGTCAAACTTTGAAATTGTTACACCACTAGCCTGTGAAAGTTTTTCCAGATATACTCTGTATTCTGCTGCTGTAGTGATGTTCATAGCCTTGTCTGGTCTCCAAGTAGGAAGAACCTTAACTTCGAAGCCAGAATCGGCTATCGCCTTATGATACTCAAGTGTATCTATCGGATCATCAGTAGTACATACCGACTCAACGTTATATCTTCTCATCAGTCCACGAGCCGAATATTCAGATGTAGCAAGAAGTTCATTACATTTATCATATATTCTTTTTGCCGATGCAGGATTCAATGTTTCACCTATACCAAAAGCTGTTTTCAGTTCAAGATGAGTCCAATGATAAAGGGGATTACGCAATGTATATGGAACTGTTTCAGCCCATTTCTCAAATTTTTCCCAATCAGAAGTATCCTTACCGGTGATAAACTTTTCATCTACACCATTGGCACGCATGGCACGCCATTTATAATGATCACCACCAAGCCATATTTCTGTAATGGAACTGAACTTATAATCATCTGCTATCATCTTTGGATTGAGATGACAGTGATAGTCTATGATAGGCATCTTTTCTGCATGTTCATGATATAACATCTTTGCCACATCACTCTGCAAAAGAAAATCTTCGTTAATAAAATCTTTCATATTAATCAATTATCAAATTTCAATTATCTTATATTTCGGAACAAGAATCTTTATCATTATCCAGCTGAACAGATAAGCTACAGAAGCTATAAGGAAAACTATCATATAACCGGCATGTATACCTTCGAATCCCATGAAAGCCATATTTGTCTCCTTTGAATAAGTAAACAATATACCTGAACCCTGATTGAACAGCAAGCTACCGATACCACCTGCCATACCACCGATACCTGTTACTGTTGCTACAGCCGATTTAGGAAACATATCGCTCACCACCGTATATGTATTGGCACTCCAACTCTGATGTGCTGCACCTATTATACCGATTATTATGATAGGGAACCAACAGGATATATTGCCCAATGGCTGTGCAAAGAGCCCAAGGAGTGGGAAAAGCGAGAAGATAAGCATAGCACGCATACGTCCAGCAAACGGATTCATGCCAAGGCGTGTGATAAACACTGTAGGCAGATATCCACCAATGATTGATAACATTGAAATCAGATAAAGAGTAAAGATAAGCAGCATACCCATAGTAGAGTCTGAACTATATCCGTAAACGTCTTTCACATAGGCAGGTGCCCAGAAAAGGAAGAACCACCACACACCGTCAGGAAGACAACGACCGAATATTACAGCCCAAGTCTGACGGAAAGTGAAACACTTCCATAGGCTTATACCTTTTTCTTTCTTTTCTTCAGATACAGGTTTCTCGTTTTCCGTACGGTCCTGTTCTATATATTCCAGCTCCGCCTTGTTCACTTTCTTATGTTTAGACGGTGCTTCATACATTCTCACCCAGAATCCCATCCAGAAGAAACCTAAAGCACCGATGATAAGGAACGACATTTCCCATCCCATATAACGTGCAATGACAGGAATAGTAAACGGTGCAAGCAAGGCTCCAAGCTGCGCTCCCGCATTGAACACACTTGTTGCAAAAGCACGATCTTTCTTAGGGAAATACTCGGCAGTCACCTTTATGGCACAAGGGAAGTTACCAGACTCTCCAACTGCCAATATAGAACGTGCAGCAAGGAAAAGCCATATACTTACTGTCGATACACTCCATATCACTGTACCAGCTGTTTCGGCAGCCTCAATAGCCTCACGCGCACCTTCGAAAGTGAAAGCCCATGTACCTGTAGATATTCCGGCTGTAACTATTCCACAGAAAGTGTGGAGACAGGCACCTACAGACCATATACCTATGGCCCACAAGTATCCTTTCTTGGTTCCTATCTTATCAACAAACTTTCCCACGAAAAGCATACTTACGGAATAAAGTATTGAGAAGAAACCGGCTATCGTTCCATAGTTGGCATCAGTCCAGTTAAATTCCGGAGCTATAAAGTCCTTCCATGTGAGAGAAAGGACTTGTCTGTCCATATAGTTTATCGTTGTAGCGATAAAAAGCATAAGACATATCGTCCAGCGATAATTCGTCATTTTCATTCTATTATCTTGTGAATTCATGGTTATAAAGAAAAATCAGATTTTAAAATTAAAAGGGCGTGCAGGTTATTGAGCCATACACGCCCTTAATTGTACTCATTAATTGTTTATAGTATACCGTTTTTCAATTCATCATCTACTACAGCCATCATGCCTTCCACCTGTCCAAGAGCAAGCATACGTCCGTGGAATGAATATCCTGCATTGTAACCCTTGTCTTCATCGCCAAGCATCATGCGTCCGTGGTCAACGCGCATAGGCAATCCCGGATTTTCCTTTTCAAATATTCTTATGAGGTCAATCAGATGTCCGCGTCCTGTAAGATGTGTACTTTCGATGAAGTTACCGTCAGGCATAGCCGCTGTACTACGCAAATGAACGAAGTGTGTACGTTTAGCAAACTTCTTGGCCAATTCGCGTGTATCGTTATGTTCACCAGCACTCAATGAGCCTGCACAGAAAGTCAATCCGTTATGAGGATTATCAACCGCATTGAGGAACCATGCTATATCTTCCTCGTTTGTAACTATACGAGGTAATCCAAGAATCTGGAAAGGAGGATCATCCGGGTGTACACACATATTTACACCATATTCCTCACATACAGGCATTACAGCGGCAAGGAAGTAACGCATATTCTCACGCAATGCATCACGGTCTATTCCTTCATAAAGAGAAAGCAGACGTTTGAATATAGCTACTGGATTCTTGTCGCCTTCACGAATATTACCGTTTACGAATCCCTGAGTCTTCACGATGATAGCATCAATAAGCTCATCTTTCTCTGCTTCAGTGATAACCTTGTCCAATTCCTCCACTTTGCGGAGTTCTTCTTCTGAGTAATCTTTTTCTGCACCTTCACGCTGAAGAATCTTTACGTCAAAATATGCAAAACGTACTCTGTCGTAGTACAAAGAGCTTGTACCGTCAGCCCAAGGATGCTGCAAGTCTGTTCTCACCCAGTCAATAACCGGCATGAAATTGTAGCATACTGTCTTTACACCGCACTTACCCAAATTGGCAAGGCTGACTTTATAGTTTTCAATCAACTGATCGCGTTCAGGACCCGCATATTTGATAGCTTCACACACAGGAAGACTTTCCACTACTGACCATCTCAAGCCATATGATTCGATATACGATTTTAAATCATTAATAGCCTCAACTGTCCATATTTCACCGTTTGGAACATCATGCAAGGCTGTTACTATTCCTTCTACTCCTATCTGACGCAACATGGAAAGAGTTATTTTATCTTTCTTTCCAAACCATCTCCAAGTTTTTTCCATCATAATGCTTAGAATTTATATCTAAAACTTTTAAATAACATCACACTCCACTGAATGCACTGAAACCACCATCGATAGCCAATGTTGCGCCAGTTATAAAACTTGCAGCATCACTGCAAAGGAACTGAACAGCACCATTTAATTCGGAAATATCTCCAAATCTTCTCATAGGAGTTTTAGCAATAACCTTCTTGCTACGTTCTGTCAGTGAACCGTCAGGATTAATCAATATAGCACGATTTTGGTTACCGATAAAAAATCCAGGAGCAATAGCATTTACACGGATTTTTTCGCTGAACTTGATAGCCATTTCCTGAGCCATCCAACGAGTGAAGTTTTCAACAGCACTTTTTGCCATAGAATATCCGGGTACACGAGTTATTGACTCGTAAGCAGCCATTGAAGATACATTCACAATAACACCGCTCTGCTGTTTTGCCATTATCTCACCAAATACAAGGCATGGATAAACAGTACCATTAAGGTTAAGATCAACAACTTTGTTAAGATCTTCCACCTTCATGTCAAATATATTCTGCTCAACAGTAAGTGTACCTCCAGGAATATTACCGCCAGCAGCATTGATAAGGAAATCCACACGTCCCCATTTTGAAAGGACAGTATCTTTTACAGAGCGAAGGCTCTCGATATCAAGCACATTGCATACAGTACCTGCGACATCTTCACTTACAGTTTTCAAGCGCTCCAATGCTGAATCGACTCTATCCTGATGTGCACCAATGATTATAACTTTAGCTCCAGCCTTCAACAAACCTTCAGCTATATTGCTACCCAAAACACCGGAACCACCTGTCACAACAGCAACTTTTCCGGTAATATCAAACATGTTATTCATATATATAAGTTTTAAATTTTTCTAAATGCAAAAATACTACAGAAAGACATACATGAATATACATATCTTTGCAAGATATTTACGTATATTTGCATCTAAATCAAATCTTAATTATATACATGAAGAAGATATTAAATGAACAATTATACATATCAGACTCTAATCCTATAAAAGCAAGATCTTATGATTATAAATCATTTACTTATCCGTGGCATTTTCACGGAGAATACGAAATGCTGTACGTAGAAAAAGGATACGGGCAATGTATAATAGGTGACAGTATTATAGATTATTCAGACGAAACTCTATTACTGTTCGGATCGGCACTTCCACATTGTATGAAAAATCCCCCAGAATATGATAAAGACGATAATTTAAGAGTTAATGGGACAATAATACAATTTGAGAAAGACTTCATGCAATATTCATTTACACATTATGTACAATTCATAAACATAAACACACTACTAAATGAATCAAACCGAGGTATTAAAATATCTGTAAAAAACAAACCAGAAGTATCATTACTACTTAAACAAATTCCAGTAGTGGAAGGTATGGAACAGATAATACTTTTCCTTAGATTGTTGCAAGAAATTTCATTAATAAAAAAAAGAGTATTTGTTGCATCACCAAACTACAATCCTGTTCCTGCTGAATTCAAAAATAAAAAGATTGAGAAAGTTATAGCATATATAAATAAGAAATATACTGATAATATTACATTAGACGAGATATCATCATACGCTGCCATGAATCCATCTGCATTTTGCAGATATTTCAAAGACAATACAGGAAAAACGCTAAAACAATATATCACTGACATGAGAATCGGGTACTCTTGTAAACTACTGGCCGACGACCGCCTTAACGTTTCAGAAATAAGCATAGCATGCGGATTTGAGTCAGCCGTACATTTCAACAGATGTTTCAAGGGTATAACTGGAGTAACCCCTACAGAATACCGCAAAAAAATATTGGAATTATAATACTTACCGTAGCATTACCACTCTACGCAATATTAGTTGCTTATACTGTTTCTTCATGTCATCCGGAAGGAAGGAATTATCGATTAACTCAAACCACTTAGGTAATGCACGACTAAAACGACGCGCCAAATTCTCAATTACTTTTTCATCAACACCAGATGATGTTATTGCCTTGTAAAAGTCAATCTTACGCAAACGGCTTTTCTTTCCATTAAGAGTAAGGGCTAGTTCCTCTGTATCTTCAGGCATTACCAAAGCTGTAGAAAGCATATCGTATGCTGGTGTAAGAATATATCCACCAATCTGATTATAAAGAGAAAAGTTTTTAAGATGCATATCGGCATTACCGGTTATCCAACAGAAAACTACAATCTCCCAAAAATTTATTACATCAAGTTGTGGCGCAGAAGAATAACGACGGATAAGTTTGGCTATTTGTTCATACGAACCCTTATATTTATATTCGGTAAGTCTTTCGGATAATTGACACATATCCTCCATGGCTATCTTACGGCCATCAGGCTGGCGGTCTATACGACGGGTGATATAACACAGCTCTCCATCGCTGAAGCGTATCAGACTATGGGGAACTACATTTATCTTCACAGCCTCAGCAAGATGCATGGTAACATCCTCCAATTCCGGCAAAGCACGATATGAATGAGTCTGAGGTTTAAGAATGAAACGTCCCCAAAGACCAACTATTGTAAAACGGTCCGGTTCATTACGTCCGCCACGGTTAATATCGAGCGATAACTTAGCCTGAACGCCTGTTAGAGTTGTCTGACTACGTACAACCTGACGGGCAAGGTCTCCCAATTGGGCACGTACATATGGCAGCTCAGGGGCAGTACGAGTTCCGAAAAACTTCTTGGCACATGCAGGATGGAAATCCTGCATTCCTTCTCCTAATTCCTTATAACAATAAAGGCATCTGCTCATAACTTGTCCTCCTCTATTTCGTTGTCGGGTATTACACTTACAGCTCCTATACAGTCCTTACAACAAGCCAAAAGAAGAGACATACGGTCTCGCTGGTTTATTTTCCAACTCCTCTCTGCAATATCCAGCAACCAGCCTTCTGGTATCAGACCGTCAAAAAACGGAAACAGCACCATATCGTGAAACGGCTTATCTCCAAGAGGAAGTGTCAGACTGACAGCGGCTGCATCTGGCAGCTTAAGATAGTCAGTGTCGTATGTAAAAGTGAATCCGTTTTCGTCTTCCACCAATCTACCAGCTAATCGGTCATGAAAAAATACTTTTGCGCGTTTCATTACTTATCCTCCCCTGATTTTAGGCTCAGCTCAACCGGACCCACCTGACGACCGAAAAGACTAAGCACCTGATTTACCTTATCCATACGCAAGGTCTGTTTACCCTGTTCCAAATCACGAACAAAGCGTAACCCTACTCCAGATTTGTCAGCCAAATCCACCTGTGTCAATCCAAACTGACGACGCATCTCCTTTACAAAATCTGCTATTACTGTGTATTCCATAATTATACCCTTTCGGGTACAAATATAATAAAACATTCGACTCATTATACCTTTTAGGGTATAATTTAGTATTCGCTGTTATTTTTTATACCCTAACGGGTATAACTGGAATAAAAATATTAATGAAAATTATAAGGCAATAGTCAGTTTCGCCAAATAATCGTAATGCTCTCCGCTATATACAAGCTCAGTCTTAAAACCATACTGAGATGCATAAAAATTCAGAGTTTCGTAATCAATATACAGCCACTTAAACGGTTCGCCCTTTATCTGTTTATACTGCATATTGAACTCTATCTCACCATAATAATCGGCCGCCAAATCAATAATCACACTACCATCCTCATCTTCAAACAGATATTTCAAATCACTCGAATCCATAAGGATACATCCTCCCGGATTCAACAGTTCTTTCATACGTGTGAAGAAAGTTTCCATATTTTGCAAAGAACCGATTATTCCTGAACCGTTCATCAACATCAATATAGTGTCATATCCTCCCACAAACAAGGGATCAAATAAGTTCACCAAACGCGCATTGATACCACTCTCTTCCATAACTTTTACAGAAAGCGGAGATATGTCTATAGCTTCAACTTCCTTACCCATATCCTGCAAAGCAACCGAATGACAACCGCTACCTGCACCTACATCCAAGATTTTACCTTCTGCCATATCAAGAGCCTTTCTCTCCAATTCCGGCATTTCATCATATTCGCGGAAGAGCGTATCTAACGGTATTTCATCTTCATCAAACTGTGGTGAAAAAACTCTAAGTCTTCCTGCCTGACCTTTACAGAAGTAATCATATATAGCATTTCCCATTGGGTCTTTGCTTGTATCCAGTAATCCGTTATTCATATATTATATATGTTATGTAGGTCGGCGGCATTGCTGCCGCTTTCCCCATTAAGAACTGTACGTGCGACTTTCACCGCATACAGCTCA